>QHTX01000157.1 GCA_003220975.1 Gemmatimonadota bacterium | reverse complement strand
CCGACTTCGAGATCTACGTCGCCGACGACAAACAGGAAGCCGCGCGCGTCGCCTACCACAAAGTCTGACCCGTCGACCGTCGGAAAAAAATTCCTGATTCCCTATTGCGCATCGTTTCAGCTTTTCTTATTCTCTACGCGACAACGCGTTTCGCTTCCTAGACCGCGCGAGCGGCCTTTTTTGTGGGGAGGTCAGCCGAGACCACATGCGCATCGGTCTCACGTACAACGAAAAACCCGAGTCCGCGTCCGCCGCCGAGCCGCCGAGTACCAACGACGCGTTCGCCGAGTGGGACGACCCATCCACCATCGCCGCGGTGGAGCAGGCCCTCGGTCCCTGCGGCAGCGTCATCCGGCTCGAAGCCGATCAGTTCTTCCCGCAGGAGCTCGCCCTCGCTCGTCCCGATCTCGTCTTCAACATGGCCGAGGGCCTGCACGGCCAGAGTCGCGAGGCGCTGGTCCCCGCGATCTGCGAATACTTGAACGTCCCGTACACCGGCTCCGACCCCCTCACCCTCGCGCTCTCGCTCCACAAGGGCCGCACCAAGGAAATCCTGGCGTTCCGCGGCGTGCCCACCGCGCCGTTCGCGTCCGTCCAGACGCCCGCAGACCTGGAGCGGGTCGCCCTGCCGTTCCCCGTGTTCGTCAAACCGATCGCCGAGGGCTCCGGCAAGGGCGTGTTCGCCGACAACCTGTGCGAGACGCCCGCGCGGCTCCGCGAGCGCGTGCGGTTCCTGCTCGAGCGCTACGCCGAGCCCGTGCTCGTCGAGACTTATCTGCCGGGGCCGGAGTTCACCGTGGCGATCCTCGGCAACGGGCCCGAGGCCGCCTGCCTGCCGGTGATCGGACTCGACTTCTCGGCGCTGCCCCCGGGCGCGCCGCCGGTATACGGCTACGAGGCGAAATGGGTGTGGGACCGCCCCGAGGCGCCGCTCGCGATCTTCCAATGCCCGGCGCGCGTGCCCGCATCGCTGTACCGCGAGATCGAGCGCATGGCGCTCGACGCCTACCACGCCCTCGGCTGCCGCGATTGGTGCCGCGTGGACATCCGGGTGGACCGGTTCGGGGTGCCCAACGTCCTGGAGCTGAACCCGCTGCCGGGCATCATCCCCGATCCGGCCATGAATTCTTGCTTCCCCAAGGCCGCCCGCGCGGCCGGCTTCGGCTACGACGAGCTGATCCAGGAAGTCGCGCGCATCGCCTGGCGGCGGCAGACGGGCAGGGACCTCCTCGCCGACGCGCGTGCCCACGTCGCGGTAGGGGCACGGCATGCCGTCCCCGCCCAGGCGCCGATCCCCGCATGAGGGTCGTCATCCTGTACGACCCGGGCGCGGAGGACTGGACGCCGGAGGACATCCGCGGCGTGATGAAGGCCGTGGACGAGATCGGCACGATCTTCGGCGCGATGGGTCATGAAATTCGCAAGGTCGCCGTACGGCACGACATGCGGTGGTTCGCGGTCGCCCGACGGGCCGATGTCGTGTTCAATCTGTGCGAAGGCGTCCACGGCCGGGGCGAATGGGAGGAGCACGTCGTCGGCACGCTCGAGTTCGCCGGGATTCCCGTCACCGGCGCGAGCCTCTGGACCATCGCCGCGTGCCGCCGCAAGCCGATCGCGAACGCGCTGCTGGCCCACGCGGGGCTCCCGGTGCCCCGCTGGACCATCGCGCAGGGGAAGATCGAGGACGACTTCCCCCTCCCGGCGATCGTCAAACCCGCGGCGGAAGACGCGAGCGCGGGGCTCGACCGCGGCTCGGTGGTCACGGACCGCCGCGCGCTGCGCGCCCGCGTGGCCGCGATGACGGAGCAATTCGACGAAGTGCTCGTGCAGGAATACGTCGGGGGGCGCGAGTTCAACGTCGGGTTCGTCGGGAGNNNCGGGTGCTCCCCATCGCGGAGATCGACTTCAGTCGCATGCCCGAGGGCGCATGGCCCATCCTGACCTATGCCGGCAAGTGGGAAACCGGCTCGCCCGACGACTTGGGGAGCGTCCCGGTCTGCCCGGCGAGCATCCCGCAAAAGCTCGCCGACAAGCTGGGGCGCGTCGCCGAGGCGGCGTGGCGCGTGATGCAGGGCAAGGGGTACGGCCGGGTGGACCTCCGGCTGGACGACCAGGGGCGGGTGTGGATCCTCGAGGTCAATCCCAATCCCGACCTGAACGACGACGCCGGCCTGTCGCGCATGGCCCGCGTGGCCGGCTGGGATTACGCCGAGCTGGTGCGCCGCATCGCCGAGGTCGCGCTCCGCGAGGCGCAGGGTGCCAAGGCGGCACGTGAGCTGCTCGCTCCGGCCCGTCGGCCACGCGCAACGCGCACGGCTTGAGCGGCTCACCGCGGCCGCCGGCCTGTTCCGGCCCGACGAGGTCGCCATCGCCGTGGAGCTGCTCGACGACAGCCTCGTCGGCGACGAGGACTACCGCTTCCTGGGCGCATACGCGGGCGACGAGCTCGTCGGCTACGCCTGCTGGGGTCCGACCCCCGGCACCACCGGCACCTACGACCTCTACTGGATCGTCGTGGACCCCGCGTGGCAGGGCAAGGGCGTGGGGAGCGCGCTCCTGAGGGCCGTGGAGGAGCGACTGCCGACTGACAACGGACGACTGATTGTCGTCGAGACATCGTCCCGCGCCGAATACGCGCCCACCCGCGCGTTCTACGAGCGGCGCGGCTACGCGCCGGCCGCCCGGCTCCCGGGTTATTACGCCCCCGGAGACGACCTGGTGATCTACCTCAAGGACCTGAGCGATGGAGTCCTGGCAAGAGCTCCTGCGTAAGCGGAGCGTCGCCTCCCTCGAGGCGCTCGTCGCGCGGTTCGGCGCCGAGCACTTCCCGGACCTGGAGCGGCTGCGACAGGCGGCGGAGAACTTCGAGTTCCGCATCTCGCCCGCCATGGTCGAGCTCATCACGTCCCCGGGGGACCCGATTTGGCGGCAGTACGTCCCCGACCTCCAGGAGCTCGAGGTGCACGACGGCCTCGTGGACTCCCTGGCCGAAGACGCGCACTCTCCGGTGCCGAACATCACGCACCGCTATCCAGACCGCGCGCTGTTCCTCGTCTCGCCGGTGTGCGCGTCCTACTGCGGTGGGCGCGTCCTACTGCCGCTTCTGCACGCGCCGCCGCAAAGTCGGAGACCCCAACAAGATCTCGATGCGCGAGCTCGAGTCGGCGTTCCGGTATCTCGAGGAGCACACGGAGGTCCGCGACGTCATCCTGTCGGGGGGCGACCCGCTCCTCCTCTCCGACCGCCGGATCGACGAGATCTGCCGACGGCTCCGGGCGATCGGTCATATCGAGATCATCCGGATCGGGAGCCGCGTGCCGTGCCATCTCCCGGAGCGGATCACGCCGGCGCTGTGCGCGATCCTGAAGCAATACCACCCGCTGTACATCAACACGCACTTCAACCACCCCGACGAGCTCACCCCTGCGGCCGTGGACGCGCTCGGCCGGCTCGCCGACGTCGGCATCCCCCTGGGCTGCCAGACCGTCTTGCTCAAGGGCGTGAACGACGACACCGAGGTGATGAAGCGGCTGATGCAGCGGCTGCTCGCCGCCCGCGTGCGGCCGTACTACATCTACATGTGCGACCAGGTGGCGGGGGCGGAGCACTTCCGCACCACGGTCGAAAAGGGGCTGGAGATCATCCGGGCGCTGCGCGGGTGGACGTCGGGACTCGCCGTGCCGCACTTCGTGATCGACGCCCCGGGAGGCGGGGGGAAGATCCCCCTGCTCCCCGAATACGTCGAGTCGATCACCGACGACGCGGTCGTGCTGCGGAACTACGCGGGCCAGCGCTACGTGTACCGGCAGCCGCAGCCCGACACGGCACCGCAGGCGCCGACGGAATTCGAGCCGGTGCTCGCGGGCTAATTCCGCCCCCGACTTCCAGTCGTTTGTGGCCCAGGGCGAGCAGTGCCGGAACCTGGCGCTCGCCCGCTCAGCCGATCCGCCGCGACCTTCTCATCCTCCGCTTGCCCCTGCCGCTGGTAGCGTTGGAGCACTACGAACTTGGCCGCGTCGGGGCCGAGGAAGAGCCGGCCCGCTGCCACAGCGCGAATGCCGTTTACCAGATGCTCCGCCGCTTCCATCTTTTCGACGAAGCCGCTCGCGCCCGCGTCGAGCGCGTCGAGCAGCTCGCGCTCCTGCGGGAGCGCCGTGAGCACGAGGACTCTGGCGCCGATGCCGAGCCGCATGATCCGCCGGGTGGCTTCGATCCCGCCCTTGCCGGGCATGGCGAGATCCATCACGACCACGTCCGGTCGGGCCGCTTCGGCGCTGGCGACGGCTTCCTCTCCTCTCCCGGCTTCGCCGACCACGACCAGATCCCGGTGTGGCTCGAGCAACGCGCGCACGGCGGTCCGGAAGATGACTTGATCGTCCACCAGCAGGATGCGCACAGGGTTGCGTACCCTGGGGGCAGAGCCGAAGTCGATCATCAATGCACCTGACACGCTCGCGCACTGGCAGCAAAATTCGGGCAGCGGGAGAAGACCTAACGCCCGCCTGAGCGGGGCCCATGCGGCCCGGCGTTGTGTTGCGCAGGAGCGACAAATCGAGACAGGATAACGACAGATGCGAGCCATGATGCTTGACGTCCCGCGCCGTCCCCTGCGCGCGGTGGACATTTCGCGCCCGGAGCCCGGGCCGGGCCAAGTGCTGCTCGCCGTCGCGGCGTGCGGTGTGTGCCGCACCGACCTGCATGTTCTCGACGGCGAGCTGCCAAACCCCACGCTGCCGCTCATCCTCGGTCACGAGATCGTGGGGACCGTCACCGCGACCGGGGGAGGGCCCGGCGTCGACCGCTTCGGCATCGGGGACCGCGTGGGGGTGCCCTGGCTCGGCTGGAGCTGCGGCGAGTGCCGCTACTGCCGCTCGGGACGGGAGAACCTGTGCGATCGGGCGCGCTTCACGGGCTACCAGATCAACGGCGGGTACGCCGAATACGCGGTGGCGGACGCCCGGTTCTGCTTTCCCCTGCCGGACCAGTACGCCGATCTCGAGGCTGCGCCGCTGCTGTGCGCCGGGCTGATCGGGTACCGATCGCTCGTCGCGGCGGGCGAGGCCGAGCGCCTCGGGCTGTACGGCTTCGGCGCCGCGGCGCACATCGTGGCCCAGGTCGCGCGCCATCAGGGGCGCCGGGTGTTCGCCTTCACGCGCGCCGGGGACCGGGACGCGCAGCGCTTCGCGCTGGGGTTGGGCGCCGAGTGGGCAGGGACCTCGGATGCGCCGCCGCCCGAGCCGCTCGACGCCGCCATCATCTTCGCGCCCGCGGGGCCGCTCGTCCCCGCCGCGCTCCGCGCCGTCGTCAAAGGCGGGACGGTGGTGTGTGCCGGCATCCACATGAGCGACATCCCCGCGTTCCCGTACGACGTGCTGTGGGGCGAGCGGACGCTCCGCTCGGTCGCGAACCTCACCCGGAAAGACGGCACGGAGTTCCTGGCGCTCGCGCCGCGGGTGCCGGTGCGGACCGAGATCGAGCCTCATCCACTCGAGCGGGCGAACGAGGCGCTGGAGCGGCTGCGGGCGGGGAAAGTGAAAGGGGCCGCGGTGCTCACGATCGCGGATTGACGATCAGGGCAGCTGCCACACCTCGACCCGATTGGCCGGGAGGATCGGGACCAGCAGGCGGTTGCGCCGGGCGTCGTAGCCGATGTCGGCCGCGCCGGGGACGCCCGTCACGACCTTCACCTCTTGGCCGGTCTCGTAACTCGCAACGGTCGAGTCATTCCAGCTCGAGACCAGGATTCTGCCGCGGGCGACCACGACGCCGTCGAACCCCCCGGCACCCCGGGCGATGACTTTCGGCGCCTTGTCCTCCGGCTTCCACCCCAGCACCGCGCGCCCTCCGAACTGCACGATCACGAAGCGCTTCCCCACGGGATCGACGGCGATCCCCTTCGGCCGGCCGAGCGTGTCGCCCTTCAGCGCCACCGTGACGGCCCGGTCGGGGCCGATCCGGAAGATCCGATCGGGACCGGGATGCAGCACGTTGCCCACGTCGTCGAACTTGATGCCCGTGTCGGTGATGTACAGCGCCCCGGTCGGCGCGACCGCGACGTCGTTGAGGAACACACGAGGGCCCCGGTCTTCGCATTGAACGCGCGGACCACGTCGATGTCGGCCACCCACAGCGTGTCCCCGTTCAGCGCCATGCCCTTCGGCGCGTGGAGGGTGACCCCGGTGCGGCCGCCCTCGATGAACTTGAGGTTCTCGACCGCTCCATCCGGCCGCACCCGGCTGATGAAGCCGTTGTTGTCCTTCGCCGTCGGGCTGCCGTTGGTGTTCGAGACGAAGTAGATGTCCTGCACCGTGTCGTGCAGCACCGATTCCGGAGTGAGGAACCCCTCGACCGCTAAGACCTTCGTGGCGGCGGGCGCGGGCGACGCGGGCGGCGGGGGCGGCACGGGCGGCGCGACCGGAGGCGTCGCGGGCGCGGGCGCCGCCGCAGCCGTGGAGTCCGCCGGGGGCGGGGGGGGGGAGCGCTTCTCGACGCAGCCCGCGACGGCGAGGGCGGCACACAGGATCGTCGCTCTCATCGGTGCTCCTCCTCCTCGGCCAGGGCCTTGATGTGTCGCAGCACCCGCACGTGAATCGCCGCGACGATGCGATC
The DNA here is from genome assembly GCA_003220975.1 of Gemmatimonadota bacterium. Taxonomy (GTDB): domain Bacteria; phylum Gemmatimonadota; class Gemmatimonadetes; order Gemmatimonadales; family GWC2-71-9; genus AG41. The sequence continues at coordinate 5,000 of QHTX01000157.1, read as the reverse complement.
GGCGGCCAGCGTCCAGTAGCTCTGTGGGAACATCTCCACCACGTAGGACGTCCGCCCCTCGAGCCGGGTGCGACTGCCGCCGCCCAACGCCGCGAGCCGGAATTCCCCGTGGGTCGCTCGGAAGTACCCGTCGAGGTGCGGGGGGTTCACGTCCCGGTAGGGGCTCCACTCGCGCATCGGTGGCGCCTGGCGCAAGCGGTTCTCCTCCCACGCGGTAATCGGCTCCACGAAACTCCCGGTCGTGAAGTCGCAGAAGCGTAATGCCCCGACCCCGCTGCCGCGAATCCGGGCGGCGAGCGGGGTCGCGACTCCGACCCGAAACACCCACTCGGTGGCGGGCGGCAGCGCGGGGAACGCCACCACGTGCCGCCACACTACCGCGGGCGGCGCGGCGACCTCGACGACCGAGCGGACTTCGTGGAGCGGCGCCGTCGCGCGCGGCTCCGCCAGCACCAGCAGGGGCGCAAACAGCGCGGCCAGCCCCGTCCGGGACGGCGGCTCCATCCCGCGCAGCGCAATCGCCCGCCCGAACACGCCCCCACACATCCCCACCACCGCCGCGAGGGGGAACGCGAGCACGAGACAGAACGCGCCCTCGGCCGCGAAGAAGAACATCGCCGCGGTCGCGAGCCCGAGCGCGAAGAGCACCACCTCGATCGTCTGCCCCATGGTACGGGGGTGCTGATGGTTGAACACATGAGCGCTGATGTAGCCGATACTGAACGGCGTGCCGAGGAACAGCCCGGCCGAATAGTTCTTCTTGAGATAGACCCCGATCAAGACCGTGGGAATCGTGATCGCGAGCGACGCGGCGACGCCGAACAGCCCGCTCTTCAACCGGTCGCTCATCACCGCCGCGGGGGCGGCCTGCCGCCATTCCGGGACCGCCGCGGTCGGCAGCAGGCTGAGCCCGATCATGAGCAGGTAGTTCAAGAGCGGTACGAAGAACAGCAGCGCCCACCACGCCGACCTGCCCGCGTCCGCCGCACGCCGCACCGACATGCCGAACCCGATCCACAGGAACGGCAGCGTCCACAACGCCAGCCCGAGCATCACGCCGGCGGGCACACCGCGCAGCGTGCGCTCCTGCAGCAGCGATACCGAATTGAGATAGTCGGCGGGGCTCCACAGCCGGCCGGTGTAGGCCCAGATGACCGTGGCGTCCACGGCGTACTTGAACAGCAGCAGGGCGGCGCCGCTTCGGGCGTACGCGCGCCGGTCCACGCGCTCCGAGAATCCGAACCACAGGCGCAGGTAGCGCGTCAGGACGCCTTCGCCTCCTCCAGCTCCTTCTTCCGCGCGTCCACGAGCCTATGCGCCACCTCGGGAGGGACTTCCTGGTACACGTGGAACTTCTGGCGGTATGTACCGCGTCCGTGGGTGAGCGAATGCAGCACCGTCGCGTACTTGTCGAGCTCCGCCTCCGGCACGTGGGTCTTCACCTTGGTGAGGCGGCCGTCCTTCTCGGTGCCGAGGATCTGCCCGCGCCGCGACGACAGGTCGCCCATCACGGCGCCCTGATACTCGTCGGGCGTCCACACCTCGAGCTCGAGGATGGGCTCGAGCAGCGTGGGTCGCGCGTTCGGGCTCACGTTCCGGAACGCCAGGATGCCGGCCATCTTGAACGACTGCTCGTTGGAGTCCACGTCGTGGTAGGAGCCGTCGTACAGCTCCACCTTGAAATCGACCACCGGATAGCCAGCCACGGGCCCGCGCGCCGCCGCCTCGTGGATGCCGCGCTCGACGGCCGGGATGTACTGCCGCGGAATCACGCCCCCCACGATCTCGTCGCTGAACTGGAGCCCCGAGCCGCGCGGCAGCGGCGCGATGCGGATCCAGCAGTCGCCGTACTGGCCGCGGCCGCCGGTCTGCTTCTTGTGCTTCCCCTGTCCTTCGGCTCGACCCTTGAACGTCTCCCGGTAGGCGATCTTCGGCTTGGTGATGAGCGCGTGCACGCCGAACTTGCGGGCGAGGCGCCCCACGATGATCTCGAGATGCCGCTCCCCCAGCCCGCGGATCAGCGTCTGTTGCAGCTCGCCGTTGTACTCGTGCTGGAACGTCGGGTCTTCCTCGTGCAGCTTGTGCAGCCCGTTCGAGAGCTTCTCTTCCTCGCCCCGCTGCTTCACCTCGATGGCTTCGGTGATCACCGGCTCGGGGAAGGGGATCTTGTGCAGGACGATCGAGTGCTCCTTCGTCGACAGCGTATCGTTGGTGTGCGTGTCACGCAGCTTCGCGACCACCCCGATGTCCCCCGCGTGCAGCTCGGCGATCTCCACGCGGTCCTTCCCCACCGTGACGCACAAGTGGTTCAGCTTCTCCACGGCCTCGCGCGGAGCGTTGTAGACGTCCTGGCCGTTTTTCACGGTACCCGAGTACACGCGGAAATAGGTCACGTCGCCCACGTGCGGCTCGGACATGGTCTTGAACACCTGCGCCACGAACGGCCCACCGTCCTCGGCCCGGAGCGCGACGCGCTCCGCGGTGCCCCACCGCTGCCCCTCCACGGGCGGACGCTCGCTCGGCACGGGAAAGAGCTCCACCAGCTTCGCGAGCAGCGCGCGCGTCCCGTAGGTCAGCTCGGCAGCGCCGCAGAACAGGGGGAACAGCTCGCCCTTCGCCATTCCCGCCTTCATCGCGGCGATCGCCTCGTCGCGTCCGATTTCCTCGCCCCCCAGGTAGCGCTCGAGCAGCGTGTCGTCCGTTTCCGCGATGCGCTCGATCAGCTCCTTCGAGTACCGCTCGAAGCGGTCCCGGTACTCCGCGGGCACGTCGACCTCCTCGTACTCGCCGGCCTTCGTCCCCTTCTTGTACAGGTGGCACTTCTTCGAGAAGAGATTGATGATGCCGTGGAACTCGGGGCCCTCACCGACCGGGATTTCCACCGGGATCACCTTCGGCGTGAGCCGCTCCTTGATCTGGCCGTACACCCGCTCGAAGTCGGCGTGCTCCTTGTCCATCAGGGACACGAAGAAGAGCCGCGGGATGTCGCGGGCTTCGCAGTAATCCCACACCTTCTCGGTCCCGACCTCGACGCCGCCCGTCGCCGAGACCACCACGACCGCGCCGTCCGCCGCGTACACGCCCGCGAGCGCCTCACCGGTGAAGTCGAGGTAGCCGGGCGTGTCGATGAGGTTGAGCTTCGTGTCCATCCATTCGGCGACGGCGACGGCGAGGTTGATGGAGTACTTGCGTTCGATTTCGTCGGGGGTGTAATCGGTGAGGGCGGTGCCGTCTTTCACGGACCCGTGGCGTTTGCTCGTGCCGGCCACGAACGCAAGCGCGTCGACCAACGAGGTCTTGCCGCTCGCGCCGTGGCCTACGACCGCCACGTTGCGGATCTCCGCTGTCTTGTACACGCGCATGGGCGCTTCCAACTCCGGCAGGGGGTGAGGAAAATATGAGGCGTGAAACAGGTGCTAGTCTAGCTGTTCGCCTGTCCCGTCATCCCGACGTCCGTGACCTGCCGCTCCAACCCGAGCGTCGCCAGCCACGCCAGGGCCATCACGCCCGCCGCCGCCAGAAACGCCGCCCGCGCCCCCGCGGCGTCGTACGCCCCGCCGATCGCCTCGGGGCCGAGTGTCCGTCCGAGCGCCCCCAGCGCCTGCGCCGCACCGAGCGTCGTCCCCTGCTCGTTGGGCGAGGCGTACACCGACACCAGCCCGCTCACGGCGGGGGACACGACGCCCTGGCACAGCGCCAGCGCGACGGTCCAGGCGTACAGAACGAAAGAGCTGTGCGCGTACGGGACCGCGCCGATCGCTACGGCGACGCCGGCCGTGCCCAGGATCACCAGCCAACGCTCCCCGACCCACGGCGCCAGACCGCGGAAGACCAGCCCCTGCGTCAGGGCGCCGGTGATCCCGAACACGATGAAGAACAGCGCCAGGTCTTTCTGCTGCCAGCCGAACGCCGCCGCCGCGTGGTAGGGCAGCGCCGCGGTGTAGCCGGCGAAGGCGAACGGGAAGATCCCCCACACGAGCATCAGCGGCCGCAGCCGGCGGTCGGCGAGCCCCCGCGCGATCGCCTCGAACCCGAGGCCGCGCCGCTCGGTGCGGTGGTCTGGGTGGAGCGATTCGGGAAGGATCGCCCAGGCGGAGGCGAAATTGAGGAGGGACAGCCCGGCCGCCACGAGGCCGGGCGCGGCGGAGCCGAGGTACTGCCAGGCGCCGCCGCCGATGGCGGGACCGATCACGAACCCCAGGCCGAACGCCGCCCCGAGCAGGCCCATTGCCCGCGACCGATCCGCCGCGGAGGTGGAGTCGGCGATGTAGGCCTGCGCTGCGGAGATGTTGCCCCCCGCGAACCCGCCGATCACGCGCGAGGCGAACAGCGCCCAGTAGGAGCCGGCGAACGCGAAGAGGAGATAGCCGCCCGTGTTGAGCACCATGGTGGTGAGCAGCACGGGGCGCCGCCCCACCCGGTCGGAGAGCCGGCCCAGCACGGCGGCGGCGAAGAACTGCATGAGCGAGTACACGCCGAGCAGCGCCCCGAACTCGAAGCCGTGGGCGCCGAACCGCACCGCGTAACCCGGCAGAATGGGAATGACGATCCCGAAGCCGATCAAGTCGATCAGCACCGTGAAGAAGATGACGGCGACGCGGAAGCGACCGGCGGGCATAAGCGCTAGAATCTACACGGCCCCCCCTTCAGAGGAGCGTGGTATGACCACCTGGCATCGGCTCGGCACGAAGTCCGAGCTGCTCGAGCGCGTTCCCTTCTCCGTGAAGGTCGATCGTCACGCGGTGGCGGTGTTCTTCTACGACGGCCAGTTCCGGGCGATCGGGAACACCTGCAACCACAAGGGCGGGCCGTTGTGCGACGGTCGGCTGCGCGGCGAGTTCGTGATGTGCCCGTGGCACGCCTGGGAGTACAGCGTGATCACCGGCCGGGGGCCGGAGGGCTACGACGAGGAGCAGGTGCCGGTGTTCGCGCTCGAGGCACGCGACGACGGCGTGTACGTCCAAACCCCCCCGACGATGCCCCGGAAGCTCATCAAGCAC
>QHTX01000156.1 GCA_003220975.1 Gemmatimonadota bacterium | reverse complement strand
CGCCCACCTGCGGCAGCAAGGCGAGCACGATGGCGAGCGCGACCGATCCACCCACCGTGAGGGAGATGGGGAGGTCGTCATCGGTGCGGAGCCTGGTGACGGCCTGGCCGAGGCGCGAGTCGCGCAGGTCCTTGAGGCTCGAGGCGAAGGAGCTCACGATCGTCGGGAGCGAGCGGGCCAGCGCGATGATCCCCGCCGACGCGACCGCGCCCGCGCCGATGTAGAAGATGAAGCCGGCGCGAATCTCGCCCGGGCTCATGTCGCGGATCAGCTTCACCGCCGGGAATCCGAACGGCTCGCTCAGCCCGGAGCCCACCAGCTTGATGGCGGGCGCGAGGACGATGTAGGCGAAGCACCCGCCGGCGAACAGGTAACCCGCGATCCTGGGGCCGATGATGTAGCCCACCCCCATCAGCTCCGGGGAGATCTCGCTGGAGATCGCGGCCCCGGGATAGAAGCGGAACTCCTTGCCCGGCACGTCGGGCCACAGCTTCAGCCCGCCCATCAGGAACTTGTAGACGAAACCCAGGCCGAACGCCTGGAACACGCGCTTCGCCTGCAGGCCGCGCTCCTCACCGGCGATCAGCACTTCGGCGCAGGCCGTCCCCTCCGGATAGATCAGCGTGTCGTGCTCCTTCACGATCAACGCGCGGCGCAGCGGGATCATCATCAACACGCCCATCAGCCCGCCGACCGTGGCCAGGACCGCCACCCGGCTGATGTCCAAGTCGTAGCCCATCAGTAGGATCGCGGGAATGGTAAACACGACGCCGGCGGCCACCGAGTCCGAGGCCGAACCCGTCGTCTGCACGATGTTGTTCTCGAGGATCGAGGTGCGGCCGAGGGCGCGGAAGATCGTGATCGAGAGGACGGCGATCGGGATGGAGGAGCTCACGGTGAGCCCGATCTTGAGGGCGAGGTACACGCTCGACGCGCTGAAGATGAGCCCGAGCGCCACGCCCACGATCAGGGCACGCGCGGTCAGCTCGGGGGGCGACTGGGAAGCGGGCACATAGGGTTGGTGGTCGGGCATAGGGGGCAGAATCTGCGGCGGCCCGGGGGTGGGTGTCCAGGAGGCGAGCCGCTCCCCTTACCCTCCCGCTGGTCTTGCGACATGATACCGAACTTCCTGGGGAGGCTACGATGAAACGGTTCTCACTCGCCGCGGTCGGCATCGCCCTCGCCTGTGGCAACGAGTCCACGACCCCGTCGGTCGTCGTCCTCACGCCCGTCTCCGGCGACGCCCAGACGGGTCGCGTCGGCGCGCCCCTCGGAGCCCCGTTCGTGGTGAAAGCCATCGATGCCACGGGGCAGCCGGTTGCCGGGTTGAGCGTGGCGTGGACGGTGACGGCCGGGGGCGGTAGCGCGTCGCCCGCCAGCACCACGACGAACGGGAGTGGTCTCGCCAGCGCCACGCTCACGGTCGGCAACACGGTCGGGACCAACAACCAGACCGTCACGGCGAGCGCCGCGAACGCCCTGGGCTCGCCCGTGACGTTCGTGGCGAGCGCGGTCGACGCGCGGATCGCGGGGACGGTGTCCCTCACCAAGGGCATGCTCGCTCCGCCGCGCGTGCAGCGCGTAGGTGCGGACGCGACTGGAGTGGGCCCCGTACTCCGCGCCCCGTCCCTTGCCGCGAAGGGGCCGCCGGCGCTCGCGCGTCGCCCGGTGGCGACCCGGAGCATGGGTCAACCTCCGCAGGCCGCGCAGTTCACCTCGAACGAGCTGCTCGTCACGTTCCGTCCCAGGCCGCTCGGCGCGCCGTCCCTCGGATCACGCGACTTGGCGGTCCCCACCGTCGTCCGCGCCGTAGGCGAAGCGATCCGCTCCCACCTCGCACCTCACGTCGCTGCCGGGCGGGCACGGGTGGTCGGCGTATCCCCTGTGCTCTTGGCAGCGCGCGTTCGGGTGGCCGACCCGGGCGCGTTGGACGACGTCGCGGCGGCGCTGCGGGCCGATGCCAGCGTCGCTGCCGTGGAGCGCAATGCGATCGCCTGGAGCCACGTGGCCGGCGTGCGCCGGGGCGCGGCGGCAGCCACGACGTCGACCGATCCCTACGCCGTGTACCAGGCGTGGCACTACGGCCTGATCGACCTGCCGCGGGCGTGGGATCTCACCACCGGCAGCGCGAGCGTGCTGGTCGCGCTCGTGGACGACGGGACGCGGTTCGATCACCCTGACCTCGCCGCGAACCTGACGAGCGACGGGTACGACTTCGTCGACGACACGTCCTACACCTTGAATTTCTGCTCCGGCGGCACCACCGATCGCTCCGGCGACGGTGACGGCTACGACCCGGATCCGACGGATTCGGTATCGTACGACTACGACTTCTTCTCGGACTGCATCATCGGTCCCTCCGCGGCCGGAAATCACGGACTACACGTCGCCGGGACGATCGGCGCGAGCGGGAACAACGGCACGGGCGGGACCGGGGTCAACTGGACGGTGCAGATCCGCCCGGTACGCGCCCTGGACGTGATCGGCAGTGGGACGTACTACGACATCTCGCAGGGAATTCTGTACGCTGCGGGGCTGCCGGCAGACAACGGGGCGGGCGGGACGGTGCAGCCTGCGACGGTCGCCCGCGTGATCAACATGAGCTTCGGCGGGGGGTCGCCGAGCACGGTGCTTGAGAACGCCATCAACGCCGCCAGCAATGCCGGTGCGCTCCTCGTCGCGTCGGCGGGGAACTCCGGGACCTCGGACCCGCATTACCCGGCTGCGTACCCCGCTGTCCTGTCCGTGTCGGCCGTCGGGCCCGACGGCCGGCTGGCGTTCTACTCATCCTACGGGCCGACCGTCGACATCGCCGCGCCCGGCGGTGACATGCTGTCCGGCGACCCGACCTTTGGCGTGTTCTCGACCGTGTGGAATTTCCAGACTGGCACGCCGACCTACGCGTTCTATCAGGGGACGTCCATGGCGGCGCCGCACGTGACGGGGGTGGCCGCGCTGTTGCTCGCCCGGGAGCCGGGGCTGACGGCCGCGGCCCTGCGTAGCCGCCTCACGCAGTTCGCCGTGGACGTCGACAACAACGGCCCGGACGTGCTGTACGGCGCGGGGATCGTGAACGCGCGCAACAGCCTCACGCAGACGCTGTCGCTGCCGCACCGACTGTTCGCGCGGCTCTACAACGCGGCCACCGGCTCCGTGGTGGCGACCCAGCCCGTCGGCGGCGACGGCGCGTTCGCGTTCACGGGATTGAGCGACGGTGCGTACCAGGTCTTCGCAGGGGAGGACGAATCGAACGACGGCGTCCTCGGCCGCCCCGGCCGCCGGCTCGGCGCCTTCGGCGGCCTTGCCACTCCGACCACGCTGAGCGTCGCCGGCGCGGGCACGTACGCGGCCCCCTTCTTGATCGGCCTGCCGTTGGAGCGTGAGCCGAACGACGCCGCCAGCGACGCGGACCCCATGTATGCTGGCACGTACATCAATGCGACCCGACCGCCGTCGGACGTGGACGCCTACCGCGTGACGATCGTGACCGCCGGGTTCTACACGTTCGAGACCTCCGCCTGGAACGGCGCGTGCGGGTTCGGGCTCGGCGACGACACGTACTTGTTCCTGTACAACGCGGCGGGGACCGAGATCGATGAGAACGACGACATCGACTTCGAAGTCAACCCCGAGCTGGGGTTGCTGGGCGGCAACCTGTGCTCGCGGGTCACGGATTTTCTGTCGCCGGGCACGTACTACGCGTTCGTTGCGGGCTATAGCAACATCGGCGACCAGTATCGGCTGGAGGTGCGTCCCGGGAGCTGACGACGGCTCGCGCCGGCGTCGCAACCACGGCCGCCCGAGTCCCCGGGCGGCCGTCGTCGTTCGCGGGAACGGGTCTCGCCCGCGGAACCCCGGCTAGCACCCTCGGGGTACGTAGGCCGTGCGCGCGGCTGACGTTCCCCTCCAGGCCCTGCAGCAGGCGCTCGCCGGGCGTTACGTGCTGGACCGTCCTCTCGGTCGCGGCGGCATGGGGATGGTGTATCTCGCACGCGAGGTACGGCTCGAGCGGCCGGTCGCGGTGAAGCTGCTGCCCCCGGCGAAGGCGGCCCAGCCGGCGGCGCGCGAGCGCTTCCTGCGCGAAGCCCGCACCGCTGCGCGGCTCTCGCACCCCAACATCGTTCCCATCTTCACCGTCGACGAGGTGGGCTCGTTCGTCTTCTTCTCCATGGCGTACGTGCACGGGGAAACGCTCGGCCAGCGGGTGCGGGGCTCTGGACCGCTCGGCGTCGCAGAGGCCGCCCGTCTCCTCCAGGAAGTGGCGCTGGCGCTCGATCACGCGCACGCGCACGGCATCGTGCACCGCGACGTGAAGCCCGACAACATCCTGCTCGACACGGCGACCGGCCGCGCCCTCGTCTCCGACTTCGGCATCGCGCGGGTGAGCTCGGGGCCCGCCACGACGGGCCCCCATCTGCTCGGCACGGCTGAGTTCATGAGCCCGGAGCAGGCGGGGGGCGGGCCCCTGGACGAGTCTTGCAGAACGCGAACCGCACCAGCCGCCGGCCCGGCTCGGGGCGACTGAAGAAACTCGATCCCGGCACCGGAGCGACCCCGATCTCCTGCGTCAGCCAGTGCGCGAACTGGTCGTCCGGCAGATCCGAAAGCTCCGAGAAGTCCGCCAGCACGTAGTACGCGCCTTCGGGAGGCGTGCAGCGCAGTCCGGCGTCGAGGAGCGCGCGGCACAGGAGATCGCGCCGGGCGCGGTAGTCACGGGCCAAC
>QHTX01000155.1 GCA_003220975.1 Gemmatimonadota bacterium | reverse complement strand
GAGCCTGGCGCTGCCCTTGCTCGGCATCGACGCGTGGGCCGCGCCCGGTCTCTGGGTGAGCACCGGCGATCTCACCGCCGCGGCCCTGATCGCGGCGCTGCCGCTCGTGGTCATGGTGGCGCGCGTGCGGCGGCTTCTCCGGGCCGGGTTCGAGCGGCGCGACCTGACCGGCGCGCTGCGGGAGGAGTTCGAGCGCCGGCGGGAAGAGTTGGCCTTCCTCTACGGCGAGGGCCCGTCCGGGCTCGAGCAGGTGCT
>QHTX01000154.1:7900-8097 GCA_003220975.1 Gemmatimonadota bacterium | reverse complement strand
TGCTCGCCGATCAGGTTGACGCGCCCGGGCGCCGAGGCGACCACCCGAGGTGCCTCGCCGAACGTCGCGCGGAACAGGGCTGACACGTTGCCAGTCATGGGGTTGACACGGATTCAGTTTGACAAGAATTCGGGCCAATGCTACCCTTGGCCAGCCGATTCCACCACCTCTCCAAAGGTCACCCGGAGACAAAAGCG
>QHTX01000154.1:0-7584 GCA_003220975.1 Gemmatimonadota bacterium | reverse complement strand
CTCGTATGCGGCTACGCCCAAGCTGGGCATCGGCGTCGGGTTGTTCGCGCCCTACGGGCTCGAGACCAGGTGGCCGCTGGCGTTCGACGGTCGGTTCGCTGGATACAAGAACATTCTCCAGTCGCTCTACCTCCAACCCACCCTCGCCTATGAGGTGTCACCGCGCTTTTCGCTCGGCGCAGGCCTCGATGTCGTGCTCGGCAAGGTGGAGCTGAACCAGCGGCTCGATCTCGCGCAAACGTCCGTGCCCACGAGTCTGGGAGTGCCCGACAGCACCGTCTTCGCCCAGTTCGGTATCGCGCCCGGAACGGACTTCGCCAACGCCCACCTCGAGGCCACGAAGACCACGGTCGCCGCGCATTTCGGCGCGATCTTCAAGGTCAACGACCAGCTCTCGTTCGGCGCCCGCTTCCTCACACAGGCCAAGTTCGACTACTCGGGCACCGCGAGCTTCACGCAGGTGCCGACCGGCCTGATCGTGCCCGCGGACATCGTCGTGACGCCCACGGACACGATTCACGCCGGCACGCCGATCGACGCGCTCCTCGGGGCGCCCGCGTCGCTCGGCGGACTGGACTTGTTCAACCCTACGACCGGCGTGTTCCGGTCTCAGCCCGTCACGACGACGATCAAGAACCCCGCCATGATGACGGTGGGGCTCGCTTACAAGGTGGGCAACGGCTGGACGTTGCTAGGCGACTACCAGCTCACTTGGTGGAGCCAGTTCGACACGGTCGCCCTCGTGTTCCCGACGGACGCCTACAGCGTCCTCGGTCGCACGTTGTACGAGCGCTACCGGAACACCAGCGGCTTCCGCGTCGGCGCGGAGTGGGCGAAGGACGCGAAGTGGACGTTCCGCGGCGGGTACCTCTATCATGATGGCGCGGCACCAGCCGAGACGGTCACGCCGTTGCTGCCCGAAGGCGAGCGCAACGAGTTCACGGCCGGAACGACGATCAAGTTGACCAGCGCCCTCACCGCCGACCTCGCGTACCAGTACATCAGGCAGAACGACCGGCGCGGCCGCACGCGCGAGCCGTTATCCGGCCCGGCGACGACCGGGATGAACAACGGCCTGTACACCTTCCATGCGCACCTCTTCGGGGTGTCGCTCGGCTACGCTTTCTGAGAGGGCCACCACGATGACGATCCGACGTCTGTCGCTCGCCGCCGCACTGGGTCTGGCCCTGGTCGCGGTCGGCTGCCATAACGACGATCTGTTCACCCCCCTGATGCCTGCCTACAAGGGCGGCGCGATGTTCGTGCGCTACGTGGCGATGGGCAACAGCATCACCGCCGGGTTCCAATCAGGCGGGATCAATGACACGACGCAGCTCCAATCGTACGTGCGCCGGGTGGCGAATGCGATGGGCGCGCCGTACTACTACCCGCAGCTCGTGTACCCCGGGTGCCCGCCCCCGTTCACGAATATCTTCACGAATACCCGGCTATTGGGTGGGACTGCGACGACGTGCTACTACCGCGCCACGCCGATCCCCCCGTTCCTCACCAACGTCGCGGTGCCTTCGGCCGAGGTAATCGACATCCTGCACAACGGCCCGTTTGTCCCGGGGACCAACTCCAACCCGCTGACGCAGCTGATGCTGGGCGGGCGGACGCAGATCCAGGCGATGGCGGCCGCGCATCCCACGTTCGTGAGCGTGTGGATCGGCAACAACGACGTGCTCGGCTCGGTCCTGAGTTCCACCAATGCGGGAGACTCGACGCTGATCACGCCGGTCGCGACGTTCCAGGCGGAGTACCAGGAGGTCGTGGACTCGATCAAGGCCGCGAACGCCCAGGCGATCCTCATCGGTGTCGCGAACGTGACGGAAATCCCGTTCGTCTCGCAGGGCGCGACCTACTGGGCCATCCGAAACGGGCTCGTACCGGGCCAGCCCGGCGACACGTTCCCGTCGGCCGACAGTCTGTTTCACGTGGACCCGCTGTGCGCACCCAGTGCCTTGGGAGGGAAGGGGGATTCCGTACTGGTCCCGTTCCCCTTCGGGGGCGCGCTCCTCGCGGCGGCGCAGGCCGGCGTGGACGACACGCTGCACTGCACGGAGCCCCAGACCGTGCAGCCGGCGGAGCTGGTGAAGATCGTCACAACCGTCGCGGCCTACAACGCGTTCATCTCGAGCGCCGCCTCGACGAATGGGTGGGCGTACTTCGATCCCGCGCCGGCGCTCGATTCGCTGCGCGGGATCCCGACGCAAGTCGCGCCGTTTCCGAACTTCGGATTCCCCTGCTCGTCGTCGCCGTTCGGCCTGGCCTTCTCGTGCGACGGCTTCCACCCGAGCAGCGCGACGCACCTGCTGATCGCCAAGAAGCTCGTCCAAACGATCAACACGAAATACAGCTCCGCGATCCCGTCTCCCTGACGCGAACCGGACGCGTGTCGCGGGGTAGCCACGACGGCATCCGCCCATCGGCGGGTGCCGTTTCGCTATGAGAGCCCTCCGCCTCGCCCTCGCCCTGGTGAGCCCCGCCCTGACCGGCGGGGCCATGCTCGCGGCTCAAACGGTCGAACGGACCGACGTCCCCGATCGCGGCATGATCCGCTTCACGTTCGACCCGCGAATCATGACGTGGAACTCCGAGTTCACCGACGCCGGCCGGCTCGGCCTGGGCCGCGGACTGACGGGCGACACGGTCGGCAGCGCCTACATCCCGTCTGTGGCGCGACTCGAGCAGGACGTACGCCTGGCGAGCGGCGTGGCGGGGTTCGTAGCGAGCCTGGGCCAGGGGCGACTGAGCGTGCGCGAGGAGCGCCGCACCTACCCGATCACGGCCGAGCTGGGGCTCACCGACCGGCTGTCGGTGAGCGTGATGGTGCCGATCGTGCGCGCGGCGACCCGCACGGCGATGAAGCTCTCCCCTCAGGGCTCGAACCTCGGCTTGAACCCGCGGCTCACCGACATCAACGCACCCGCGCGCTATCAGACCTTCTTCACCCAGTTCGACGCGGCGCTCGCGCAGCTCGACCAGAACATCGCGAACGGGATGTACGGGTGCATGCCAAGCCAGCCGTGCGTCGCGAGGGACAGCTCCGCCTACTGGCACGCAGTGCGGGACGCGCTCGACCGCTCCGTGGACAGCCTCGGCGCGACATTTCAACCGTTCCTGCCGCGCGACAGCTCCGACGCCGGCAAGGGCATTCTCCGTGCGGTGGTCACGATCCAGCAGGACCTGGCCACGTTGGGCGTCGGCGGCGTCTTTACCGACACGCTGCTGCTGCCGAGCGACACCGTGGACGCCACCACGCTCAACGGCGTCCTCGTGAGCGACCCAGTCGGGTTCGGGTACCGCGACCTCCCGTTCCGCACGAACTGGCGGATAAACGTGGGGGACGTGGAGGTGGCCGCGAAGTACCGCTTCGCCGCGGGCGCGCATTACGCCGGGGCGGCGGTCGCGCTGGTGCGGCTGCCGACGGGCGCCATCGATTCAGCCGACGACGTGCTGCGCCAGTGGATCGGCGATCACCAGACGGACCTCGAGGGGCGGCTCGTCCAGGAACTGACCGTGGGGCCGGTGTGGCTCAACGTCGCGCTGCGCGCGGGGCTGCAGCGCCCGGGCACGCGGGTGCGCCGCGTGGCGCCCTGGTACGCGCTGCTGGTGCCGTCCGCGGCAACGACGGCGCTGCGCTGGGACCCCGGCGATTACCTGGGAGTGGACGTCGCGCCGCTCGTGCGCCTCGCGCCGCAGCTGGCTGCGGGGTTCACGGCCGGCTATTGGACGAAGGCGCGAGACCACTACACGTTCCGGAGCTCGCAGGACTCGATCGATCTCGCCACCCGCCTCGGCATCCCCACGCCCGCGAGCGTGCTCGACGCGGGCACGTCCCAGCGGTGGCTGCGGCTCGGGTTCGCGCTGAGCTACGTGGGCAAGACGGTCGAGGGCGGGTTTTCGATCGAGCAGACGGTCACCGGCGCGGGGGTCGTGCCGGCCGCGACGCTGTATCGGATCGTCTTTCGGACTTCGCGGAAGCTGTTCTGAGGAGCTCCGCCGCATGGCGCAGCGCGGTGTCCATGTCGGCGTCGCCCAGCATGCGCGCCAGCTCGCGCGTGCGCGCGTCTCCCCTCACCACCTGGACGTCGCTGGTCGCCACGCCGCGCTGCGCCCCCTTCGCCACGACGAGCTGGTGATCGGCGTAGGCGGCGATCTGCGGCAGGTGCGTGATCACGAGCGCCTGCCGCCCGCGGCCAACGCCCGCGAGCGCCTCACCCAACCGCCCACCCACCTCGCCGCCGATCCCCTGGTCCACTTCGTCGAACACCAGTGTGGGCACCGCGTCGTGCTCGGCGAGCACCACCTTGAGCGCGAGCATGAGCCGGGACAGCTCGCCGCCGGAAGCGACGCGCGCGAGGGGGCGGGCGTCGAGCCCGAGGTTGAGCTGGACCTGGAACGCCACGCCCTCTCCCCCCGCCGCCCCAGGAGAGGGGAGAGGGGAGAGGTACACTCCGAATCGACCGCCCGGCATGCCGAGCGCGGGTAGGAGCTCGTTGACCGCTACCTCGAGCCGCGCAGCACCCGCCTTTCGTCTCGCCGTGAGCGCGGCGCAGGCGCGGGCGAACTCGGTGGCGGCCGTACTGCGCTGCTCGGCGATGGCGCGGAGATCCAGGTCCGCGGTGTCGAGCAGCTCGAGCTCGTGCGCGGCCTGGTCGCGCGTGGCAAGGACGTCGGGGAGGGCGGGGCCGTACTTCTGCATCAGGCGGAACAGCACGTCGCGCCGCTGCTCGACCGCGGCGAGCCGCCCTGGATCGCCCTCGATCCCCGCCGCATAGTCCCGCGCCGCCTGCGCCAGCTCCTGCACGTGCGCGAACGCCCCGCTCCTGCCACTGCGCCACCGTCGCATCGAGCCGCTCCAGGCTCGCCACCAGCTTGGCCGCGCGGGCGAGGCCCGCGGTGTCGAGTGCCTGCTCGAGCTCCCGGGCCAGGCGACCCAGCTCGTCGGCGTGCGCCAGGCGCTTCGCTTCGGTCTCGAGCGCCTCCGCCTCCCCCAGCTGTGGCGCCGCGCGCGTGATCTCGTCCACCACGTGGCGGAGGTAGTCGGCCTTGCGGCGCACGTCCTCCTGTCTGGCCCGGAGCTCGGCTTCGCGCCGCTCCAGGTCGCGCCAGCGCGCGTGCGCGTCGCGCACGGCCGTCCGCTCCAGCCCCGCTTCGGCGTAGGCGTCGAGGATGTCGCGCTGCGGCTCGGGCCGGAGCAGCGACTGCGTCTCGTGTTGCCCGTGGAGATCCACCAGCAGGGCGCCGAGCTGGGCCAGAACGCCGACGGTGGCGGGGCTGCCGTTCACCCAGACGCGAGATCTCCCCTCCCCCGTGATTTCGCGCTTGAGGATGACGCGCCCATCCTCCACCTCCACCCCAAGGGCGGTCAAGGGCGGTGACAGGCGGTCGAGGGCGGTGGCGGTAAGCTCAAAGGCGCCCTCGATCGTCGTCTTCTGCGCGCCCGGGCGCACCACGTCGGCCGATGCGCGCTCGCCCAGGAGCAAGGCCAGAGCGTCCACCAGCATCGACTTGCCGGCCCCGGTTTCTCCGGTGAGGACGTTGAGACCGGATTGCAGGGGGAGCGTGACGTCGGCGATGACGGCGAGATCGCGAACGCGCAGCTCCGTGAGCACTACTGCCGCTCGCGGTCGGTGAGGTCCCCCCACTGGAGCTTCTTGCGCATGCGGGCGAAGAAGCCCTCGGGGCCGAGGCGCACCAGCTTCACCGGATACTCGGCGCGGCGCACGACGAGCCGGTCGCCGTGCTGCATGGTGGTGCCGATCTGACCGTCGAACGAGACGAGCACGTCTTCGGTCCAGGGGGGGATGGGCTCGACCGCGACCTGGGCGGTGGAGGGCACGACGAGCGGCCGGACGGCGAGCGTGTGAGGACAGATGGCGGTCACGACGATCGCATCCACGCCAGGCACGACGATCGGCCCACCGGCCGAGAGCGAGTAGGCGGTCGAGCCGGTGGGCGTTGCCACGACGATTCCGTCGGCCGAGTACTGACCCACCTCGTCGCCGTCCACCGCGACGCGCAGGCGAATGACGCGCGCCACGCCCCCCTTGTGCACGACGGCGTCGTTCAGCACCACCGGCTCGGCGCGGGTCTTCCCGTGCTTGTCCTCGATGGAAGGGGCCAGCGCGAGCCGCGACTCGGTCGCGTAGGCGCCGCGCACCAGCGCGTCGAGCGCCCAGTCGAGCGTCTGTGAGTTCGCCGTGGTGAGGAAACCGACGCGCCCGAGGTTGACGCCGAGGATCGGCGTGCCGGCGCCGTTCAAGGTGCGGGCCCCGCGCAGCAGGGTGCCGTCGCCGCCCAGCGTGATCATGCAGTCGAGCCGCGCCGCCCGGTCGAGCAGCGGCGGGCCGGGTTGGGGCCACAGCGCCGCGATCCGCTCCTCGGTGTAGAGCGCGCAGCCGAGCCGTGGCGCGACCTGCGCCAGGTGGGCGAGCAGACTCTTCAGATCGCGATAGCTCGGGTTTCCGACGACCCCGACGTTCATGACGGTGTGAGCGACTCCTCGGCGGCGAGGGCCCGGACCCGCGCCGCGATGCCGGGCCCCGTGAGCCCGACCTCCGCGAGCTGCTGCGCCCGCGGCGCGTGCTCGTAGGTACGGTCGGGTGCACCGAGGGGCACCACGCGCACCTCGGGGGCGACCGTCTCCACCAGGCCCGCCAGGTAGGCGCCGAATCCGTTCGTCACCGTCCCGTCCTCGACGGTGACGAGCAGCCGGTGCTCCCGCACGAGCGCGTCGAGCAGGGCGCGGTCGATCGGCTTCAGGAAGCGGCAGTTCACGACGGTGACGTCGAGTCCCTCGGCCGCGAGCGCCTCCGCGGCCGCGAGCGCCGGCTGGCACATCACCCCGACTGCGAGAATGGCGCAGTCCTTCTTCCCCTTGCTGGGACGCAGCACGTCCCAGCTGCCGTACGGCAAGGGGGCCACCTCGGCGGCGGGCGGGGTCTCCCCCGGCGCCTTGTCGCGCGGATAGCGCAGCGCGAACGGCCCCTCCGTGTGCTCGAGCGCGCAGCGCAGCAGCCCGATCAGCTCGGCCCCGTCCTTCGGCGACGGCGAGCAGGTAGGCGATGTCGTACAGCCCCATGTGCGTCTGGCCGTCCTCGCCCACCATCCCGGCGCGATCGAGACAGAAGATCACGGGCAGCCGCTGGATCGCGACGTCGTGAATGACGCTGTCGTACGCGCGCTGCAGGAACGTGGAGTAGATCGCCACCACGGGCCGGATGCCCTGGGTCGCGAGCCCGGCGGCGAAGGTAGTCGCATGCGCCTCCGCGATCCCCACGTCGAAGAAGCGGTCGGGCCACTTCTTCTGGAACAGGTTGGTCCCGGTGCCGGAGGGCATCGCGGCCGTGATCGCCACGAGTCGCGGGTACTCGGCGGCGAGCTGCGTGAGGGCCTCGCCGAACACGCGCGTCCACTGCGGCGGCCCGGGCGTCACCGGCTTGAGCTGGCCCGTCACCGGATCGTAGGGCGCGCGCGCATGGTACTTCTCCGTGTCCGGCTCCGGGAGCGGAAAGCCCTTCCCTTTTTCGGTGATCACGTGCACCACACGGGGGCCCTTGAGCGTCTTCACGATCT
>QHTX01000153.1:14733-17329 GCA_003220975.1 Gemmatimonadota bacterium | reverse complement strand
GTTCGCCGAGAACATGCTCTCCGGCAGCGCCTACCGGCCGAGCGACATCGTCCGCTGCTACAACGGCAGGACGGTGGAGATCACCAACACCGACGCCGAGGGGCGGATGATCCTCGCCGACGCCCTGGGCTGGGCCGCCGAGGAGAAGCCGGACGCCCTGGTCGAGCTGTCGACCCTGACCGGCGCCTGCGTGGTGGCGCTCGGATCGCTGGCGGCGGGGATGTTCACGCCGGACGACGGCCTGGCGCGCGAGCTGGCGGCCGCGGCCGAGGAGGGGGGCGAGCGCCTGTGGCGGCTCCCCCTCTATCCGGAGTACCTGGAGGAGATGAAGGGCAATCACGCCGACCTCCGCAACTCGGCGGGCCGCTGGGGCGGCGCCAGCCTGGCAGCCTCCTTCCTCTCCCAGTTCGTGGGCGAGACGAAGCGCTGGGCCCATCTCGACATCGCCGGCGTGGCGAACGTCAAGGCGGACCATGGGGCGCCGGTGGCCGGCGCCACCGGCTTCGGCGTGGCGTCGCTGGTGAGCTGGCTCCGCCGGCTCGGGTCATAGGAGCTCGGCCGGCCATGACCCTTCTCGCCGTGCGGGGGCTCACTATCGCCTTCCCCTGGGAGGGGGGATGGCGGCCGGTGGTGCGCGGCGTCTCGCTGGCGGTTGAGCGCGGCGAGATCTTCGGGCTGGTGGGGGAGTCCGGCTCGGGCAAGACGCTGACCGCCCTCGCCATCCTGGGGCTGCTGCCGCCGAACGCCCGGGTGATGGGCGGCAGCATCGAGCTCCAGGGGCCCGAGGCCGGCGAGACGGTGGACCTGCTGACGCTGGGTCCGCGCGAGCTGCGGCGGGTGCGCGGCGGCCGCATCGGCCTCGTGTTCCAGGAGCCGGCGACGGCCCTGAACCCGGCCTATACCCTCGGCTTCCAGGTCGTCGAGGCGGTGCGGGCCCACCGTACGCTGTCGCGCCGGGAGGCCCGCGACGAGGCCGTCCGCCTGCTCGACCGGGTGGCGCTGCCGGATGCCCGCCGGCGGCTGGACGACTACCCGCACCAGCTCTCGGGGGGCCAGGCGCAGCGGGTGATGATCGCCATGGCGCTCGCCGGCGGACCGGACCTGCTGCTGGCCGACGAGCCGACGACGGCGCTCGACGTCACCCTCCAGGCGCAGATCCTGGAGCTGCTGGAGGACCTGCGCCGGGACCTGGGGCTGTCGGTGCTGCTCATCACCCACGACCTCGGGGTGGTGGCCGAAACCTGCGACCGGGTGGCGGTGATGCACGCCGGCGAGATCGTGGAGGAGGCGGCGGTCGAGGCGCTGTTCCGCGCCCCGGCCCACCCCTACACCCGCGCCCTGCTGGCGGCGGTGCCGCGGCTCGGGGCAGCGGAGGACAGGACGTGAAGCCGCTGCTGGCCATCGAGGGGCTGCGCAAGGATTACGCCGTGCGGCGCGGCCCTCTGCGGCGGCGCGCCGGCACCCTGCGCGCCCTGGACGGGGTCGACCTGGAGCTGGCGGCCGGCGAATGCGTGGCCCTGGTGGGCGAGTCCGGGAGCGGCAAGACGACGCTCGGCCGTTGCGCCGTGCGGCTGATCGAGCCCACGGCCGGCCGCATCGTCTTCGCGGGCGAGGACCTCGCGGCGCTCGCCGGGCGGGAGCTGCGGCAGCGGCGCCGGCGGTTCCAGATGGTGTTCCAGGACCCGTACGGCTCGCTCGACCCGCGGCAGCGGGTGGCGTCGACCGTCGCGGAGCCGCTGGCGATCCACACCCGGCTCGACCGTGCCGGGCAGGCGGCCCGGGTGGCCGAGCTGCTGGCCATGGTGGGGCTCGCGGCGGAGCTGGCGGACCGCTACCCCCACGAGCTGTCGGGCGGCCAGCGGCAGCGGGTGGGGATCGCCCGCGCCCTGGCGCCGGGGCCGGAGCTGCTGGTGGCCGACGAGCCGGTCTCGTCGCTCGACGTCTCGGTGCGGGGGCAGGTGCTGGCCCTGCTGGCGGACCTGCGGCGACGGCTGGGGCTGACGCTGCTGCTCATCGCCCACGACATGGCGGCGGTGGAGCAGCTCGCGGACCGGGTGGCCGTGATGTACCTGGGGCGGATCGTGGAGCTCAGCCGTCGGGCCGAGCTGTTCCGGCGGCCGCTGCACCCCTACACGGCGAGCCTGCTCTCCGCCGTGCCGGTGCCGGACCCCGGCCGCCGGCGGGACCGCATCGTGCTCCCCGGGGAGCCGCCGAGCCCGCTGGCGCCGCCGCCCGGCTGCCCGTTCCATCCGCGCTGCCCTCATCCTAAGAAGAACGAGCGCTGCCGCACCGAGCCGCCGGCGCTGCGCGAAGTGGCGCCCGGGCAGCTCGCGGCCTGCCACTTCGCGGAGGAGCCGCTGTGAGCGCGACCCTCCTCGCCCTGCAGGCGCTCACGAATCTGAGCCTCGCGCCCGCGGGACCCGGCCTGCCGCACGGCTGGACGCTGCAGCGCGTCAAGGGTGCGGCCGCACCCACGTTCGCGGTGACCGGGGGGCACGCGTTGCGCATCGAAGCCGACGGCGCTGCGGCGTTCGCGAGCTACCGGCTGGGCTCCCCGCTCCGGCCGCGGGCGGGAACGCTGTCCTGGCAGTGGCGC
>QHTX01000153.1:5755-14635 GCA_003220975.1 Gemmatimonadota bacterium | reverse complement strand
CGGGCGGATGCTGTTCTACAGCTGGGGCGCACGGGAAAGCCGGGGCGAGCACTTCCTCTCCTGGACCGGCGCAAACCGCGGCGTCCTGGTGCTCGAGGGCGCCGACGACGCCGACGGCTCGTGGCACATGGAGCGGCGTGATCCCTTCGCCGATTACCGTCTGGTCTTCAACGGCGCACCCAAGGCAATCGTGGCGGCGGGCGTGAGCGCCGACACGGACCAGCTGAGGGGCCGCGCGACGGCCGAGGTGAGCGAGCTGACGTGGGAGGCGCCATGACGTCCCCCCCCCATCCGCGTCTCGCCGCGATGCTGCGCGACGCCCAGTTCTGGGTTCCCGTCGCAGTGTTGCTGCTCGGTCTTCTGGTGCTGCAGTGGATCCGGTAGCGGCGGCCCGGCTCCGCCGGCTGCAGCTCGTCGGCGTGCTGAGCGGGTTCACGGCGGGCGCCTGGCTCGGCGCCGCCGAGGCGCCGACCAAGATGGTGTCGCTCGGCATCTCGCCCGTGGTCATCTCGCTGACGATGGTGCTGGGCGTGTTTCTCGCGCGCTGGAGCCTCCCCGCGCTGCTCCGCGGCACGTCCGCCGTGCGCGCCGACGTGCGCCAGGTGCCGCACCTGGTCGTCTGGGCAGCGCTCGCCGGCTGCCTCTGGGCCGTCGCCAACACGCTCACCATCTTCGCGATCAGGGACATCGGGTTGAGCATCGCGTTCCCGCTGTGGAACGCGAACAGCCTGCTCGGCATCCTCTGGGGCATCGTGTTCTTCAGCGAGCTGCGCGACGCGGGCCGGGCGCGCCGGCTCGGCGTGCTGGGCGGCGCCGTCGTGATGTTCGGCGGCGCGACCTTCCTGGCCGTCGCGTCCTCGACCCAGGCTGTCGCCGGCCACCCCGCGCGCGGCGTCGCCGCCGCGCTCGCGGCCGGAGCATTGTGGGGCACGATGTACATCCCCTACCGCAAGGCGTACCTCACCGGCATGAACCCGCTGTCGTTCGTCACGTTCTTCACGATCGGCGAGGTGGGCATGATGACGGCCATCGCGCTCGCCGACCGCGGCGGGCCGGCGGCGCTCCTCGCCGAGCTGGCCCGCGCGCGCGACGTGCTGTTCTGGCTCCTGCTCGGTGGCTTCGTATGGGTGGTCGGTGACCTGTTCCAGCAGTACGCCGCCAAGTACGTGGGCATCAGCCGGGGCATTCCGCTCTCCAACACCAACCAGCTGTGGGGCCTGCTCTGGGGCGTGCTGGTGTTCGGCGAATTGCACGGCGCCTCGGGGAGAACCTATGCGCAGGTGGTCGGCGGCTCGCTCCTGATGGCGCTGGGCGCGGGCGGCATCGCGCTGGCGTCCGCGACCGGACCCGAGCACCGCCGCTGGCAGGACGCCGCCGCGCGCGAAGGCGAGCGCTACGCCGTGGACCCCGGTTATACCCGCTCGGCGCTGGCCGGCGAAGGTGCCGCGGCGACGGCGCGCGGCCGCACGTGGCTCGACTGGCTCATCGTGACCGCGGCCACCGCCGTGTTCGTCGCTCTCGCCCGCGGGGCGCGCGTCCCCGACTCGTGGCTCGACTGGCTCATCGTGACCGCGGCCACCGCCGTGTTCGTCGCTCTCGCCCGCGGGGCGCGCGTCCCCGACTTGGCACTCGACTGGCCCGCGATCACCGCGCTGGCGGTCGTGATGCTCGCGCTGCTCGGCGGCACCGGACTGTTGCTATGGCGAACCACCCGCTTCAACTGAGCAGGCTTACCCCCCGTGCGCGACCTTGGGCGCCGCCTTGAGAGCCAAGACCTCGCCCACGACCGCCACCGCATAGCCCGCCGTGAACACCCAGCCGCCGTACAGCAACGCTCCCGCGTGCAGCGTGTCGAGGAAATACGCGATCAGCGGCACGCCGACGCAGACCAGCAGCAACAGCGGGAGACGTTCGGTCTTGGTCCCCCGCCCCTGCTCCCAGTAGAGCAGCCCGCCGGTGATCGCGAGCGCGACGATCACGTGCAGCAGCACCGGCCATCCCGCGCGCCCCGCCGACGCCGTCGCGAAGAACCCGCCGGCGAGGACGAAGAACACCATGCGGAAGAAGCCGTGCAGCGCCTGGCCGTAGCGCCGGTGGAAGCGCGCCAGCGGCGGCACGAAAGCGTGAAGCACGTACGCGATGAGAATGAGCACCGTGGAGCCCTGTAACAGGATCACCGTGGCGTTGTCCCACACCGCGGTGATGACCCGGAGGCCGGGGCTGTACGGAAGAACCAGGCCGGCGGCGAGCAGGACCGCTCCGATCTTCTTGAGCATCGTCACCTCCGCACAGTCGGGATAGCCAGCAGACGGATCGCTCCGTCGCCCAAGGTAGCCTCCGCCACCCACTGTTCAAGACACGACGATGCCTCGTGGCCGATTGAGCGCACCAGGAGGTGGAAAAGAGGTTGGGCGGGGGCGCGAGCGCGATGGCAGCGGAAGATCGCGCGCCTAGCCGCGGAGTTTCGATGACGCTCTCGCTCCGCCTACGGATATGGTGGTGGAGGGCCGAGCAACTCTAGCTCTTCGTACTCCCCGGGCTTGCGCCCGGGGTCAGTAGGAGGCCAGGCTGTCCGTGTCTAACCATCGCGCTTATCAACTGTACGCTCACATCACCTGGCACACGTGGAAGCGCTCAGGCTGCCTCGACCAGGCCGCGGTGGATGATGTGAGGAGCGCCGTAGCGAGCGCCTGCCGCAAGTCGGCGGTGCGTGTACTACGTGGGGCGGTGCTCGCCGACCACGTCCACTTGGTCGTCAGCTTCCGCCCGGATACGCGGCTCAGCGACTTCGTGCGACTCGCCAAGAGCGTCGCGGCGGTGCGCTCCAACCAGCGCGTGATGGGCGCCGTTCGCTGGAGCCGCGGCTTCTTCGCGGCCACCATACACAAACGTGATCTCTCGCGAGTGATCGACTATGTCGCGAGACAGTTCGAGCGCCACCCAGATCGCGTCCCTCGACCCTTGAAGAAGCCACACTGACCCCGGGCGCAAGCCCGGGGATATTGAAAGGTCCGCACGTCTCACCGCACGACGACCGGGACCTCCACCCAAGCCGAGGGCTGGACCAGTTGGCGCACCAGCAGGGTGTAGCTCCCCGGGGGAGACGACACGACCCGCATGTCGCTACCGGTCACGCTGTCACCGGGGGCGAGCACCACGCTCTGGCTGTAGCCCGCGCACCTGACGTAGTTCATGACCAGCGCCACATTGCCCGCCAGATCGAGGCCGCAAATCCGGCTCTCGACGGCAACGGGTCCCGCCGACCGGTTCGTGACGACCGAGAGGATATGGACCTCTTGGCCCGAGTCGGGTTGCGCGGGGGTGAGCTGCACGGTCTGCTCGAGCCCCTGCACCGTGACCTGCCGGAGGCCGCCCGGTGCGAACGATTCGGTCGAGCGACATCCCAGGATACCGCTGAGCAGCGCCACGGCCGTGACAGGGTGAATGAGCCTCACGGACGCCTCCCTGGTGTGTGACTGCCTAGTAATACCCTCGGGAGGTTGGGTGGCGTCACCGTCGCGCGTGCGCCACACCGACTGCCCTAATGCACGCCGCCCATGAGCCGCCGCAGGGGCTTGATGAGCAACGCGAGCAGCACCGCCGCCCCGATCGCCGTCACGGCCACGGCACCGAACAGCTGGGGCAGCGGGTAGCTCTTGAACAACCCGGCGATCCACCCCGCGATCAGGTCGCCAGCCGAGATGGAGAGCAACCAGACGCCCATCAAGAACCCGACGATGCGCGCCGGGGCGAGCTTCGTGGTGAGGCTCAGTCCGACAGGGTACAGGCTCACCTCCCCGAGCTCCTGGAGGAAATAGACCCCGACGAGCCAGAGCGGGCTGACCCGCACGCCTGCGGCATTCTGAGCCGTCGTCGCTGCCGGGACGAGGAGAAGGAACGAGAGCCCGACAGAGACCAGCCCCAGAGCGAACTTGGTCGGACTCGACGGCTCGCGCGAGCCGAGGCGGACCCACAGCCAGGCGAAGGCGGGAGCGAGCATCATCGCGAACGTGGGCGGCACCGACTGGAACCAGCTCGCCGGAAAGGCGAAGCCGAGCACGGACAGGCGTGTGTAGCGGTCGGCGAACAGGTTGAGGGTGGACCCCGCCTGTTCAAAGGCCCCCCAAAAAATGCTCGCGAACACGAAGAACACGGCCATCGCCGCGATACGTTTCCACTCCACCTCCGTGAAGCCGAGGAACCCGGACGAGGAAGTCGGCGAGCCCACCGCAGCGTCCGTTCGGAGCGCGCCCGCTTTGGGCGCGATCCGCGCCATGGCCGGCCGGAGTCGGTCCCGACCGAGGACGTATTGGATCAGACCGAGTGTCATGCCCACCCCGGCACAGGCGAACCCAGCATGCCAGTCAACGCGCGGGGCGAGCCAGCCGGCGATGAGCGGTCCGATGACGGCGCCGACCTGGATCCCCATGTAGAAGATCGTGAACCCCGCATCGCGGCGCGCGTCCGCCGCCTCGTACAGCGAGCCGACGATGGCGCTCACGTTGGGCTTGAGGAGGCCCGTGCCGGCAACGATGAGCCCGAGGCCGACGAAAAAAAACGGCAGGGCATGGAACGCCAGGCTGAAGTGGCCCAGCGCGATCAAGATCCCGCCTACGAGGACGCTCTTGTACTGCCCGAGCAGCCAGTCGGCGATGAGTCCGCCCGCGATCGATGCCGCCCAGACGCTGCTCGTATAGACGCCGAAAATGAGCGTGGCGGGCTTGAGGTCGAACCCCAAACCACCCGCCGTCAGCGACGCGGTCATGTAGAAGATGAGGAACGCCTTCATCCCGTAGTAGCTGAACCGCTCCCACATCTCCGTGAAGAAGAGCGTGGACAGCCCGCGGGGGTGTCCGAACCACCCGGCGTCGGACGCCACCGTGGGAGGGGCGGCGCGGGGCGCGGTCATCAGTCGAACAGCTCGTTCTGCTGGACCGGCTCCGGGGCCTGGACGTCGAAGTGATGCTCGTTGAGGAGGGCGCGCCGCAGCACGGGGGAGAACTCGTGGAACGCGGCGAGCAGCTCGGTGATCGCCTCGCGCAGCGCCTGCACCTGGAACCCGCCCTCCGTGGCCCCCATGTCCTCGAGGATGCTCTGCTCGGTGCGCGACGCGACGATCGGCTCGGCACGCCCCTCCACGAAGACGTTGGTCCGCCGCTTGGGCCCGCGCTCCTCTTCGATCGGCATCAGCCCGACGATCGCGTCCGAGCGCCAGTATTTGCCGTAGCCGAGAAAGACCATGCGGTCGCGCTTGATTTCCATGGTGCCTCCGGAGCGTCGTCCATCGCGCGCCGGCCGTGCGGCCTCGAAGGCCTCACGGAACCAGGCGAGCACCCGACGGAGCACGCTCATAGCTTCCGCCGCCTAGTCCTTCTTCATCTTCTTCTTGAGCTCCTTGAGCTGGCGCTCGGCCGCGGCCTCGCGCGCGGCGCGCTCCAGCTCGGACTTGAGCAGCTCGTCCTGGATGTCCGTGCCGGGCCGCGCGCCACCCGCCGCCTGCAGGTCGCGCCAGGCGCGCTCCACGGAGCGCTCCGCCTCCGTGAGGGGCCGGTCCCGCTCCGCGCGGACGAGTTGCGCCTGCATCTCCGCGAGCTCGCGCTCGTACAGGGCCCGCTCCTCCGCCAGCGCCGCGCGTTTGTGCTCGAGCACGCCCACGCGCTCGTGATGCTTGGCCGCGAAGCGCTGCGCCACCTCCACCGTCTCCCCGTCCTGGATCTCGGCCGCGAGCCGGCCGCGCCGCTCCGCGTCGGCGAGCCGCCGGCGCTCGTCCGCGAGGTCGCGCTCCGCGCGCGCCAGCGCTGCGCGCGTATCTTCGACCGCGAGCTTCGCCTCCACCACCGCCTCGCGCATCTGCCGCAGCAGGTCGCGCAGGTCTCCCGGCGGCGTCGCCGCGTCGAGGGCGGCGCGGAGCGCGTCCCGCAGGCGCTCGAACAAGGGCCGAGGCTAGCTCTTCCGAACCGTCTTCGCGAAAAACGGCGAGAACACCTGCTGCACCGCGCGCGACTTGCACTTGGGGCAGGTGGGCCGCCGGCGGCCGTGCTCCTCGATGCCCTCTTGCTGCGTGAAGCGCTTGCGGCACTTCGTGCAGCGATACTCGTAGATCGGCATGGCGGACTCTACGTTATTCCGCGCGAAAAGGGGGGTCAAGTTGACGGTTCGGCCGCGCGTCCCGAAGATTGGACCCATGTCGAGCCGCATGTGGCGACTCGCACTCGCCGCCGCCGTGGCCGCGGCGTGCCACGAGGGCCTCCAGCCGACCCCGACCTGCCCCCCCGGATTCGTGGGGATCTGCGGACTCGTGACCGTGTTGGTCCCGCTGCCCGACAGCCTGAAGGACACCACGGAGGCGGTGTTCATCGTCGCGTACAAGAACTTCCCGACGGCGCCCGAGAGCCTGTTCAACTTCCTGCCGCTACCGCCGCCCCCCATCCCGACGAGCCCCTCCACCTATCCGTACAGCCTGAAAGTGCCCAATGGTCAGTATCAGTGGGTGCTGGCGGTGTGGAAAAGGAAGGGAACGCTCACGACGCAGAGCGCGGACAGCCTGCTGCGGGAAGTCGGCTTTTACAAGGACGGCGGCGACACCACCACGCACGGCACCGGGATCGTGACCGTCAACGGCCCGGGGACGGACTCGATCGACTTCGTCATCGATTTCGGCAATATGCACCGCATCTGCACCTACTTTCCGCCGTGTCCCCCCTGAAACGCCTCGCCTGGCTAGTGCCTCTCCTGGCCGCGCCCATTTCCCTCGCATCCGGACAGGAGGTCGGGGTCGTGTACGGAACGGTCCGGGACACCGCAGGCGCAGCGATCCCCCGTGTCCAGCTCCGAGTGATGAACACGGAACTCCGCACTACGGTGGAAGCGAACGGTCATTATCGAATAGCCGCCATTCCGGCCGGACGCGTGGTCCTCAACGCCTGGTTGATAGGATATCGCCAGGCATTCGACACCGTTGAGGTCGTAGGTGGCGATTCAGTGCAAGTTGACGTGATCCTGACCCCGTCGCCACTGACGGTTGGCCCCATCGTCGTCACCGCCGCCAAGCGCTCGCAGTTCCTCGACCAGGCCGTGACGAGCGTCGCCCTGGTGTCGGACTCCGAAATCGCCCGTCGCGCCGTGAGTACCGTGGACGAGGCCGTGAACAAGGCCCCCGGCGTGCTGTTCCTCAACGGCCAGGTGAACATCCGCGGCTCGAGCGGCTTCGTCGAAGGCCTGGGCTCGCGGGTGTTGCTGCTCGTGGACGGCGTGCCCGCGAATCAGGGCGACCGCGGCGGCATCGACTGGGACATGCTGCCGCTCGACGAGGTGGACCGCGTCGAGGTCGTGAAGGGCGCCGGCTCCTCGCTATACGGCTCGGCGGCGTTCGGCGGCGTCGTGAACCTCATCACGCACGACATTCCGGTCGGCGTTCACGGCCGGGTGCGCGCCACGGCCGGCGCGTATGCCAATCCGCCGGAGAGTGTCTGGCAATTCCGCGACTACACCGGCGGGCTCGGCGGCCTCGACGTCACCGGCTCGTACGGCAGCCAGGAGCTGCGTGGCAGCCTCACCCTCGGCGGCCGTCACTCCGACGGCTACCGGGAGCAGGACCGGAGCGACCAGTGGGAGACCGGGGGCAAGGCCGAGTGGCATCCGGCGCCCGACACGCGCGTTACCGCCTCCGGCTCGTGGACGAGCCACCAGTACCAGGTCGGCGATCCCTGGTGCGAGCTGAATAAGTGCGACAATCGCGGGCTCGCGTTTCAGCCGTTCATGATCGACACGTCGAACCAGGGCAACTACACGCGGTCCGACAAGGGGTATCTCGCGGCGACGATCGAGCGCACGCCGTCCGCACGGTTCTCGTGGCAGGCGCGCGGCTCCTGGCTGCGCACGCATTTCACGGACCTGCATAAGGGACCGGACGACTTCGGGGTCGCCAACCGGTTCGGCGCCGAGCTCCGCGGCGAGGCGCACGCGGCGCGCGGCGGCGTCGTGACGGTCGGCGCGGAGGCCAGCTATTCCGACGTGACCTCGAACATCTTCACGGGCGTCACCGCCGCGACCAGCGACACCGTCCGCTCACACGACCAGACCGCGTTCGCCGCCTACGGCGAGGGCGAGCACCAGGCGGGCCGCGTGCGGCTCACGGCGGGCGCCCGGATGGATTTCATCGCGCGGGACGGGGGATCGGTGTCGAGCGTGCTCAGCCCGCGCGTCGGCGCGGTTCTCCCCACGCGGGCGGGGACATGGCGTGCCTCCATTGGAGCCGGGTTCCGCGCGCCCTCGCTAGCCGAGCTGTTCGTCTCGACGTCGGCGTTCGGGTACCGGGTGATCCCGAACCCCGACTTGCAGCACGAGACGGCGTGGTCGTTCGAGCTGGGCAACGCCGCCGCGCTCGGATCGCGGGCCCGCCTCGACGCCGCGCTGTTCTGGACCGAGGCGCGCCGGCTGATCGAGCCCGTGTTCACCCGCGATACGGCGGGCAATCCGGTGATCCAGTTCCAGAACGTTGCGCGCGCCCGGCTCCGCGGGCTCGACCTTTTCCTCGTCGCGACGCCGTTCCCCTGGAATCTCACGACATCCCTCTCGTATACGTTCCTCGACACCCGCGACGACTCGACGGGCTTGGTGCTGGCGTTCCGCCCCAAGCATCTCGCCACCCTGAGCGCCGATTACGGCTGGCGCTCGCTCAGCGTGGGCGCGGACTTCCGCTTCGTGAGCCGCATCGAGGAAATCGAGCTGGCCGGCCCCTACGCCGGCGATCCGCGGGTGGCCGCCAAGGTCCTCGACCTGCGGGCGGGCTGGGAGGGGGGCCCGGTCTCGGTCCGACTGCTCATGAACAATCTCCTCAACTACATGTATAGCCTGACGCCCGGCACGCTCGAGCCGGTG
>QHTX01000153.1:555-5730 GCA_003220975.1 Gemmatimonadota bacterium | reverse complement strand
CGCCTGGAAGTATTAAATTGGGGCGATGCCCGGGACCCGCACGCTCGCCGCGATGACCGCGCTGTGCGCTCTGCAAGGCGCTCCGATCGACGGCACCTGGGAGCTGACGCGCGTGTTTCGTTCCGGCGCCGCTCCGGCCGCGACCCGCGCCGTCGCGCTCGACTCCACCGTCTACGTCCGCATCACCCTGGAGTCGCACCCCGGCGGCTGGATCTCCGGGCGGCTGTACCGCCGCTACCACGGCGAGCCCGACCGCAGCAAGGTCGAAGCGGGCCCGCTGCGCGGCACGGGGCGCTGGATCATCGGGGTGGAGATCGAGAAGCCGGCGTGGGCCCGCGCCCGCACGGCGGCGTGGGTCGTGGGCGACACACTGCGGCTCGGCACCTCGCTCGTCCCCGACGCCGACTCGATCGAGCTGCGGCGCGTGAGCCCCGACGCCCCCTACCCCGCGACCATCCTGGAGGTCGTCACCGGCCGATGACCGTCCTCCGCTCGACGCCGTTGCGCTCGACGGTGTTGCTCTCGACGCCGCTCCTCTTGACGTCCTTCGCCGTTTCATGCGGCGGCGACCGGTCGCGCTCGCCCACCTGCGGGATGGCGCAGCTGATCGGGCCGTCCCTGATCCAGGACCAGCTGCGCATGTTGCCGTACGTGCTCAGCGAGGCGCCGCGTGGGCTTCCCGGCTCGCTCCCCGCCCGCGTCGCCGGAACCGCCCAGCTGAGCACCGTCACGATCACGTCCGCCGGGGGGCGACTCGCGATGACCTATCAGGGCCAGAACTTCCCGCCGTTCCCGACGGAGACGACCGTGTACGCTCTCCTGGTGGTGGACGACTCGAGCCAGCGGGCCGAAGGCGTGCTGCTGTATGAAGGGCAGCGGCCCCCCAAGACCTATCCCGAGCTCGGGTCCGTAACGGGGAGCAGCCGGACGATTCCGCTGTACGGCGTCCGCGTGGACTGGGCGAGCGTGTCCAACCCGCGCTGCCCCCTGCTCGGCCCGCCGGCCGCGACGACCCCTCCCCCGAGCCGGTGACCAAGATCGTCGCCGTCAGCGCCACGCGGCGCACCGACGCCGGCCGCGAGCGCGTCGCCCTGAACACGGCCTACGTGCGGGCGCTGGCCCGCGCGGGACTCGTGCCCCTGATCGTGCCGCCGATCCTCGACCCCGACGCCGCGTGCGCCGCCCTTGACGGCGTGCAGGGTCTGGTGCTCACCGGCGGCGAGGACGTCGATCCGGCACACTACCACGCCGCCCCCCACCCGAAGCTCGGCGACACCGACGCGGCGCGCGACGCGGTCGAGCTCGCCCTGATCGCCGGGGCGCGGCGCCGCCGACTTCCCATCCTCGCGATCTGTCGCGGCATTCAAGTTCTCAACGTGGCGCTCGGCGGCACCCTCTACCAGGACCTGGCGACCGAGCGGCCGGGGAAGATCGACCACGCCGACACGGCAGCGCGCCACGGCCTCGCGGTCGAGTCCGGCTCGTTACTGCACCGCACCATCGCGACCGTCGCGACTACGGTGAACACGCGGCATCACCAAGCGATCCGCGATCTCGCTCCGGGATTGCGCGCCACCGCGTGGGCGGAGGACGGGGTGATCGAAGGCGCGGAACCAGGCGCCGCCGGCGAGCCATGGCTGCTCGCCGTGCAGTGGCACCCGGAGGACGATGTGGAGGACGCGCTGTTCCGCGGCTTTGCCGGAGCCGTAACGTGAGCCTCCCCTTCCCGTCGGCGGAGTGGGTGAGCGCCTACGGCAGCGCGATTAACGCGAGCGCAGGGTATCGCGCCGCTTCGACGGAATGGACGCACGGCGCCGTGGCGCTGGTCGTGAATCCCCAGCCGGCGATCGGCCTGCCGCAGCCGGTGGGGATCTGGCTCGACCTGGAGCGCGGCGCCTGCCGGGAGGCCAAGGTGGTGTCGCTGAGCGAGGCGGAGCAGGCGCCGTTCGTGATCTCGGGCGACTACGCGCAGTGGAAGCGCGTGATCCGGAAGGAGCTCGGGCCGATCGCCGGGATCATGCAGCGTAAGCTCCATCTCAAGGGCTCGCTGCCCATCGTCGTGCGCTTCGTCAAGTCGGCGGAGCAGCTGGTGGAGGCCGCGACGACGGTGCCGACGCGGTTCTTAGACGAGTGATCTAGAGATTCCGAAGTATCTTGTCCGGGGTACTCACGTTGGGGAAGAACACGGTGTCCGAGAGCCGATTGAAGGCCACGCGCAGCGTGGGGAACCGCTCGGCCGCGGCGCGGTAGATGCCCGCGACGCCGAAGCGCTCCGCGAGGCGATGCTCGGAGGCGAGTTGGTAACCCTGGCGCCCCAGCTCGTCGTAGTACGGCAGGTCGGGTCCGCCGCGGCGCGAGCGCCGGGCCGCCACGTAGTCGGGGAACAGCCCGGCGAGCCAGAGACTGTAGTTGCCCAGATGCACGCGCAGCAGGAACCCGCGCTCGCCGGTGTCGTCCAGGCCGGTGAGATCCGCCACCAGGTCGACGAGATAGGCGTAGCGCTCGTCGTCGGCGCGGCGGATCCGCGTGTGGCGGTCGTGATCGCCGAACTCGAGCACGAGGGCAGCGAGGTATTCCGCGAGCTCGCGGTCGTCGACGCCTGCAGCGAGCAGGGCGTGGCGCACCGCCACGTACGCGAACAGCAGCGGCGACGGCACCGCCAGCGTACGCAGGGCCAGCAGGGCCTCGAGCAGGCCGGGCTCGTCCAGCAGCCGGTCGGGGCCGTCCTCAAGCAGCAGGCGCTCGTAGCGCGCCCGTCCCCCCACGTCGCCGCGCGCGAGGGCGAGCGCCACCAGGCGAAAATCGGATGCCCGCAGACGACCGCGGACGTTGGCCAGGATCATGCGCAAGCCTCCTTCTAAAGCCGCCCCCCCCCGCCCCCGCCCCCCCGCGTCGCGGGCACCTGCCGCCGCGCCCGCTCCGGGGCCCCGCGCCGCGGCCGACCTCCTCACGCGCCTCACGACGCTGGCGCAGGAACTCACCGGGGCGTTCCGCCCGGCGACGGTGGTCGAGCTGCTGGCCCGGGCGCTGCTCGAACTGCTCAAACCCGACCGGCTGGCCGTCGTCCTACTTGACGCCGAAACGAACCGGCTGGCGGTGACGTACGACACCGACCCCGCGCCGAGGAGCACCGACGACCCCCTGCTGCAGCTCGCGTTGCGCCGCGGCCCCCTCGCGTTCGCGAAGGACGTCAAGGAAGAGGCGCGTCGCCGCGGGGCCACGCTGGTCGACGAGCCGCCGGGCTCCTGGATCGGCGCGCCGCTCGTGGCGGGCGGCCGGACCATGGGCGCCGTCTCCCTCGGGAGCGACCGACCCGGCGCCCTCGGCAAGGCGGAGCTGATGCTCGTGTCGACCGTGCTCGCCGAGGCGGCGATCGCCCTCGAGAACGCCCGCCTGGTCGAGCTCCTCTCCTCCGCGAAGCGCGAGTGGGAGAAGACGGTCGACGCCATCAGCCAGGCCATCTGCATCGTGGACGCGCACGGCACCGTGCGCCGCGCGAACCGCGTCTTCGCCGAGCTGATCCAGGTGCCCGTGACGGCCATCCCCGGCCGACCCTGGCTCGGCCTCGTGCCGCCGGCGTGGGCGGACCCGGTGGCCCGCGCCATCGCCGAGGCCGCGCCGACCTCGGTGGAGATCCGGTTCGGCGAGCGCATCCTGCTGCTCGCCATGATCCCCATGGCGGAGCCCGGGTCCGCGGTCCTGGTATTCGAGGACCAAACGGAGCGGCGCCGGCTGCAGGAGCAGCTCATACAGTCTGAGAAAATGTCGGCGATTGGTCAACTGATCGCCGGCGTGGCGCACGATCTGAACAACCCGCTCGCCTCGGTCGTGGGCTTCAGCGACTTCCTTGTCGAGGCGGGAGAGGTGCCGTCGTCGCTGGCCGAGCCGCTCCAGGTGATCCGCCAGGAGGCGGAGCGCGCCGCGAACATCGTGAAGAACCTGCTGTCGTTCGCCCGCAGCCAGGAGGGCGAGCGCAAGCTCCAGCACATCAAGCCGATCCTCGAGTCGACCCTGGAGCTGCTCCGCAATCAGCTGATGGCGCACAAGGTCGAGGCGACGCTCGAGGTCGAGGCGGGACTGCCCGAAGTCGAGGTGAACGGGAACCAGATCAAGCAGGTGTTCGTGAACGTGATCAACAACGCGTGTCAGGCGGTCGCGGGCGACGCCGCGTCGGGGCGGATCTGGATCGCCGCGCGGCGTGCCCGCGACGGCCTCGCGGTCAGCGTAACCGACTCGGGGCCCGGCATGACGGAAGAGATCGCCGCCCGGGTGTTCGAGCCGTTCTTCACCACCAAGGGCGAGGGGGAGGGGACGGGCCTGGGATTGTCGATCTCCCAGGGGATCGTGAAGGAGCACGGCGGCCGCATCTCGCTCATCACCAAGCCCGGGGCCGGCGCCACGTTCACGGTCGAGCTTCCGGTCGGAGCGCCGGCCCCCCGGGTCGAGGCGGAGCCCGCGCCGGCCGCGACCGGACGGGCGCTGCACATCCTGGTGGTGGACGACGAGCCGCACATCCTGCACTACATGCGGGCNNGCCACACCGTCGAGGTGGCGAGCGACGGGGCCTACGCGCTCGAGCGCGCGCTGGCCGAGGCGTTCGACGTGATCATCTGCGACCTCCGGATGCCCCACCTCTCGGGACGCGACATGTACGCGAAGCTCGCCCGCCAGGACCCCCGCGCGGCAGAGCGGATCATCTTCGCCACGGGCGACACGGTGCGTGGCGATACGCTGCAGTTCCTGGAAACGCTGGGCCGCCCCTACCTCCACAAGCCGTTCACGCTGGCCGAGCTGCGCAACGCCCTCGGCCACGCCGCCCAGCAGCCGGCCTGAGCCTCCCCGGTGCGGGTCCTCCACGTCGACGCGGGGCGCGAGTACCGGGGCGGCCAGAACCAAGTGCGGCTCTTGGTGCGCGAGCTGGCGCGCGAGCCCGCGGTGGAGCAGCGGCTCGTCACACGGCGCGGCAGCGAGCTGGCGAGGCGCACCGCGGCCGAAGGCGTCGCCGTGCGGGAGGTCCCCTGGACGCTTGGGCTGGACCCGCGGGCCTGGTGGCGCCTGGTGGCGGAAGCGCGGGCGTGGCGCCCCGACGTGATTCACGCCCACAACAGCCACGCCGTCACCCTCGCGGTGTGGGCACGCGGCTGGCTCCGCCGCGCCGGCGCCGCACCGCGGGTC
>QHTX01000153.1:0-541 GCA_003220975.1 Gemmatimonadota bacterium | reverse complement strand
CCTGCACCGGGTCGACGCGGTGGTCGCGATCTCCGAGGCCGTCCGCTCGACCCTCCTCGCCGCCGGGTTCCCCGCAGGCACCGTGACGGTCGTCCACTCCGGCATCGATCCCGCCGAGGTGCGCCGGGCGGCCGCCGTCCCGCTCGACGTCCGCTCGCGGCTCGGCCTGCCCGACGGAGCGCCGCTCGCCACCAACGTCGCCGCGCTCGAGCCCCCGAAGGATCAACGCACATGCGTGCGGGCCGCGCGGGCCGCGCGGGCGCTTCGCCCCGACCTCCACTGGGTGATCGCGGGCGACGGCCCGGACCGCCGGGCGCTCACGGCCGAGATCGCCCGGCTCGGCGTCGCGGATCGCGTCCACTTGGTGGGGTACATTGCGGAGGCGGACTCCCTGATCGGCGAGGCGGACGTGTTCGTGATGTCCTCAAAGGACGAAGGCCTTGGCAGCGCGGTGCTGCACGCGCTGGCGCTGGGCAAGCCGGTGGTCGCGACCCGGGGCGGCGGCCTGCCTGAGATCGTGCCTGCGGAGTGGACCGTGCCG
>QHTX01000152.1:4910-10924 GCA_003220975.1 Gemmatimonadota bacterium | reverse complement strand
AGGGGGGCCGAGGCGATCGAAGGTCGCCGTCGCGTCGGCGACGACGTAGGTCGCGAAGCCGAAGTTCGCGGCGAGACGCGCCGTGGTGGACACGCAGCGATCGGTCGCAAGGCCGGTGAGGACGAGGGTGCCGACGCCGCGCCGCAGCAGCTCGTCCTCCAGGTTGGTGCCGACGAATGCGCTGTAGTGAGTCGGCGCCCCTGGCCAGCGGGAATCGTGCTGCACGCGGATGATCGGCCGGCCGCTCGCGCGCCACGCCTCCTCGAGCCGCCCGATGTTCGCCTCCATCCCGGGGTTGTTGCGTCCCCCTGTGACGCCTCCCGTGTCATCGCAGGCGCGGCTCACGTCGATCACCAGCAACGCGGTGTTGTGCGGCAACAGGTGCATCATCCCTCCTGTTCGCTCGCAGCCGCCGCGATCGGCCGGTGCCCGAGGCTCGGAATCCGGTGCGAGAACTGGATCCACACGACCGCTCCCACGATCAGCGCCATCGCCAGGAACGTGCGCGTGGTCACGGGCTCGCGGAGGATCAGCCACCGGATTCACGTAGGCGTACGTGCCGACGATCGTGGGCGACGCGTGGCGCAGCGCGTAGGTGTAGGCGCTGTAGCCGAGGATTGAGCCGAAGACCACGAGATAGGCGATGGCGCCCGCGCCCCGCGGCGTGAGGTGCCAGCGGCTCCACTCCCCGAGCAGCGTGCCCAGCAGGGCGACCGCCGCGCCGCCCGCCAGCATCTGCAGGGCGGCGCCCACGTAGGGACTGGTCTCGGTGTGGTGGCGCTTGCCGTACACGGAGCCGAGCGACCAGGACGCGCTCGCCGCCGTCAACGCGATGGGACCGCGCAGATCGGCGTGCAAGATCTCGGCCGGGCTCGCGCCCACCAGCAGCGCCGTGCCGAGGAAGCCCAGCAGCAGCCCCGCGATCACGCGCCAGTTGAGGTCGCCCGAGCCCCCCGGGATGACGGCGTCGAAGAACGCCATCCACAGAGCCACCGTCACGACGAAGATGCTCGCCACGCCGGACGGCGTGTATTGCTCCGCCCAGACGACGAGCGCGTTCCCGCCCGTGAGCAGCAGCACGCCCACGATCGCCTGCGTGCGCCAGTCGGCGGCCCGCGAGGGCAGCCGGTCGCCGAGCGCGAGCATGATCGTCAGCAGCAACGCGCCCGCGATGGCGAAGCGCAGACCGGCGAACAGGAACGGCGGCAGCACCTCGACGCCGACGCGGATGGCGAGGTACGTCGAGCCCCAGAACACGCACACCACGAGATAGGCGACGAGCGCCTTGCCGCGGAGCCCCGCGCCCATCAGTCCGGCTCCCCCGGGACGAACCCGGGCTTCTCGAACACGGTCCCCAGCACGATCGTGGTGCGGGTAGTCAGCTGCGTCTTGGTGGAGCCGCGCAGGTCGCGCAGCACGTGCTGCAGACTCTCGAGATCGGGCGCCGCCACCTTGAGGATGTAGCAGTCCTCACCCGCCACGTGGTGGCACTCGAGCACCTCGGGGTGCTTCTCCATCGCTCTCATCCGCGGTTCCTCACCCAGGTAATCGGAGTTGGCGTAGCGCACGGCGACGAACGCCGTCACGGGGAAGCCGGCCTTCGCGCGGTCGAGCCTAGCTCCGTAGCCCGTGATATATCCGGCTTCTTCCAATCGCTTCACGCGCTCCATCACCGCGGGTCGCGACAGCCCGACCTCGTCGGCGATCGCCTGATAGCTGGCCCGGCCGTCGGTCGCCAGCTGCCGCAAGATTTTGCGGTCCACGGCGTCCAGCTCGGTCTTGTTCGTCATTTCGGAACCCCGGATGTCGTATTGCCTACGAGACGTAGCGTTCGAACTGCTTTGGTCAACGTATCATCAGAGTAATAGGTTTCCAGCCTACGAAATATCCGATTCTTGCAAGGAAGTTGTCCTTTGATTGGGACAGCGTAAGTCGGTACTATTCCGCCATGTCCATCCCGGCCGCCCCGCTGCGCCAGCTGGTTCGCACCTTCCCCTCCGCGCTCGTCGGCTACTCCGGCGGGGTGGATTCGGCCTTGCTGGCCGTGGTGCTCCGCCAGGAGCTGGGGCGAGACCGCATGTTGGCCGCCATCGGTCGCAGCGCCTCCTATCCCCTCGCCCAGTGGGCAACCGCCCGCCGGGTAGCCGAGCGGTTCGACGTGCCCCTGATCGAGATCGCGACCCACGAGCTCGAGGACCCGAGCTACCTCGCGAATCCCACCAACCGCTGTTTTTTCTGCAAGACCGAGTTGTGGCGCCGGCTCGTGCCGGTGGCGCAGGCGCGCGGGCTCGCCGTCACGTGTGACGGAACGAACGCCGACGATCTCCGCGAGCACCGGCCCGGGTACGCCGCGGGGCGGGCGGCGGGGATCCGCTCGCCGCTCGCCGAGGCCCGGATGACCAAAGCGGACATCCGCGCGGCGGCGCGGGCGCTGGGGATTCCCGTCTGGGACGCACCGGCGGCGCCGTGTCTGTCGAGCCGTGTCGCCTACGGCATCGCGATCACGCCGCGACGTCTGGGGCAGGTCGAGCAGGCGGAAGCGTACTTGCGCGAGCTGGGCGTACGCGGGGATCTGCGGGTGCGATACCACGGCGGCGGGGAGGAGGGACGGGCGCGCATCGAGGTCGAGCCGCCGTGGGTGCCCTGGCTGACGGCGCGGCTCACCGCGGTCACGGCGCGGCTCACCGCGCTCGGCTTCGGAGCCGTGGAAGTGGACCCGCGCGGCTATCGGCGCGGCAGCCTCCTCGAGACCAGGCCTGCCGTTTGAGGCTCTTCGTCGCACTCAATTTCCCTCCGCAGGTCCGGCAGGCTCTCTGGCAGGCGACGGCGCCGCTGCGGGACCGCGGGCTGGCCGTGAAATGGGTGCGCGCCGAGGGGATTCATCTCACGCTCAAGTTCCTGGGCGAAGTGGACGAGGAGCGCGACGGGGAGCTGCGCGCCGCGCTCACCCGCGCCGCGGCCGGGGCCCGGGCCCTGACGATGCAGCTCGGGGGCTTCGGTGTGTTTCCCGACTTCCAGCGGCCGCGCGTCGTCTGGGTCGGGATCGCGCCCGAGCCCGCGCTCGAGCTGCTGCAACACCAGGTGGAGCGGGAGTTCGCGCCGCTCGGTTTCCCGACCGAGGCGCGGGCGTTTCGCCCCCACCTCACGCTGGGGCGCGCGGCGCGCGACGCGCAGCCGTGCGATTTCGCGGGCCTCGAAGCGGCGCTCGGTCCCCTGCGCTACGAGGAGACGGTGGTCGTCGGCGCACTGGACCTGATGGAGAGCACGCTCCAATCGGGAGGTGCGGTGTACAACGTCAGGCACAGTGAACGGCTGTCTTAAGGGCGTCCTGCGGCTCGGCTGCCTCGCCATCGTCATGGTGGCGGCGCTCGTGGCGTGGTGGTTCCGGGAGCCGCTCCTGCACACGGCCGCGCGCTGGTTCGGACCTCACTCCACGAAGCTCCCGCCCGTGGCGGACACGGCCGTGGGCGCGCCGACGCCCAAGGCGCTGTCCTCCAGCCAGAGCAAGGTCGAGCGCCTCAAGACCCCGGCCGGGCCCGACTCCGTCGTGCTGTCGCCCAACGAGATCGCCGCCATGGTGGGGAGCGGCATCGACTGGTCCGTGCGCAAGAGCTTCGATTCGCTGCGGGTGGAGCTGCTGGAAGGCCGCGTCGCCCTCTACTGCCGGCTCGACACGCGGCTGATTCCGCCCGACGCGCTCGGACCGCTCGCCGGGATGCTCAACCCCATGGAGCCGCTGCGCATCGCGGGTCCGCTCGCGATCGAGCGGCCCGGGATCGCCCGTTTCAAGGTCGAGGAGCTGGCGCTGCGGGGCTTTCCTTTTCCGGAGCCGCTCGTGAAGCAGCTGGCCCGGCGCATGGCGGGAGCCGATTCGACGGGGGCGGTACCGCTCCGCGTCTCACCCGCGTTCACCGACGTCGCCATCCATCCCACGGGGGTGGTGCTGTACCGCGGGAAACGGAGAAAGCCGTGAGCCGGCGGGTGCTGGTCGTCGACGACGAGAAGGGCATCCGCGATGCCCTGCGGCAGGTCCTCGAGTACGAGGAGATCGAGGTGCAGGCGTGCGCGTCCGGGTCCGAGGCGCTGCGGCTGTATCCCGAGTTCCGGCCGCACCTCGTGTTTCTGGACGTGAAGATGCAGGGCATCGACGGGCTCGAGACGCTGCGCACGCTGCGCGAGCTCGATTCCCACGCCCAGGTCGTCATGATCTCCGGCCACGGCACCATCCAGACCGCCGTGGAAGCCACTCAGCTCGGCGCCTACGACTTCCTCGAGAAGCCGCTCGACACCGATCGCATCCTGCTCACGCTGCGGAACGCCCTGCAGCACGTCGATCTCGCCAGCGAGAACGTACGGCTCAAGGCCGAAGTGCACGCGCAGTACGAGATCGTCGGCTCGAGCAAGGCGATCAAGCAGGTGATCGAGCGGATCGAGAAGGTGGCACCGACCGCCGCCCGCGTGCTCGTCACGGGGGAGAACGGCACCGGCAAGGAGCTCGTGGCGCGGGCGATCCACGCACTCTCCCCCCGCGCCCGCGGCCCGTTCGTCGAGGTGAACTGCGCCGCGATCCCGACCGAGCTGATCGAGAGCGAGTTGTTCGGCCACATGAAGGGGAGCTTCACCGGGGCATTCGCCGATCGCGCGGGGAAATTCGAGCTGGCGGACGGCGGTACACTGTTCCTCGACGAGGTCGGCGACATGAGTCTGTCGGCTCAGGCGAAGGTGCTGCGGGCGCTGGAGGAGGGCATGATCTCGCGCGTCGGCTCCGGGAAGACCCTCGCCGTGGACGTGCGCGTGGTGGCGGCGACCAACAAGGACGTGCGGGCCGAGATCGCCGCCGGCAGGTTCCGCGAGGACCTGCTGTACCGCCTCAACGTCGTGCCGATCGACGTGCCGCCGTTGCGGGCCCGGCGGGGCGACATCCCGCAGCTCGTGGAGCACTTCGCCGGCCAGCTGGCGCAGCGCGGCGGCCTGCCGGCGAAAGCCTTCGACCCCGAGGCCGTGAAGCGGCTCGCGGCTCACGACTGGCCCGGCAACATCCGCGAGCTCCGCAACGCGGTCGAGCGCCTGCTCATCCTCGCACCGGGCTCCGTCGTCACGGTCGCGGACGTCGAGCGGGTCGCGGGGCTGCGCAGCGCGGACGAGGGACGAGGGGGCGGGACGGGCCCCGCGGATTTCGCCGCGGCGCCGTGGATGCGCGCGGCCACGTTCGAGGAGTTCAAGCAGGCGGCCGAGCGGACCTACATCCTCGCGAAGCTCAAGGAGCACGACTGGAATGTGTCGGAGACCGCGCGCACATTGGACATGCCGCGCAGCAATCTCTATAAGAAGATTGAGCGCTACGGACTGACGGGACTGGGACAAGGCGATGGCCGAGGTCGACCGGCTGCTCAAGAAGCTGCCGGAGGCCGACCCCACGCTCGGACGGGGGAGCGGGGGGAGCGGGTCGGCGCCGACCGTCAAGAAGCCCGTCGTGGTGCCCGGTGCCATGCCCACTGCCCTGGGGACCTGGGCGAAGGTGGCGCTGGGGGTCCTGGTCGGCATTGGGATCGCTCCGGGCGTGTGGCCGTATTCCCACGGCTGTGGCTTGCGGCTGATCTTCTACTTGGTCGGCGTCACGGCGGTCATCGCCGCAGGGCTGTGGGCCAGCGTGTCGTCGTGGAAGCGGCGCCTCGGCGTCGCGCACGCGGTCGCGCAGGCGCTCATCATCTGGGGGGCCGTGCTCGTGACCCGCGAAGTGCTCCCCCGCATCGGGACTGCCAACGCGGCCACCCTGTGGCTGTGTCCGGACGTGCAACCTCACTGATGACGGACGACCGATGACCGAGAACTTCACGAACTTCATCGCCGGCGCCTGGGTCGCCCCGCGCACCGGTGCCTACTTCGAGAACCGCAACCCGGCGGACGCCGGCGACGTGATCGGCTGCTTCCCGCGCTCGGGTCCGGAAGACGTGGCGCGCGCAATCGAGTCGGCGCAGCGCGGCTTCGCTCGATGGTCCCAGACGCCCGCCCCG
>QHTX01000152.1:379-4801 GCA_003220975.1 Gemmatimonadota bacterium | reverse complement strand
ATGGGCAAGGTGCTGGCCGAGACCCGGGGCGACGTGCAGGAAGGCATCGACACCGCCCACTACGCGCACACCGAGGGGCGGCGGCTGTTCGGCCGGACCGTGCCGTCCGAGCTGCGCCACAAGTGGGCGATGAGCTTCCGCCGGCCGATCGGCCTCGCCGGGCTCATCACGCCGTTCAACTTTCCGCTTGCGATCCCGACCTGGAAGATGTTCCCCGCGCTGCTGTGTGGGAACGCGGTGATCTTCAAGCCCGCCGAGGACGTGCCGCACACCGCCCACCTGCTGGTCGAGATCCTCCTGGAGGCCGGGCTCCCGCCCGAGGCGGTGCAGCTCGTGCACGGGGAGGGCTCCGTCGTAGGCAAGGCGATGGTGGAGCATCCGGCGATCACGGTGATCTCCTTCACGGGCTCGACCGAGACGGGCGCGATCATCGGCGCGACCTGCGGCCGGATGCACAAGCGGCTGTCGCTCGAGATGGGCGGCAAGAACGCGATGCTCGTGATGGACGACGCCGACTTGGACCTGGCGCTCGACGGCGTGCTGTGGGGCGCCTTCGGCACGACCGGCCAGCGGTGCACCGCGACGAGCCGGCTCGTCGTGCACGAGAAGGTCCATGACCGGCTCCTCAAGATGATCTGCGATCGCGCGGAGCGGCTGCGACTCGGCCCCGGCCTCGATGAGAAGACCGAGGTCGGCCCGCTCATCAATGAGGAGGCCCGCAAGAAGGTCGAGTACTACGTGGGCGTGGGGCGGACGAGGGCGCGGCGGTGTTGATCGGCGGCGAGCGCGCCACGGGACAGGGGCTGGAGCGCGGCTGGTTCTACCAGCCGACGGTGCTCGGTGGCGTCCGGGCCGGGATGCGGGTCGAGCAGGAGGAGATCTTCGGGCCGGTGCTGTCGGTGATCAAGGTCGGCTCCCTCGACGAGGCGATCCGCATCAACAACGGCGTGAAGTACGGGCTTTCGAGCTCGTTGTACACGCGGGACGTGAACGCCGCGTTCCGCGCGATGCACGAGCTGGACACCGGGATCACCTACGTCAACGCGCCCACCATCGGCGCCGAAGCGCACCTGCCGTTCGGCGGAGTGAAGCAGACCGGCAACGGGCACCGCGAGGGCGGCTGGGAGGTGTACGACTTCTACTCGGAGACGAAGGTCGTCTACGTAGACTTCTCGGGAAAGCTGCAGCGGGCTCAGATCGACACCGAAGCTCAGATCGACACCGAGTAGGGGCACGGCATGCCGTGCCCCTACTCCGCGCATCCAATCGCACCTGCCGGCATGAATCGGGTGACGTGGCTCACACCGGACGCGTTATGGTGCGTCCGGTGGATCACGAATCACTGGTGATCGTCCTCTCGTGCGGCGGCTCGCCGCTCGACGCCGCCGCGCTCGACGCGCTCGCGGTGACTGCGGTGCGCTGGGTGCGGGTGGAGCGCGAGGGGGACGCCGCGTGCCTCGCGGGCCGAGTGTGTCACGACGACCCGCCCGACCGGTTCCGCGAGCGGGTGCGGGCCTGGGCAGCGGCGCGGGGGTGGGCGGTGACCGTTGCGCCGGGCAGACGCCTTGGCTAAAGTAAAAGCCATGCATGACTTGGGGGGCCGGATGGCGGATCAGGGCGCGCGCATCGCGCCGCCGCCCGTCGCCCCCCTCGCCGCCGCCCCCGAGAAACGTCGCTCACGTCTGGCGCGCTGGTTTGACAACTGGCTCCGCTCGGTCGGCATGGCGTTCATCCTCTTCGTCATCATCAAGACGTTCTTCGTCGAAGCCTTCCAGATCCCCAGCGGCAGCATGGAACGGACGCTGCTCGTCGGGGACTTTCTCTTCGTCAACAAGGCGGTATATGGGGCGCAGATTCCCGGCACCACCGCCCGCCTGCCGGGTTTCGAATCGCCGCGACGCGGCGACGTCATCGTCTTCGCGTACCCGAAGAACCCCACGCTGAACTACGTGAAGCGGGTGATCGGCACGGCCGGCGACACCGTCGAAATGCGGGGCGGGGAGGTGCGCGTCAACGGTGAGCCGCTCAAGGAACCCTACGTGCAGCGGGTGGACCCCACGCACGACGTCTACGACCCGGAGTTCAACTGGCAGCGGGACTACCTCGCGGGCGGCCCGGTCGCGCGGCGGAGCTACCGTCCCACCCGCGACACCTGGGGCCCGCTCGTCGTCCCCCCCGGCAGATACCTCGTGCTGGGTGACAACCGCGACAACTCGGCCGATTCCCGCTACTGGGGATTCGTGGACGAGAAAGCGGTGAAGGGGCGACCGCTCGTCGTGTACTTCAGCTACGATCGGGAGGCGCACGACGCGCTTCCCTGGCTGACCGATATTCGCTGGCACCGGCTCGGGTCCATCATCCGGTAGCCGGCCCGAAGGGTAGCGCCTCCGTCCGAGCCCGCGCCGTCGGCTCGGCGGGTCGTAGTTTCGTGCGGCGTCGTGCGCGCGCCTGGGGGGAGTGACTAGGCCATGCAACTGAACACGGCGAAACGTGCATCGTTCGACGAAGGGTCGCTGGACCAATATCTCCGGGAGATCAGCCAGTACCCGCTCATCACCCGCGAGGAGGAGGTCACGCTTGCGCAACGGATCAAGCAGGGGGAAGAGGAGGCGCTCGACAAGCTGGTGCGCTCGAACCTCCGCTTCGTGGTGTCGGTCGCCAAGAAGTACCAGAACCAGGGCGTGTCGCTCTCCGACCTGATCAACGAAGGCAACCTCGGCCTGATCCGCGCCGCCCACAAGTTCGACGAGACGAAGGGGATCAAGTTCATCTCGTACGCGGTGTGGTGGATCCGCCAGGCGATCCTCCAGGCCCTCGCCGAGCAGTCCCGCATCGTGCGCGTGCCGTTGAACCGCGCCGGCACGCTGCACCGCATCGGCAAGCGCTCGGCCTCGCTGCTGCAGGAGCTGGGCCGCGAGCCCACCGTCGAAGAGATCGCCGAGGGGATGGACATCTCCGAGGAAGAGGTCGCGAAGACCCTATCGATCTCGCAGGCCCATCTCTCGCTCGACGCTCCCCTCACCCCCGGGGAAGACAACAAGCTGCTCGACTACCTCCCCGATACCCAGAACCCCGGCCCCGACGACGAGATCTTCGAGCACGCCCTGACCGAGTCGATCGAGGGGGTGCTGGCGACGCTCAAGGAGCGCGA
Source organism: Gemmatimonadota bacterium (assembly GCA_003220975.1). Classification (GTDB taxonomy): domain Bacteria; phylum Gemmatimonadota; class Gemmatimonadetes; order Gemmatimonadales; family GWC2-71-9; genus AG41. Next base: position 1,650 of record QHTX01000152.1, on the reverse strand, counting down.
GGCCAAGATCCTGCGGCTCTACTTCGGGCTCGAGGGCCAGGAGCCGATGACGCTCGAGGAAATCGGCTCGCTGCTCGGCATCACGCGCGAGCGGGTACGGCAGATCAAGGAAAAGGCGCTGGCGCGGCTGCGGCACGTGTCGCGCGCCCGCGCGCTGGAAAGCTTCCTGTTCTAGGTCCGGGGCGGGTAGATTTACCGCCCTATGGCCGGCACGGCTTCGTTCGACATCTCCACCGGCGCCGATCTCCAGGAAGTCGATAACGCCGTGAATCAGGCGACCAAGGAGGTCGCCCAGCGCTACGACTTCAAGGGGTCGAAAGCCGCCGTCGCGTTCGATCGCGCCCAGGCCGCGCTCACGCTGGTCGCCGACGACGACTTCAAGATGAAAGCGCTGCTCGACGTGCTGCAGACCAAGCTCGTCAAGCGCGGCGTGCCGGTGAAGAACCTGGAGCTCGGTCCCGTCACGCCCGCGGCCGGCGACACCGTGCGGCGCGAGATCAAGCTCACCCAGGGCATTGCGCAGGAGAAGGCGAAGGCCATCGTCAAGGCGATCAAAGACAAGAAGTTCAAGAAGGCCCAGGCGTCGATTCAGGGCACCGAGATCCGCGTGCAGTCCCCCTCCAAGGACGAGCTGCAGGAGGTCATCGCGTTCCTGCGCTCGCAGGACTGGGGCATCGAGCTCAAGTTCGGGAACTATCGCGGATGAAGCTGGGCGTCATCTCGCTGGGGTGCGACAAGGCCACGGTCGACTCGGAGCGGCTCGTCGGCGAACTCGTGGGGCACGGCGCGGTCGTGTCACCCGACCTCCTGCACGCCGACGTCATCCTCGTCAACACCTGTGGCTTCATCGACGCCGCGAAGCAGGAATCGATCGATGCCCTGTTGTCAGCCGCAAGGCTCAAGGCTCAAGGCGAGGTGAAGGCGGTCGTCGCGGTCGGATGTCTCGTCCAGCGATACAAGCAGGAGCTCGAGCAGGAGATCCCGGAGGTCGATCTGTTTCTCGGATTCTCCGACCTCCATCACCTGGTGCCGGCGCTCGCCGAGCGCGGGTTGATCGACGACCCCCTCGCGGGCCATCCGGGCGTCCGCCAGTTCCTGGGCGACGCGCCGCACGTGCGCTACCTCAAGATCTCCGAGGGCTGCGACCACACCTGCGCCTTCTGCGCCATTCCGCTGATGCGCGGCAAGCACCGCTCCGAGCCGCTCGCCCGGCTGGTACGTGAGGCACAGGGGCTCGAGGCGCAGGGGGCGAAGGAGATCAATCTGGTGGC
>QHTX01000152.1:0-361 GCA_003220975.1 Gemmatimonadota bacterium | reverse complement strand
CTCGGACACTACGGTCGCGATCTCGGAGCCGGGGGGGGGGGCCCGAAGCTCGCCGACCTGCTCGAGACGCTGCTCCGCGAGACCGCGGTGCCGTGGTACCGGCTGCTGTACGTCTACTCCGCGGGACTATCCGAGCGCGTGGTCGACCTCATGGCGCGGGAGCCCCGCATCGTCCCGTACGTCGATATGCCGATCCAGCACGCGTCCGACCGGATGCTCGAGCGGATGCGGCGGCCCGAGCGGCAGCGCACGCTGCGCGACAAGCTCGGCTGGTTGCGCGGCGCCATCCCCGACCTCGCGTTGCGCACCACATGCCTCGTGGGCTTCCCGGGCGAGACCGAGGAGGACTTCCGTACCTTGC
>QHTX01000151.1 GCA_003220975.1 Gemmatimonadota bacterium | reverse complement strand
GCGGGGGATGTCGTCCTTCTGGTAGCCCGCGGCGGCGAGCGCCGCCCACAGGCCCGACGGCCCGACCAGCGCCGCCATCTCGCCGGTGCGGGCTCCGCTCATCAACGCGCGCCCCATGAGGCTCTCGCAGTTCGGGAGCGCGTGCTTCACCGCGTCGAATGTGTCGTGATCGAGGCTGACCCGCAGCGCCATGAGGATGGCGCCCACGCCCTTCTCGGCTTTGCTGGAATCGATCTCGAGGTTGGCGCAGACTTGCTCGACCAAGTCCATGGGCATCTAGAATACGATGCCCGACGCTACGACGCTACGCTGTACGTAGCGTCGTAGCGTCCTACAACGGTTACTGCCCGACTGTAAAGTCGATCCGTTTCAGTACTGCTCCACTCGCGTCGCGCACCTCGACATGCCACGCGCCCGTCCAGTCGGCAGGCACGGTCTTGCGACTCCACGTGCGCCACGGCGAGCCGCCGACCTGCAGCTCCATGTCGCCCACCTGCGTATCCCCGTGGAACCACACGTGGTGGATCGAGGTGCCTGCGGCGTCACTCACCTTCGTCCAGCACACGAGCTGGCCGACGTCGGCGGGGAAGGCCGCGCCGGTGTCCTGGGGTTGGCGGTCCAGGACGGTCTTGGCCACGGCCGCGTCCATCACGGTGACTGCGGCGGCGGGGGCGGCGGCGGGCGCCGCCGCCGGCGCGTGGGTCGTGTCCTGTGCGGCGCCGCCACGGGCGATGAGGAAGGCCAACGCGGCGATCGTCCAGATGCGCTTCATGACGACTCTCCTGCCGGAGTTGCTCGTTGTACGGCGCGGCGGCGCCGATGTTCCAGCCACGTCCCGAGCGTCGCCGCGATCAGGGTGCCCGCTCCCGCGCCGGCGAGCTGGAACTTGATCTGATACTCGCGCTGCCGCCCGTGACACTTGGCGGAAAAGATCGGGCCGACCATGGCGCTGCACGACCCCTGGATCATCGTGAACCCGTAGCCCGCGCCGAAGCCGCTGGCGAGCGGCAGCGCACACAGCACGAGATGGCGGAAAAAGATCTTCATGAGCAGCCCGTCAGGAGAAAGTCATCGGGAAAGAGAAAGCCGCGGGAAAAGCCCCTCGATGACGGCGCTCACACTCGCGAGGGTCAGATGCGCTCATCTCCCGCGCTCGATCCTCCAGCGGTCCACGACTTGCCCGTCCCGCACCACGTGGTACTCGTCGAAGTGCGCCACGGTCAGGCAGGAGTGGTTCGGGACGAGCTCGAGCTGTTCGCCCACCGGAAACCGGCCGTCGACCGCCGCCGCCGACTCGGCCCGGATCAGGCCGTGCTCCTGCGACAGCGTGGCGACCGTCAGCTCGGGATGCCCCCGCACGGCGCCCATCGCCTCCGGCCCCACGTGCGCCGGTCCCGGATCCTTCGAGAGCTCCAGCGCGCCCGCGTCCACGATGAAATGCGAGGCCCCCGGCTGGTGCGACACGACGGTCGCGAGCACCGTGACGCCAAAGTCCTCGGGCGCGCAACACCCGATCAGCACCATCGTGCGGTCGTAGAAGACGTAGTTCCCCGGCCGCGCTTCGGTCACGCCCGCGAGGCTCTCCACCGCCGCCAGCGCCGGCGTCGACCCGACGCTCACGTCGCGGACGAGGATCCCGTCGCGGCGCAACCGCTCGGCAAACCCGGTCATCACGCTGCGCTCCTCTTCCGCGACGCGCGCCGCCTCTCGCCGGTTCGTCGTGCGGTACGCGTGACCCGAGTGACTCAGGATCCCGTCGAACGCGAGCCCGCGCTCGCGCCCGAGCTCCCGCGCCACCTCGAGGGCGTACGGGGATGCCGGGTCCACGCCGGCGCGATGATAGCCGCAGTCCACCTTGAGCCACACGTGCAGCCCGGACCCCGCGAGTGCCGTGGCCGCCGCCAGATCGTCCACGACCACGCGCAGCGTCGCGCCGGTGTCCTGGACGATCCGCCGCGCGTGGGCAATGTGGCGAGGGTCGATCGGGAACGCCCAGGTGACGTCGCCGAAGCCGGCGCGCGTGAAGACCTCCGCTTCGACCAGCGTGGCCACCGTGAGGCCCTCCGCACCGTGCCGCGCCTGCAGCCGCGCCAGCTCCACGCACTTGTGCGTCTTGGCGTGGGGTCGCAGCCGGACCCCGAGCCGCCGCGCGCGCTCGGCCATCCGCGTCACGTTGCGCTCCACGACGTCGAGATGGAGCAGCAGCGCCGGGGTTTCGACCTCGGTGACGTTCATTGAGGAGGGCTCAGCTCCGCCATACGCCGACCGCGGCGAAGACGCGCTCCATCAGTCGAGGCGACGCCCCCTCACTTCGATCCGGCGATACCGCTCGATGCGGCCCGAGCCGCCCACGAACGCCGAGGCGAACCAGCCGGTGAGGCCGACGACGATGGAGCCGAGGATGGCGGCGCCCAGCCCGGCGATGTGGAACCCCGGGAGCAGAGCGTGAGCACCGTGAGCGGCAGCGTGAGAATCAAGATGATCGGGCGGATCACCGCGTTCACGATCCCGAGCAGCAGCGCCCCGATGATCAGCGTGCGCCAGTCGTCGATCCGCACGCCCGGGATGATGGCCGCCGCGGCCCAGAGACCGAGCGCCGTGATGATCAAGCGGAAGAAGAATCCTCTCATCGTGCGTTCCAGGCTTCGAGGTTGCGCTCGATCTGCCGCGAGTGCTTCTCCAGGTGCTCCGCGTAAATCGCGAGCCAGTCCTCCGCGGCGTAGCGTCCCGACTCGCTGTGCCGGCCGACACGCTGCCAGTCCCGATCGGTCATGCGCCGGAGCAGCGGCACCGTGTTCCCCCGCACGGCTTCCACCGTCGCGAGCGCCGTGTCGAGCGGGTGGGCGTGGTAATCGAACGTGAGCGCCCAGCGATCCTGGTCATAGCCCACGATGAGGGGATCGGGCTCGGCGAGGAGGTAGCGCAGCCGCATGTGGGCGTTGGTTTCGCTGTCGGCGCAGTGCACGACGATCTCGTGCGCCGACCACCGACCCGCCGCGGGCTTCCACTTGAGCGCCTCGGCCGGCACCTTGGCGAGCGCCCGCTTCAGCAGCGCCGGGCCGTGCGCGTAGCGCTCGATCATGCCGGCTCGTTCGGCGGCGGTGAAGGCCATGTCGGCAAAGATACCCGGTTTGCTCAGTCGCGCGCCCGGCCGGCCGTGAAGCGCGCCGTGACCCCCGGGCGCACCTTTACGTTGAGCCGCTCGTCGAACAGGATCTCTCCCGCGAGCGAGTCGCCCACGCGCACGGCGCCGATCCCGGCGAACGGGCCGAGCTCGGCGGGCCAGCCGTAGATGAGCGCCTGCTCGGGAAAGCCGATCCACGTCACGGCCAGCGTGTCGCGCGGCACCGTGAACACCAGCGTGCCCCGGAAGCGGCACGTCCTGCCGACGACCAGGCGCGTGGTGTCGAGCAGGACGTCGCTGAGCTTGAAGCGGTCGCCGAGCTGGGGGAGGGTGAGGGTATCGCCGTGGGCCACCTTCCAGCGGCCCACGTAGCGCTGTGCGTAGCGGGCCTGCAGGTGCATGGCGGAGGCGGTGCACGGACTGGACGGGCTGCAGGCGGTGAGGACGAGGGCGAGCAAGCCCACCCCGGTTCTCACTGCGTGACGCTGTCCGTCGCCCGGATGTGCGCGCTCGTCGAGTCCGCGTATCGCATCGCGGCGCCCACGCCCCGAGCGCCCGGGATCCGCGAGCCCGCCAGAATGCTGTCGCGCTGCCGCTCCGTGAGGCTGTCGCCGGGGGCCGCGGACGACTTCTCGGCCTTGCCGCCGCCGCAAGCGGTGAGCAGAACGACCAGCGCTGCTGCGAGTGCGCGCACGGGGTCCTCCTTGCCGGTGTGTTCGCGCCCTGAGAGGGCGCGCTCGGCCTGGTGTGCGTCCTTACAGGACGCACTGCGCGCCGAGCCCGGGCTCTCAGCCCGGGGATGATGCGCTGCCACCAGAATTGTGTAGCATGATAGTGCGCTTGTATCGGATTCTGCAACGGACGAAGGGGTGACTATGAAACTCGTCTCGCTCGCCGCCCTCGCCGCCCTCGCCGCCTGCGCGCGCCCGTCCGTCAGCGACCTGCTCGCACGCGCCACGTGGGTGGACCTGACGTACGACTTCGACTCGACCACGATCTACTGGCCCACCGCCAAGCCATTCCGGCTCGAGGTGGTGTCGGCCCAGCGCACCGCGGCCGGCTACTACTACGCCGCGAACAACATCGCCGCCGCCGAGCACGGCGGCACCCACCTCGACGCCCCGGTGCACTTCGCCGAGGGGAAGCACACGACCGATCAGATCCCCATCACCCAGCTCGCGGGCGTGGCGGACGTGATCGACGTGACGCGCCAGGCCGAGGCGGACCGCGACTACCGGATCACGCCGGCCGACCTGGAGGCGTGGGAGCACGTCCATGGTCCGATCGCAGCGGGCGCGATCGTGCTGTTCCGCACCGGCTGGGGCGTGCGCTGGCCGGACCGCGCGCGCTATCTCGGGACCACCAAGACGGGCCAGGCGGCCGTGGCGGAGCTGCACTTTCCCGGGATCGGCCCGGGCGCCGCGCGCTGGCTCGTCACGCGCGGGGTGCGGGCCGTGGGGATCGACACGCCGAGCATCGATTACGGGCAGTCGCAGACGTTCGAGACGCACCAGACGCTCTTCGCCGCCGACATCCCGGCGTTCGAGAACGTGGCGCACCTCTCGGCGGTGCCGGCGACCGGCGCCTTCGTGATCGCGCTGCCGATGCGGATCAAGGGAGGGAGCGGAGGACCATTGCGGATTGTGGCTGTGCTGCCACCGGGATACGCGCCCTGAGAGGGCGCGCTCGGCCTGGTGTGCGTCCTTAAGGACGCACCCGCGCCGAGCCCGGGCTCTCAGCCCGGGGATTCACGCGGGTAGCCCCTTGCGCACCACCTCTTCCATCACCTCCCCAAACCGGTCGATCTCCGCGATCGTCGTATACACGTTCGGCGTCACGCGCACGCAGGTGAACTCCTTGTGCGTGATCGGAGTGACGATGATGCGGTGCTTGTCCCACAGGAAGGCGACGAGCTTGTTGACGTCGAGCCCTTCGACCGAGAAGCTCGCGAGCCCGCACGACTGGGCGGCGTCGTAGGGCGTGAGGATCCGCACCTTGGGCTGGGCGCCGAGCCGCTTCGCCCAACGCTGGAACAGGTAGCGCAGCCGGGCGGCCTTGCGCTCCGGTCTGAGTCCCTCGTGGAACGTGAGCGCCTCGGCGATGGCGTTGTGGTTCGCCGCGGGGTGGGTGCCGATCTCCTCGAACTTGCGGATGTCGCCGTTCATCTCGGGCGGCGCGGCCATCAGGGGCCAGAGGCGCTCGATTTTCGCCTTCCGCACGTAGAGGAACCCGGTGCCGTGGGGCGCGAGCAGCCACTTGTGGAGGCTCGTGCCGTAGTAGTCGCACTCGAGCTCGTCGCGGGTGAACGGGAAGTGCGCGTAGGCGTGCGCGCCGTCCACGATCACCTCGATCCCGCGGTCGCGCGCCAGCCGCACGATCTTCCTGATCGGAAAGATCTGCCCCGTGAGGTTGGTGATGTGGCAGACGTGGATGACTTTGGTCCGCGGCGTGATCGCCCGCTCGATGCGGTCGGCGAGGTCGTCCTGGGACGGCGGCGGCACGGGGAAGCCGATCTCCTTCAGCACGATGCCTTGGCGGCGCTCTCGCTGGTGCCACGTCGTGAGCATCCGCGGGTAGTCCTGATTGGTGGTCAACACCTCGTCGCCCCGCTCCAGCGGGATGCCGAGCTGGACGATCTCGAGCGCCTCGCTCGCGTTGCGCGTGATCGCCATCTCCTCCGGGTCGCAGCCGAAGCTCGCCGCGAGGCGGCGGCGCACGGCCTCGATCTCCGGCTCCAGCACCTGCCACATGGTGTACACGGGCGCGGTGTTGGAATACTCGAGATAGCGGCGCATCGCCTCCTGCACGACTCGGGGGCTCGGGCTCACCCCGCCGTTGTTCAAGTTGATGATCGTGCGGTCGAGCGTGAACGCCTGCTGCACGTCGAGCCAGAAGTCCTCGTCCTGGGCCACGTCGTCGGGAGAGCGGCCGGCCACGGCCTGGTTCGCACTGACCACGCGCGCCAGCGCGTGGTCCCGCAGGGCGGGCACCGCCGCCCCAGCCGCCACGAGGGATTCCAGAAAGCGTCGCCGCGTGAACATCGAAGCTCGTCTCCTCTCAGGGACGCACCAGTCGCCGCACCAGCATGCCGTAGGCGACCAGGTTCACCGCCAGCACCAGCGTGCCGAGGGTCGCCTGCGCCGGTCGCGTGAGGCCGGCCGGGTAGAGCAGGGGGATGACGTAGTGCTCCACGAAGCCGCCGCGGTAGCCCTCGAGCCCGGCGCGGGCGCGGAACGCGTTCTCGAGCGGCGTGAGCGGGCAGATCCAGCCGCCGTACTCGATGGCGATGCCCCACAGCGCGCAGGGGACGTGCGCCCACACGACCCAGCGCCACCGCCAGACCAGGAACCCCCCCACCACGACGAACACGACGAACGCGGTGTGCAGCAGCACGACGACGTCGGCCAGGACGCGGTAGAGCATCTTCAAGCCCCTGTTATAAAGCGAAATCCCCCGCCGGGCCAGAGCAGAGCCCGACGGGGGATCGCTGTTAGGCTAGCGGACGCCTAGCCGAGCAGCCCGAGCGCCGGGGCGAGCAGATCGAAGAACCGGAACAGAACCCCGAACACAGCGTCGTAGATCGCGTTCAGCGCGGTGAAATCATCGGCTGTCAGCTCCAGACCAGCACCGGGGGCGAAGCTCGCCACGTCGTCGGTAATCGTAACGGTCGCATAGACGCCGCCGTTGACACGCACCGTGAGGTTACCCGATGTCGTCGTCGTTTCCGTGAGTGTTCCCTTCACGGTCACCACCTCGGTGCCGAACTGCAGCCGGAAGTCGATAGCGAGTATGGTCGTGTTCGCGTCGGGGACTGAGGCCGTGATGGCCAGCCGGACGTGCGCGTCGTCGGCGTTCATGTCGAAGCGGATGTCGAGCACGTTCCCCGATAGGGTGCAGTTGAAGTCGAGCCGGTGCACCCCGTCCGTGATGAAGCCGACGACGGTCACCTTGGTCGTCGTAGCGCTGACGCGGTAGTCCAGGTAGGTCGTCGGCCCAATGTTGCCCACCACGAGGATGTGCAGCGTCTGGACGCTGTTGGTGCTCTCGTCTATGAGATCGGCGTAGCCAATCTCCTGTCGTGGAAGGATCGGGTAGACCGGGTCAAGCGCGTACAGGATGAACCGCACGCCCTTGCTGTCCGCGCCGGTGCGGTCAGTGGCGATGTAACCGCTGGATCCAACTGTGTCCCATTCGAACGTCTTCCCGAGGACTTCGGGCGGCAAGACGCTGGCAGGGATTGCGCCGCTCGAGGGGACGAGCGCGGCGCGGAGCGCCGCCGCGGCGAGCCGGCTCTCGGTGACCGGCTCTCGGTGAGCGAGGGCGGCCGGCCGGCGAGCGCCGGTCCCGCCGTGGGCAGCAGGGTCCGCAGCACTCCGAACGAGCTCGTAGCGGCCGGCGAGTAGAAGCTGGCGAGCGCGAAGGCCTCGAACGCCTGCGAGCTGAAGCTTGTGTTGAGCGCCTCGATGTTGGCCGCAGTCGCTAAGGGGTCGGCCGGCTTCATCGGGCCGGGGCCGGTGCCGTTGTCGCCGCACGCGCTAGCGAGAGCTACGATTCCCGCGATGGCGAAGGGCAGGGGGAGCCGGAGGGAACTGCGCGGGTGTGCCATGGGTCCTCCCGGGGGAGAATCGCACGAAGGGGAGCGCGTTGCACAATAGAACGGGCGTGCAGCGCCGGCGCAAGATGGGAACCCCGCGCTACGCGATCACCCCGCCCCCGAGCAGCCGCCCGTCCGAGTCATACAACGCCCCCGACTGCCCCGGCGTGATGGCGCGTACCGGCTCGGCGAGGTCGAGGGCGAGCGTGCCCCCCCCGTCGAGCCGCTCGCGCACCCGGCCAGGGACGGCTGCGGCGCGGTAGCGGCACTGCACGAAAACGGGGTCGCCGGGCCCGAGCGGCGCGGCGAGCCAGTTGACCTCCTCCAGCGTCAGCTCGTGTCCGAACAAGTCGCCCCCCGTCCCGATCACGACGGTGCGCGTCTCCGGCCGGATCGCGACGACGTACATCGGCTCGGCGAACCCGCCGGGAAGGCCGCGGCGCTGCCCGACGGTGTAGCGCGCGAAGCCGGCGTGCTCGCCCACCACGTCGCCGCCTACGGTCACGAGCGGGCCGGGGTTGAGGGCCGGGGCGTCGCCGGGGAGGTGGCGCGCGAGCACACCCGCATAGTCGCCGTCCGGCACGAAACAGATCTCCACCGACTCGCGCTTCTCTGCGGTGACGAGACCGAGCCGCCGCGCCACGGTGCGCGTTTCCCGCTTCGTCAGCTCGCCCACCGGCGCGAGCATGCGGCGCACCACGGTGCGATCGATCCCCCACAGGAAGTAGGACTGGTCCTTCCGGGGGTCGCGCCCGCGGTACAGCGCCCCGTCGCGCGCGATCACGTAGTGACCCGTCGCGACGTAGCCGCAGTCGAGGGCGTCGGCGTGATGGAGGAAATCGCGGAACTTGGTGAACGAGTTGCAGCGGACGCAGGGGATGGGCGTGCGGCCGCGCGCATACTCCGCCACGAAGTCCCCGATCACGTCACGGCCGAAGCGATCCTCGAGGTTCACGACGTAGTGCGGGATGCCGAGCCTGTGGGCGACGAGCTGCGCGTCGGTAATGGAGTCGAGCGAGCAGCAGGGGCGATCGGGCACGCTGTCGCCGTAGCAGAACAGCTTCATCGTGGCGCCGACGACGTCGTAGCCCTGCTCCACGAGCAGCGCAGCCGCAACTGACGAATCGACCCCGCCGGACATCGCGACGAGGACGCGCTCGCTCATCGATGCAGTACCGCGGACAGCGCCCGCACTTTGTCCACGATCTTCGGCACGGCAGCGATCACGGCCTCCACGTCTTCGATCACGTTGTCCTTGCCGAAGGAGAACCGCAGCGCCGCCACGCCCAACTCGCGCGGCACGCCCATGGCGGTGAGCACGTGCGAAGGCTCGACCGCGCCCGTGCTGCACGCCGAGCCTGAGGAGCAGGCGATGCCCGCCAGGTCGAAGTGCATGAGCAGCGCCTCCGAATCCGTGCCCGGGATGGCGACGTTCGTGACGTGCGGCGCCCGCGGGGCCTGCCAGGCGTTGATCACGGCGTCCGGCACGGTCGCGAGCAGCCGGCGCTCGAGCTCGTCGCGTAGCGCGGCCACGCGGTGGGCGAACTCCGCCTGCTCCGCGGCGGCCAGCTCGACCGCCCTCCCCAGGCCCACGATCCCCGGGACGTTCTCGGTGCCGGGCCGGATCCCGAACTGCTGGCCGCCGCCGTGGATGATCGCCTCCACGGCATGCCGGTCCCGCACCACCAGGGCCCCGATGCCCTTGGGAGCGCCGATCTTGTGGCCCGAGATCGTGAGGAAGGTGCAATCGACGTCGCGGAGCGACACGGGAATCTTGCCGAACGCCTGGACGGCGTCCGTGTGGAACGGGACGCCGGCCGCGCGACATCGCGCGGCGAGCCGCGCCACCGGCTGAATGACCCCCACCTCGTTGTTCACCCACATCACGGAGACCACCGCCGCACCGCACCGTCCCCGAGGCGTTCACGGGGAGCACGATCTCCTCGCCGCCGAGCCGCGTCAGGGCGTGTGCGGCGGCGAGCACGGCCTTGTGCTCGATCGCCGACACCGCGGCGCGGAACGGCCCGCCGTGATCGCGGGCCGCGAGGGCGCACCCGATGACCGCGAGGTTGTCCGCTTCGGTGCCGCCCGAGGTGAAGATCACCTGGCTCGGCTCGGTCGCCCCACCCAGCGCTTCGGCGATGCTGCGCTTCGCCTCTTCGATGCCGGCGCGTGCCGCGCGCCCGAATCGGTGGGCGGACGACGGGTTCCCGAACGCGTCCTTGCCGAGATAGGGCAGCATCGCCTCGAGCACTTCCTCGCGCACCGGCGTGGTGGCGGCGTTGTCGAGGTAGACCAGTCGCTTGGACATGTGCGGGGAATCTACCGACTACAGGGACTGCACGCCAAGCTGCAGCACGTCTTGTACTTCGAGCGTCTCGTAGCAGAAGAACGGCTCGCCGTAGGGCCGCCGGATGAGCGAGCCGTAGTGCGCCGACTGCACGCGGATCAGCTCGTAGAGATCCAGGCCGGTGGGATGGATTTCCCCCGCCGCCTTGGCGCCCTCGAACTGCGACGCGTAGCAGCGGATCGCCGTCATCTTGACGTCGAACGTCTCGGAGATGTCCACCACGAACGACGGCTTCACCGGGTCCTCGCGATAGGCGAGCGCGTAGAGCACCTTGAACGGCCGGTGAGGGCTGCCGCCTGCCGAGTCGCCGTACTTCGCGAGCCCCGCCAGGTAGCAGGCGTCGCGCCCCAGCTCGGAGGCGACGCGGTGATCCGGGTGCCGGCCCACGGGGAACGGCAGGATCACCACACGCGGTCGCGTTTGCCGTATCAGCGTGACGACTGTCAGGCGCGACGCTTCATCGTTCGCCAGGTGGGCGTCCGGCAGCCCGGCGTTGAGCCGCAGGTGGACGCCGAGGGCCCGGGCGGCGCGCTCGGCTTCGGCGGCGCGCGTCGCCGCGTCGCCGCGCGTGCCGCTCTCGCCCTGGGTGAGATCGAGAATGCCGACGCGGTGGCCGGCCGTCACCGCCTTGGCGAGCGTGCCGCCGCAGGTCAGCTCGGCATCGTCACGATGCGCTGCAATCGCGAGCAGGTCCACTTGCTGGGTCACGGATTCTCCCTAAACGCGGAAGTCGGAACGCGGAACGCGGAACAGGCGCGGACAGTTCCGCGTTCCCACTTCCGCGTTCCGCGTTTCGTCACTCGTATCTCAACGCCTCAACGGGATCGAGCTTCGCCGCCCGCGCCGCCGGCGCGATACCGAACACCAGCCCGATGACCACGGAGACG
>QHTX01000131.1:57692-60065 GCA_003220975.1 Gemmatimonadota bacterium | reverse complement strand
AGAGAAGGAACTGCACCAGCGTGCCGGCGCTGAGCGCCCCGCCCAGCACGAGCCGCCCGCCCTCCCACAGCACGACCGCCATGCCGCCGAACGTGGCGAAGGTGATCACCGCGAAGAACACGCCCCGCACCACCGATCGGCGGATCGCCACCTGGACGACCTCCGCCATGCGCCCCCCGTAGCGCGCCGCCTCCCACGCCTCCTGCACGAAGCTCTGCACGGTGCGGATCTGGCTGAACGCCTCCTCCGCCACCGCCGTCGCCTCGGCGACCTTGTCCTGCACGCCGGTGCTGATGCGCCGCAGCCGGCGGCCGAAGAACACCGCCGAGCCCGCGACGAACGGCACCACCACGACGGCCGTGAGCGTGAGCGCGCGATTGGTGAGCGTGAGCAGCGTGATGCCGCCGACCAGGTACAGCGTCTGGCGGGCGAACTCGGACAGCTGATAGCTCACGAGCCCCTGGACTGTCCCGATGTCCGCGGCGAGGCGGCTCACGAGCTCGCCGGTGCGCCGCTCGGCGAAGAAGCCGGGCGACAGCCGGAGCAGATGGCGGAACAGTTCCTCGCGCAGCCGCGCCACCACCCGCTCGCCCGTGGACGAGAGGAGGTAGGTCTGCGCGAAGTTGCTCGCCGCCTGCAGCGTGAACAAGCCGATGAGCAGCAGCGCGATGCGGTCGAGCAGCGCGCCGTCGTGGCGTACGAACGCGGCGTCGAGCAGGCCGCGCACGATCTGCGGGAACGCGAGCCCCACGGCGGCGCTGGCGATGAGGCAGACCGTGGCGACGACGAGCCGCCAGCGGTACGGCCGGATGAGCGGCCACAGCCGCGCCAGCGCGCCGGGCGAAGGGAATGCCTTCACAACACCGCCAGGACGAGCCCGGCCCACACGGCCGCGCCCACCGCCACGTGCGCCGCCTGGAGCGGGCGGGGAAGCGCCAGCAGCAGCATCGCGGCGGCGACCGCGACCTGGAGCGTGACGAGGGCGACCACGCCCCACGCGCCGCGTTGCCTGGTACGGACGGCCCACCACACGGAGTACCCGAACAGCGTGTACGCGAGCAGCCGGTGGGTCCAATGGGTGTGCTGCAGGTAATTGCCGTCCGGGACGAGCTGGCCGTTGCAGAGCGGGAAGCCGAGGCAGGCGCTCGCCGCGCCCAGGTTTGCCGTGAGCGCGCCGAACAGCACGGTCACAAACCCCAGGATCAGGGCCACAAGCCCCGCCCGTGAGGGCGGGGCGGCAAGGGACCCCCGCGCCGCCACGATCAGCGTCGCGAGCAGGAGCATCGCCGTCCCGAGGTGGAGGATCACGGTCCAGGGCGGTAGCTCGAGCTTCACCGTGAGCGCGCCGAGGGCGACTTGGAGCGCGAGCAGGCCGAGAGCGGCGTAAGGAGCGACGGACGGTCGGACGGTCGGACGGTGGGACGAAACGGCGATGGGGCCGTTGGACGAGTCCTGCTGCCTGCTCCCGGCTCCCTCGCGGAGCCATCGTGCGTACGTGGCGAGCGCCAGGACCAGAATGGAGACGCTGGCCGCGACCAGCCGATGTGTGTACTCGATCAGCGTCGGCAGATCGAGCGGCGGAAGCAGCTTGCCGTTGCACAGCGGCCAGTGCTCGCCGCAGCCCATCCCCGAGCCGGTGATTCGGACGATGGCGCCGAGAATGATGAGCAGGNNNAGCAGGTACGTGAAGCCGGCGGCGGTCCAGGCGAGCCGCGTGAACGCACGAGTCATGGTGGTCGAAATCTAAGTGCGCGGGTAAACTCGCGGCTCGGCCCTGTCGGTGAACTGACGCCGCTTCAGCGGCAGGGCCGAGCCGCGGCTTTAGCCGCGCATTACATTTGGCGCCGCATGGCTCGATCTTCCACTCCCGCGCCAGCGGCCGACCGCTGGGGCGACCGGTTGCCGCGCCGCCTGGGTCTGTGGAGCGCGGTCGCGGTGCTCGTCGGCTCGACCATCGGCGGCGGCATCTTCCGGACGCCGGCGATCATCGCGGAGCGGGTGCCGGCGCCCCTCCCGCTGTTCGGCGTCTGGACGCTGGGCGGGCTGCTTGCGCTGTGCGGGGCCCTCACGTATGCGGAGCTGGCCGCGCTGTTTCCCCGCTCGGGCGGCGTGTACGTGTACCTGCGCGAGGGGTTCGGGCGGCTGCCGGCCTTCCTGTTCGGGTGGGCCGAGCTGCTCCTGATCCGCGCCTCCGCGCTCGGCGCCATCGCGACCCCGTTCGCGGAGTACTTCCTGCGCTCGCTCGGGCTCGACCCGACGCGCCCCCCCTACGACGGCGCCGTGCACTGGGTCGCCGCGCTCGCGATCGTGCTGACGGCGCTGCTCGGGATCATCTACGTGTCGTTCCGCACGTTCCAGCAGCTCGCCGACCAG
>QHTX01000131.1:32069-57639 GCA_003220975.1 Gemmatimonadota bacterium | reverse complement strand
TGGGGGGGGGGCGGGGGAACTTCACTCATTTCGCGTCGGCGGGAGGCCCCGTCGCGGGCGGCCTGTTCGGGCTGGCGCTCGTGTCGGTCATGTGGGCGTACGACGGCTGGGGCGACCTGTCGTTCGTGGGCGGCGAGGTGCGGGACCCCGAGCGCAACCTGCCGCGCGCGCTGATCATCGGCACGGGCGCGGTGGTCGCGATCTATCTGCTCGTGAACGCCGCCTATCTCTATCTGCTCCCCATCGGCCAGATGGCGCATTCGCCCCTCGTCGCGGCGGACGCGGCGCAGATCATTCTGGGGCGCCTGGGTGTGGGCCTCGTGTCGCTCGTGGTCATGGTGGCCACCTTCAGCACGCTGCTCGGGTCGATGCTCACGGCGCCGCGCATCTTCTTCGCGATGGCGGACGACGGGTTGTTCTTCAAGCACGTGGCGCGGGTGCACCCGCGGTTTCAGACGCCCTGGGTCGCGATCGTCCTGACGGCGCTGCTAGGGATCATCTACGTGTCGTTCCGCACGTTCCAGCAGCTCGCCGACCAGTTCGTGGTCGCGATCTTCCCGTTTTACGCGCTCGCGGCCGCGGCGGTGTTCACGCTGCGGCGGCGCCGGCCGCCCGCCGTGCTGCCGCGGCCGGTGCGGGTGGTGGGGTATCCCGTGGTGCCCGCGCTGTTCGTGGTGGCGACGCTGTACATGCTCGGCAACGCGCTGTGGCAGGACCCGCTGTTCACGGGCCTCGCGTTCGCCGTCATCCTCGCAGGGATTCCCGTCTACTACGTCTGGCTGCGCCGCGTGACGCGGGCGTGACATCGCTGCGGCTTGACGACGTCTCGGCCGCGGGACATTTTTTCCCCGCCCTTGCTCCCTGTCGTGCTGTGGAGATCCCTCGGATGAAACAGGAAGTCTGGTCGGTATGGGCGCTCGCCGCGATGGCCGTCGTGTTCTCTGCCGGCACGCTGACCGCGCAGGGCGTGACCTCGGCGGCCGTGGCCGGGCGAGTGACTGATGAAGCTGGCGCCCCCGTGGCGACCGCGCTCGTCACGCTGACCAACGCATCCACGGGACAGCGCTATTCACGCCGCGCGGCCGACGACGGTCGCTACAACTTCGAGAACGTGGCGGTGGGTGGGCCCTACACGCTCCAGACCCGCGCCCTCGGCTTCGAGACGTCGCGCAGCACGCCGTTCCAGCTCGCGCTGGGTCAGCGCTTCCTGGTCGACGTGTCGCTCAAGCGCGCCGCGGTGGAGGTGGAGGCCGTGACGGTCACCGGGGAGAACGACCCGCGGGTCTCCCGTTCCCGCACCGGCGCGCAGACGTACGTGTCGGATTCCTCCATCCACCGGCTGCCGAGCCTGAGCCGCAACTTCACCGACTTCATCCAGACCGTGCCGCAGGTCGTCACCGCGGGCGTGCCGGGCGCCACCCTGGGCGGCCAGAACAACCGCTTCAACAACATCCAGATCGATGGCGGTGTGAACAACGACGTGTTCGGACTCGCGGCGACCGGGACGCCGGGCGGCCAGGCCAACGCGCACCCGATCTCGATCGAGGCGGTGCGCGAATACCAGGTGCTGATCGCGCCGTTCGACATCCGCCAGGGCAGCTTCGCGGGCGGGCTCATCAACGCCGTCACGAAGTCCGGCACGAACGAGTACCACGCGTCGGCTTGGGCGTTCCAGCAGAACCAGGACTTCGTCGGCAAGGACACGGCGAACGTGAAGGCGACGGACTTCACCCAGTTTCAGTGGGGCGCCACCGTGAGCGGGCCCATCATCCGGGACCGGCTGCACTTCTTCGCCGCGGTGGACGTGCAGCACCGTGAGGCGCCGTGGGCCGGGCAGCAGATCGGCTCCGATACGACGGGCGGGCGGGACTCGGTCGGCGTCGGCATCCGACAGGTCACCGCCGACCGAGTCGATTCGATCCTGCGGAATGTGTACGGCTTCGATGCCGGTACGTGGCAGGCCCCCACCCTGGGCAACCCGGACAAGAACATCTTCGGGAAGCTCACCGCCCAGCTCGGCACCAATAGCCAGCTCGAGGCGTCGTACAACTTCGTCGACGCCAACAGCGACGTCTTGATCCGCAACTCGACCGCGACGGGGTTCCGCGACGGCTACGAGCTGTCGAGCAGCGGCTACAACTTCCGCACCCAGACGAACACGGCCAAGACAAAGTGGACGGCGGCCGTCGCCGGACACTACTCCAACGAGCTGCTGCTCGGGTACCAGCGCATCCGCGACAAGCGCGCCCTGCCCAACGCCGTCCCGCTGATCTTCGTGCAGGGCGACCGGGGGAGCACCGTCAACATCGCCGCTGGCGCCGAGCGGTTCTCCCAGGGGAACTCTCTCGATCAGGACATCTACGAGGTCACCGACAACCTGACGTTCTCGCGTGGCGCACACCTCCTCACGGTGGGCACGCACAACGAGTTCTTCCACTTCTTCAACGTGTTCTTCCCGGCGTCGCTGGGGGTGTGGAGCTTCCGCAGCCCCGACTCGCTGCTCTTGGGCAACCCGTTCCGATACGAGCGGGCCGTCGCGCTGCGTCCCCAGGGCCCCAACGCGGACTTTCACGTTCGCCAGTACGGCTTCTACGCGCAGGACAACATCACGCTGCGGCGCGGCCTCTCGATCACGGCGGGCCTGCGCGTCGACATCCCCGACCTGGACAAGCCCGACTCAAACCCCGCGCTCGCCGCGTCCGTGCTCGGCATCAACACGGGCGCGTTCCCGTCCGGGAACGCGCTGTGGTCACCCCGGCTGGGGTTCAACTACGACGTGACCGGGGATGGCTCCACGCTCGTGCGGGGCGGCGTGGGCGTTTTCAGCGGCCGGCCACCGTACGTGTGGGTGTCGAATGCGTTCGGAAACACGGGACGCGAGCAGGCGACGCTGACCTGCACCACCGCCGCGACGATGCCGTTTTTCAGCCTCGACAGTGCCTACAGTCAATGCGCCGGTGGTGGACCGGCGACGCAGCCGACGCCGTCGATCGTCTTCTTCGATAAGGACTTCAAGTTTCCTCAGAACCTGAAGATCGCCCTCGGGGCCGACCACCGACTTCCGTGGGACATGGTCGGCACGTTCGACTTCCTCTACACGAAGTCGATCAACCAGTTCTACATCAGCGACGTGAACCTGCGAGGCATCCTGAGCAGCTGGAGCGGCGAAGGGGGTCGGCCGCTGTACGGCACGTTCGCCCCCGGGACCGGGTCGGCGAGCTCCGCCAGCGACACGACGGCTCGTCTCACGAGCAGCTTCCGCGACGTGCTGCGCCACTCGAACAAGAGCGACGACCGTTCGCTGTCGCTCACCGCCCAGCTCCAGAAGCGCTTCAGCAACGGGGTCGAGTTCGACGTCGGCTACACGTACTCGCACACGGAGGACCTGTTCTCCCTGACGTCGAGCATCGCCAGCTCGAACTACCGTTTTACGACGCTCGACGGCACGATCGCGAACCGCAACCTCAGAACGTCGGCGTTCGACATCCCCCACAAGATCACCGCGAGCGGGACGATGGACGTGAAGTGGGGCGTCCAGCTGTCGCTCATTTACGTCGGCCAATCGGGGGCGCCCTATACCTACGTCGTGTCGAACGACATCAACGCCGACGGGTTCGGCGGGAACGACGCCGTCTACGTGCCGCGAAACCGGGCCGACATGTCGATGGACGGCAACGGCAGCGGCAGCACGCCAAGCGGGTTCGGCACGCCGGGCTCACAGGACACGGCCTTCAACGTGTTGAACGCCTACATCAACGGCGAGGATTGCCTGCGCGAGCACCGCGGCACCCTGCTGCCTCGCAACACCTGCCGGAACCCATGGATGAACTTCCTCAACGCCCGCCTCGCCAAGGTCTTCAATACGGTGCACGGCCAGTCGTTTGAGGTCACCGCCGACGTGTTCAACGTGCTGCACGTCCTCAGCAGTGACTGGGGCCTGATCCGCTCGACGACCAGCTTCGAGGAGGTCAATCTGCTCACCCGGACGGGCTTCGATGCCGCCAACCAGCGTGGCATTTATGCGCTGAGCTTGCCGCAGCGCCGGAAAGTGGACACCAACTTGTCGCGCTGGCGCGTGCAGCTCGGCGTGAAGTACATGTTCTAGAGACGGACGGGGGAAGACAGGGGAGGACGCGTCCTCCCCCGTCCTGCCTTACGTCCTTGCCTTCCCCAGCAGCCACACTCCCGCAGCGCCGACCACCAGGTTCGGCGCCCACGCCGCGAACGTCGGGGGCAGGGCGCCGCCCGAGCCTACGGCCTTGGACAGCTGGAACGCCAGCAGATCGATGAACGTCGTCGCGAGGCATACCGCCACGCCCCACGCCATGCCGCTCCGCGGCGTGGAGATCGCGAGCGGCGCGCCGAACACCGCGATGATGATGCAGGCAAAGGGGACCGCCAACTTGAGGGCGCGCTCCACCCGCAGCTTCTTCGTGTCCGAGCCCGAGCGCGCCAAGGCGTCGATGTAGCGACCCAGCTCGACGTAGCGCATCTCGTCCGGCGCCTTGGGCTCGGCGAGCAGGTCCGTCGGCGTCTCCTGGAGCACCGTGGTGCGCAGCGTGTCGAACGTGAACGTCTGCTCCCGGCCGGGGCCGCCGAGGTAGCGCACCGCCCCCCGGCTCAGGGTCCAGGCCCGCCCGCCCCGCCCGCCCCGCCCGCCCCGTCCGTCCCGCACCGTGTCGTACGCCGCCCGTGGCGCCGCGATCACGATCGTCGGGTAGTCCTCGCCCGTGCCCTCACGCTCCATGATCACGTCCCGCATCAGGCGCGGCCCGATCTCGAGCGAGCGGATCGCATACACCCAGCCGCCGTCGGCCCGATATACGAAGTTGTAACGGTTGGCGGTGAGGCGGACCTGCTTGTCCCCCAACAGCTCGGCGCGCCGCGCCGACGTGACGGGTGCGAGCTCCGTGAGCCCGAGGTCGAGCACGACGGCGGCGAGCGAGGCGACGAGCAGCGGCCGCACCACGCGATGGAACGAGATCCCCGACGCCTTCGCCGCGGTCAGCTCCGAGTGCCGCCCCAGCGCGCCCACCGTGAACACCACCGCGAACAGCACCGCGACGGGCAACACCAGCGAGATCGTTTCGGGCAGGAAGTAGATGTACGACAGGGCGATTCGGCCCTTGGGGATCCCGCGGCCGAGGTAGGTGCCCAGCTTGTCCACCAGATCGATCACCATCACGAGGAACGGAAACCCGAGCGCTGCGAGCAGGCACACCTTCAGCCACTCGCGCAGCACGTAGCGGTCGAGGGTGTTCACGACGCGCGGCGCCACCGAGGCCAGAGGAGGGACCCGGGCCAGCCGATCACGCGGAGCGCGACCTCCAGCACGTCGCTCCAGTCACCGCCGTGCGGCGCGTTGCCGGGCTTCCGGATGCGCCACAACCCCACGAGGCCCGCCACCCCGAAGATGACGTTGGGGGTCCACATCGCGAAGAACGGGGACAGGATCAAGCGGTCTCCGAGCTCCTCCCCACCGATCAACCCGATGTAGTAGACGGTGAACACGGCGACGCTCATCCCGATCACGAGCCCCACACCGCCGCGCTGGAACCGCAGGGCCGCCGGCGCGCCGACCAGGGCAAAGATGAGGCACGCCGCGGCGATGGCGTACTTCTTCTGGATCTCCACCTCGTACATCACTTCCCGCTGCCGGGCGGCCACGCGGCGCTGCTCCTCGCCCACGCCGACGCCCGCAGTGACGTAGACGGGGGGGCGTGTCGACTGGAGAATCGGCCCCGCCGTTGGGGGCGGGGGGGGCGGGGCGAGCGGGGGCGGCGTGAAGCGGGGCGGCGGCTGTCCCGGATGCGGCTGCTGGAGCGGACGCGGCCGGGGCCGTGGGGGGGGGCGTTGTGGGGGGGGTGAGGAGGGCTGCTGGGCCAGGGGCGTCTGGGCGGCGCTGGCCTGGAGGGGGGGCAGCCAGGCCGCGAGTCGCCGCAACAGGCGGCAGTACAGCCCGGGCGGCGCGGTGTCGGTGGCGAACATGCCAGGCGAGAGGGTCCGCGGGGCGAGCCCCGCGAGCCGCCGCAGGTCGTTCTCGATCACCCGGCGTCCCTCGAGCGCGGCGTTCCCGGCCTCGCGGCGCGCATCCGCGGCGGCCTGCCGCATCTCGCAGATCGTCATCTCGCGGTCGCTCTTGTAGGCGTCGTTCGTGGTGCGCTCGAGCGAGTTGCCCACCCCGGCGACCCGCATCCGGTTCGTGATGAAGAAGGTGCGGTTGAATTGCGTCGGGTCGCTGCGGTTCACTTCGCGGATGTCACCGTCCTGGAGCGTCAGGTACAGGTCGCGCCCGCCGGGCGTGTACGCCATCAGCCCCGAGTCCGCGGTGATCACCCGGCGCCGCTCCGGGTCTGCGAGGTTGTAGATCGTCACGTCCTTCAGCTTGTTCGCGGTGGCGTCGATACGCGCCGCGCGCAGGAAGAACTGGCCCGCCACGACTTCGTTGATGACCTGCTCTTTCAGCGTGAAGGACGGCTTCTTGCGCTGGATGTCGACTTGCAGTATGCGGAGCTGGTGATTGGAGCGCGGCAGCACCTGATCGTTCCAGGCGAACGAGAGCAACGCGACGCAGGCCGCGCCGCCCAGCACCGGCGCCACGAGACGCGTCACGCTGACACCGCTGGCCTGCATCGCCGTGATCTCGTTGTCCGCCGCCAGACGCGTGAACACGTGCAGCACCGCGACCAGGACCGCCATCGGCAGCGTCACGGCGACGATGAACGGGATCGAGAGCACGAACACTTCCACGATCACGCCCGTCGGCAGTCCCTTGCCGAGCAGCGCGGAGAGCTGCTTGGCCATCGTGTTGACGAGCATCAGTGCGGTGAGGGCCGCCAGGGCGAAGCCGAGCGGGGCGACGTGCTGGCGCAGCAGATAGCGGCTGAGGGTGCGCACGGCCGGTGCCGCCATTATATTCGGAACTCCAAGTCTCTACAAGGGATGCGACGCCCTACCCTAGTCGGATTCGTCGCCTTCTCGCTGCTCATACCCCAGGCTCACGCGCAGGATGCGGGCGCAGGCCCTCCCCTCCCCCCCCGCTCCGGGACCGCGCAACGGCCTGAGCATGTCGCGGCGTTCCGCTGGGCGCCGCTCGCGCCGCCGCGCAACCCCGCGCTCGCGCCGGGCGGCCGCCTCGGGCCCGCATCGACGCCCGCCGTCGTCGCTGCGGCGTGGGCGCGCGGCGTGCTCGCGCGCTGGCGGGACGCGCGCCGGCCGCCCGCGCTCCTCGCACCCGGGCTCGCGGCCGAACCGTTCGCCACACCGCCCGGCCTCCCTGGAGCTCAGGCGCCGGAGCAGCCACCGCCTCCGCTGCGCGTGGGCGGGTTACCGCTCGGCGCGGAGATCGGGATGGACTTGCGGCTGCGCTTCGAGCTCCGCGGCGACCAGTTCAAGAACCTCAAGTGCTCGCCGCTCGAGCAGCAGCTGGCGCTGTCGGGTTGCCAGACGGGATTCCCCACGATCAGTCCGGTGCCGCAGTACGCGATCCGCACGGGCGGCGTCGTCGGACGGCGCCTGCACCTGAACGTCGACTTCGACAGCCAGCGCGAGTTCGACGCGAACAACAACCTCCAGGTCTGGTACGAAGGCCTCGAAGACGAGGCGCTGCGGCGGGTCGAGGTCGGCAACGTCACGTTTCAGATGCCGCCGTCGCGCTTCATCAGCGCGGGCGTTCCGGCGAACAACTTCGGCGTGCAGGCGATCGGGCAGTTCGGGCCCCTCGAGCTGCGCGGTATCTTCGCCCAGCAGAAGGGCAACGTGGTCAAAGATCGCGTGTACACCGTGGGCGAGACCACGTCGCAGCCGCTCGACCGCGTGGCGCGGGATCTCGATTACGAAGTGGGGCGGTTCTTCTTCGCGGTAGACCCGGTGCTCATCCCCGGCTCTCCCGCGGTGGACATACTGTCGCTCGACCCCGCGACGCTCCCCGACTCGCTGCGCGTCGCCAGCCTGCACGTGTACCGGGTGCGCTCGCTCTCTCCGCTCTCGGGCGGGAACCAGAACATCGGCGGGGTGCGGGCGGTGGCGTGCGGTCCGGGAGCGACCCGGGCGATGGACTGCGGCGGCGAGCGGGCGGGCCCGTTCCTGTGGGAAATCCTGCAGGAGGGCAAAGACTACTACGTGGATGGGAGCGGCGCGTGGTTCGCCCTCGCGAGCCGCCTCGACCAGAACGACTACCTCGCCGTGTCCTACGTTCCCGCCGGGGCGATCGGGTGCGGTCCCGGACAGCGCTGCGTAGGCACGTTCCCCGTGGGCGCGAGACAGGACACGTCCGTGGTGGACACGCTGCGGCTCGTCTACGACCCGAAGCTCGGCGTCACGGCCGCGTCGCCCTCGTTCCGGTTCGAGATCCGCAGCGCCTACCGCGTGGGCGGGAGCGAGATCGTGCGCGAGACGGTGCAGCTGACGCTCACCGTGAACCAGCGCGAGCGCACCGTGCTGACGGGGGACACCTATCTCGCCCGGCTGGGCCTGGCGCTCGAGTCTGATCCCACGAAGTTCGACCAGTACAACCGCCTGTTCCCCCGCGCCCGCGATCCGCAGCAGGGCGCGCCGCTGCGCGACTACTTCATCGTGCTCCCGCACCTGCAGCCGTTCGCCGACGCCACGCGCCTCGCGGCTACGGAGCGCAATGACTCGCTGTACCGCACGCCGCGCGCGCTGCTCCTCACGCAGGGCCCGCCGTCGGTGTTCGCGCTCCACCTGCACGCCGACGTCTCCGCGTCCGCCGACCGCAGCACCCTGTCTCTCAACAGCTTCCAGATCCGCGACGGCAGCGAGCGGATCTCCGTGGGCGGCCGGCTGCTCACGCGCGATGTGGACTACACCATCGACTATTCCACCGGGCAGGTGCAGTTCAAGAACGCGGACTCGTTGTTCCAGGGCGGCCCGGCGCAGGTGCGGGCGCAGTTCGAGGAGCGCGCCGCGTTCGCGGTGGCGCCCACGTCCATCTACGGGCTCGCGGCGCGCTACGACCTGGGCCCGCGCGGCAACGTGACGTTGACGGGCCTGTTCCAGAAGGAGCAGAGCGCCTTCACCCGCCCCCCGCTCGGCTTCGAGCCGTCGTCGAGCTTCATCGGCGGCGTCTCCACCGAGCTGCACTTCCAGCCGCAGTTCCTGACGCGGGCGGTGAACGCCCTCCCCGGCGTCCACAGCGACGCTCCCTCGTTCCTGAACGTGTCCGCCGAGGTCGCCATGTCGCGGCCGTCCCCGAACCAGCTCGGCCAGGCCTACATCGAGGAGTTCGAGTCCGAGGCCGGCCGCTTCATCGCGCTCGCCGAGAACAGCTGGCACTGGGGCAGCATTCCCACCACGGTGCGCGGCGCGGAGCCGTTCGGCATCTCCCCCGCGACGGGCTTCGATCCCGCGAACGCGGTCGCGCTCACCTGGCAGAACCGGCCTTTGAACCCCGATGGGACTCCGGTCCAGTTCCTGCCGCAGCAGATCGACCCGCAGATCCGGCTGGTGGGCCAGGCGCAATCGGCCGAGCCCATCCTGTGGCTCACCCTCAAGCCCGACACTGTGCTGGGCCTCGCCGACGTGAGGACGGGCAACCCCAACTGGGTGCGGCCGCACCAGGATGGCCCCCGCTGGCGCTCCATCACCCAGGCGCTCTCGTCGACCGGCATCGACCTGTCGCGGGTCGAATACCTCGAGGTCTGGGTGTGGGAGGACAACCACCGCGTGGCGCTGAACAACCACACGGCCGTGCTCCTCGATTTCGGATCCGTGTTCGAGGACGCGCTCGCGTGGGTGCCGCAGTACTTCACGCACGCCCCCCCCTCCGCGGGTGGCGACACGGTGTTCTACGGGCAGCGCTACGTGGGCCTGGGCCGGCTCGACACGGAGCGCGACCCCGTGACCCAGTCGTGGAACGCGGCGATCAACGACGAGGGCATCCTCTCGGACCGCGTGACCGACGGCATCGTCGACTCGACCACCGGGGTGCGGCTCGACACGCTGCCGCTGTGCAGCGCCACGCAGAACGGCACGCTCCAGCCCTTCTTCTTCGGCGACCTCCGGTCCCGCTGCGGCCGCCACAACGGCTTCGTGGACGCCGAGGACCTGGACGGCGACTTCCAGCTCGACTCGGTGGCCGGGGTCCGCATGTCGGAGAGCTTCGTGCGGTTCGTGTTCCCGATCGGCGACGAGCGGTTCTACGTGCGCGACGGGGGCATGATCGCCGTGAAGGACTCGGCCGGCCGGCCCGATGGGGCCGCCGGGTGGCGGCTGTACCGCATTCCGTTTCGCACGGACACGATCCAGCAGGGGTTCGTCAACCTGCGCCAGATCCAGAGCTTGCGGATCACGGTCGTCACGCCGCACACGGCGCCCGCGGGCCGCCCCGACCCGCAGGTGTTCTTCGGGCTCGCCCGCGTGCGCCTCGTGGGCGCCTCGTGGCTCAAGCGCGCGGACACGCCGATCCGCGGCCTCGCCGGCGACCGCGGCGCCGGCACGGGCGAGGTGATCGCCTCCGTGGTGAGCACCGAAAACACCGACCTCGGCTATACGCCGCCGCCCGGCGTGTCCGACCAGGCGGGCCGGCGCGACGCCAACCTGCAGCTCGCGACGGCGCAGATCAACGAGCGCTCGCTGCGACTGCTGGCGCGCGGTCTCCAAGTCGGCCAGCGCGCCGAAGCGTTCACGCGCTTCACGGCCGAGGGCGACAAGAACTTCCTCAAGTACCGCAAGCTGCGCACCTGGGCCCGCGGCCGCGGGCCCGGCTGGGAGGACGGGGACCTGCATTTCTACATCAAGGCGGGGAAGGACGAGAACAACTTCTATCTCTATCAGGTGCCGGCGCGCACGGTCTCATGGGAGCCCGAAGTCGTGGTGGACTTCAGCCGCTGGCTGGCGCTGCGGGCGAAAATCGAACAGGTGTGGCTGCGCGGTGACTCCGCGCGCGTCTATCCCGGCTGTCCCGACACGACCCTGCTCCCGCCGGACTCGGCCTACGTGATGTGCGACGGGCCCTACATCGTCCACGTGCGCGATCCGGCGACCGGCCCGCCCAACCTCGCAGCGGTGCAGGAGGTCGCCGCCGGCATCCTGCGCGTGGACGACAAGGTGTTCATCGACCAGGCGGAGCTGTGGGTGGACGACATCCGGCTGAGCGACGTCGTGCAGGATGTGGGCACCGCGGCGGCGGTGGACGTGACGCTCACCGCGGCCAACGTCGCCGACGTGGCGGTCTCCTGGTCGCGGCGCGACGCGCAGTTCCGTCAGCTCGGCGAGGATCCGAGCTTCACCACGTCCAATGCGGCGAGCGTCGCCGCCACGGTGCGGCTGGACCGTTTGCTGCCAGAAAGCTGGGGTATCACGGTGCCGCTCGCCGTGCGCTACGCGTCCACGTCGAACGACCCGTTCTACCTGTCGGGCACCGACATCCGGGCCGACGCGCTGGACGGCCTCCGCACCCCGCGGTCGAGCGCCACGAGCTACAGCGTGTTGCTGCGCCGCACGGCCCGCTCGCTCGCCCCCCTGCTGCGCTACCTCGTGGATCCTCTGGCGCTGTCGGGCACCTACGCGAGCGGCAGCGACCGCGCGGACCTGTCGCAGGCGACGGCGTCGAGCTATGCCTTCAACCTCGATTACCTCCTCACCCCGCCCGCGGCGCGCTGGGGGCGGTTCCGGCTGACGCCCAGCAGCGTGCGCTTCCGGTCCACGTTGCTCGGAACCGACGGCTCGCGCTTCAGCTACGCGGTGCCGGTGATCCGGCCCGGCGACTCGCTCGTCGCGCCCGCGCTCTCCAAGAGCAGGGTGTGGCGCAACGCGGGGGGCTTCGACCTCCAGCCGCTCACCGGAATGCTGCTGCGTGTGGACGCGGCCTCCCAGCGCGACCTGCGGGACTACGGCGACTCGACCACCATCGGGCGGCTGCTCGGTCAGGAGCGGCGCACCTTCCTGGGTATGAACACGGGCGTCGAGACCCAGCGGACCATCACGACGTTTCTGAGCGTCACACCGCAGGTCGTCGCGTGGCTCCGGCCACGTGCCACCGTGAGCGGCAACTTCGGCTTCAACCGTGACCCGAACGGCCGGGACCCCGTCCGCGACGTCGGCGACACCGCGGGCGCGTTTCACGTGCCCGCCGCGTTCTCGAACGCGCGCCGCTTCGAGGTCGGCGCACAGTTCGACGCTCGCCGCTTCGGTCAGGCGCTGTTCGGCGACAGCGCCGCGGTCACCCGGCTGCTGGCGCACCTCGCGAGCGTGGACGTCTCCTACGGTCGCAGCCAGACGTCCACCTACAACCGCACCGGGTTCCTCCCATCGTTCGGGTATCAGCTGGCGCTGGGCGGCTTCGACAGCTTTCGCCGCCAGGACGGCCTGCTCGCCGGCTCGGCGGCGGACAACTGGAACCTGAACGCGGCCGGCAACGTGCTGCTCCTCCTGGGACTGCGCGTGAGCACCAACTACCGCGAGACGAACGGACTCGCCTGGGTGCTGCGCACCGACCAGCAGGTGCCGATCCGCACGGGGACGCGCGAGTGGCCCTCCGCGACCGTGAGCTGGAACGTCACGCCGGCACGGACGCTGCTCGGCCGGATCCTGACGACCCTGTCGGCGCAGCTCGGGTATCGCGAGCAGCGGTCGTCGAGCGAGCAGCTGGGCTTCGGGACGGGTCCGTCGCAGGTCACGCTGATCTCCAGCGCGGAGCGCGTCGTGCGGCCCGCCGTCGCGGTCACCTGGCGCGGGGGCGTGTCCACGTCCTTCGACGCCTCCCGCACGCGCAGCGACCAGTTCAACGCCGGCAGCCTGTTCCACACGCAGCGCAATCAGCAGAGCGCGAATGTCGCGTTCGCGTTCCGACCGCCGGCGCAGCTGATGCGGCTGAAGAACCCGATCCGCGCCGCGGTCCACTACACCGTGAGTGACATCACCACGTGCCTGCGGACGGCGGGCCAGACCACCTGCGTACCCTTCGTGGACAGTCGTCAGACGCAGTCGCAGCTTACGTTGGACACCGACTTCCCTCCCACCCTGAGCGCGGGGTTTCAGATGGCCTATCTGGTGAACGACGAGCGGCAGGCGAACCGCAAGACGTCGCAGCTCGTGATCACGGCGTTTGTGGAGCTCCACACGAGCGTGGGACAGATCCGATGAGCCTGGGAGGGCGCCGGGCCCGCTGGCGCGGGGCTGCGGCCGCTGCGCTGGTGCTGGCCTGCACGGCGCGAGGAGGGGGGGGCGGGGGGGGCGGTGGCGCGAGCCGCGCGCGCGAGTTCGACGGTGCGCGGGCGTTCGGCTACCTCGAGCAGCAGATGCGCTTCGGCCCGCGCATCCCGGGCACCCCGGCCCACGACCGCACCGGCGACTGGATCCTCGCTCAGCTGCGCCAGCGCGCCGACACGGTGATCGTGCAGGATATCCGGCACGCCACCAAGGCCGGGCGGGTCTTGCATCTGCGGAACTTCGTCGCCCGCTTCCGGCCCAACGTCGCCGACCGCGTGCTGTTCCTCGCGCACTGGGATACCAGGCCGCACGCCGACCAGGCCCAAAGTCCCGATCAGCGGCGCCTTCCCGTCCCGGGGGCGAACGACGGTGCGTCCGGCGTGGCGGTCCTGCTCGGCGTCGCCGATGCGCTCAAGGCCAAGCCGCCGCAGCTCGGCGTGGACCTGCTGTTCGTGGACGGGGAGGACTACGGCGACTTCGGGACCGACACGAGCGACGTCCTAATCGGATCGCGCTACTTCGCCGCCCACCAGCCGCCCGGGTACCCGCCGCTCTTCGCCGTGCTGTTCGACATGGTCGCCGACAAAGACCAGCAGTTCTACCATGAGGGCAACTCCGAAGCGTTCGCCCCCGAGGTCGTCGATCGCGTGTGGCACACGGCCGCCGACCTGGGCTACGGCCGGACGTTCATCCCCGGCGTGAAGTACACGCTGACCGACGACCACGTGACGTTGCAGAAGGCCGGGATCCACGCGATCGACGTCGTGGACTTCGATTATCCCTACTGGCACACGCCCGACGACACGATCGACAAGGTTAGTGCGGCGTCGCTTCAGGTTGTCGGTGACGTCGCGGTGGCGTTGGTACGTTGAGAACGCGGAACGCGGAAGTCGGAACGCGGAACAGAGCGGCCGGCCTCCGTCGCCATGTGCTCGCCGTTATGTTCCGCGTTCCGCGTTCCGCGTTCCGACTTCCGCACTTTTCTGGCGCACCGCGCGTGGAACGGATCCCGCCCGCCGGCTGGCGAGCCGTTACCGTCCGGGCATGGACGACCGCCGTGCCGCTCTCCTGCTTGCGTTGCTGGCCCTGTCGGGTGCCGGGGTCCGCTATGCGCTGGCGCCGGCCCCCGCCGCCCCGCCGGGCGACGTGCGGCTCGTCGCCGTCGACACACCCCCGCACGGCGACGCCGCGCTGCGCGCCGCCGCCCGCGCCGCTGCCCGGCTGGCGCGCCCGCTCCTCCCCGGTGAACGGGTCGACCTCGACCGCGCCGACGTGACGGAGATCACGCGGCTGCCGCGGATCGGACCGGCGTTCGCGCAGCGCATCGTCGCTTGGCGTGAGCAGCACGGTCTGTTTGGCAGTCTGGCGCGGCTCGACAGCGTGCCCGGGGTCGGTCCGGGCTTGCTCGAGACCCTGCGACCTTACGTGATGTTTTCGGGGGTGATCCCGTCCGCGCCTTGACCACCCCCCCGCCGGCACATATGTTATACTCTTCATTTTCAACGAGTTGCGTACGGCCACCGCGGCGGCGACCAACGAAAAGCTGGGCGAGCTACTCGTCCGTGAAGGGCTGATCACCCAGGATCAGCTCAGAAAGGCACTCCTCGAGCAGAAGAACACGGGGATGCGCCTGGGCTACAACCTGGTCAAACTGGGCTTCGTCGAGGAGACTGAGATCTCCAAGATGCTGGCCCGCCAGTACCGCATGCCCGCCGTCGACCTGTCACGCTTCGAGGTCGATCCCAAGATCCTGAAGCTGCTCCCGCCCGACGTCGCGAACAAGCACACGGTGCTGCCGCTCAAGCGCGAGGGCCGGACCCTGACGGTGGCGATCGCCGACCCCAACAACGTCACGGCGATCGAGGACATCAAGTTCATCACGCGCTGCGACGTGTTCCCGGTGATCGCCGGGGAATACACGCTCCGCAACGCGATCGAGCGCTACTACCAGCAGTCCGACGCCCAGCTCCAGACGCTGCTCAAGGACATCGAGGCCGCCGACGACCTCGAGGTCGTCGCAGAGCAGGTGGACGAGGACGTCAAGGCGCAGGATTTGGCGGACGACGCGCCAGTGGTGAAGCTCATCAACGGGCTCTTGACGGACGCGGTGAAGCGCGGCGCGTCGGACGTCCATTTCGAGCCGTTCGAGCACGAGCTGAGGGTGCGCTACCGCGTGGACGGCGTGCTGCAGGACGTGATGAAGCCGCCGGTCAAGATGCGCGCGGCGCTCACCTCGCGCGTCAAGATCATGGCGCAGCTCAACATCGCCGAGCGGCGTGTGCCGCAGGACGGGCGCATCAAGCTCAAGTTCGGCAGCAAGGTGATCGACTTCCGCGTGTCGACCCTGCCGGTGCTGTTCGGCGAGAAGATCGTGCTCCGGATTCTCGACAAGGGAAACCTGGCGCTCGATCTCACGAAGTTCGGCTTCGAGCCCAAGGCCGAGCAGGACCTGATGCGGGCGATCCTGAATCCCTACGGCATGGTGCTGGTGACCGGCCCGACGGGCTCCGGGAAGACGACCACGCTGTACTCGGCACTGTCGCGGATCAACACGGTCGAAGTGAACATCCTGACGGCCGAGGATCCCGTCGAGTACAACCTGCTCGGAATCAACCAGGTGCTGGTCCGCAACGAGGTGGGGATGACGTTCGCCGCGGCGCTGAAGGCGTTCCTGCGGCAGGACCCGAACATCATCATGGTGGGGGAGATCCGCGACCTGGAGACCGGCTCGATCGCTATCAAGGCGTCGCTCACGGGCCACCTCGTGCTGTCCACGCTGCACACCAATGATGCGCCCTCCACGGTGACCCGCATGGTGGACATGGGCATCGAGCCGTTCAACGTCGCGAGCGCCGTGAACCTCATCGTGGCGCAGCGGCTGGTGCGGCGCATCTGCGCGGACTGCAAGCAGGAACATCAGTACACCGCCGAAGAGATCCACGCGTTCGGCCTGGCGCAGGCCGAGGCGCAGAAGCTCACCCTCTTCAAGGGCGCGGGCTGCGACACGTGCGGCGGCACCGGGTACAAGGGTCGCCAGGGGCTGTACGAGGTGATGGCGATGTCGAGCCCGCTGCGGCGCATGGTGCTGAAGGGCGCGTCGACCGAAGAGCTGCGCGAAGAAGCCGTGAAGGAAGGCATGCTCACGCTGCGCATGGACGGCATGGTCAAGGTGAAGCGCGGGATCACCACCCTGGAGGAAGTCGTGAAGGAGACGGCGGCATGACGGCGGGCGCGCAATCCCTGAATCTCCGCTCCCTGCTCGAGGAGATGATCGAGAAGGACGCGTCCGACCTGCACATCGTGGCGGGAGAGCGCCCCAAGCTTCGCGTGGACGGAGACATCGTGAACTCATCCGTGGACGTGGTGCTCACGCCCAAGGACACGCTGTCGATCGCCTACTCCGTGCTCACCGAGACCCAGAAGAAGCGGTTCGAGACGGAGAACGAGCTCGACTTTTCCTTCGGAATCCAGAACCTGGCGCGGTTCCGCGGCAACTGCTTCAAGCAGCGGGGGTGCGTGTCGCTCGTCATCCGGCAGATTCCGTTCAACGTGCGGACCTTCGAGGACCTGGGGTTGCCGGGCGTGGTGGCGAAGCTCGCCGAGAAGCCGCGCGGGCTCGTGCTGGTGACGGGGCCGACGGGGTCGGGCAAGAGCACAACGCTCGCGGCGATGATCGACAAGATCAACAAGGAGCTCAAGGGCCACATCATCACGGTGGAGGACCCGATCGAGTTCATCCATCGGCACCAGAGCTGCATCGTGAACCAGCGGGAGATCGGGACCGACACCAACAGCTTCTCGGCGGCCCTCAAGTACGCGCTGCGGCAGGACCCCGACGTCGTGCTGATCGGCGAAATGCGGGACCTCGAGACCATCGCCGCGGCCTTGACGATCGCCGAGACGGGCCACCTCGCCTTCGCGACGCTCCACACCAACTCGGCGATGGAGAGCATCAACCGCATCATCGACGTGTTCCCGTCCCACCAGCAGTCGCAGATCCGCGCCCAGCTCGCGTTCGTCCTCGAGGGGGTGATCACCCAGACCCTGCTGCAGAAGGCGAAGGGGCGGGGCCGGGTCATGGCGGCGGAGATCATGATCTGCACGCCGGCGATCCGCGCGCTGATCCGCGACAACAAGGTGCACCAGATCGAATCGTCGATGCAGGCCGGCAAGAAGTACGGGATGCAGACGTTGAACGACGCGCTGTACCAGCTCTACGTGGGGCGGGAAGTGATGAAGGAGGAGTGCCTGCGCGTCTCGGCGAATCCGAACGAGTTCCTGCGGATGATTGGCGAGCCGCCGCTCGAGGACAAGGAGTCGATGGCGCCCGGCGTGGCGCCGACGGGTCCGGCCAAGGTGGCGGCGCGCCGCTAGGCGCCCCCCCCGAGGGAGTGAGCTATGCCGCTCTTCACATATACCGCCCGCACGCTCAAAGGCGATCTCGTCAACGACAAGATCGACCTGCCGACCCGCGACGACGTCATCGCCCACCTGCGCAAGAACCGCCTGGTGGTGGTGCAGGTCCGCGCGGCGCCCAAGGAATTCAAGTTCAGCTTCAAGCTCGGCGGCGGCGTCAAGATCCGCGACGTCGTCGTGTTCACCCGCCAGTTCTCCACGATGATCAACGCCGGGCTGCCCCTCGTCCAGGCCCTCGACATCCTGTCCAAGCAGACGGAGAACAAGGTCCTCGCCGACGTCACCCGCCAGGTGGTGTACGACGTGGAGAGCGGCCACACCCTCGCCGATGCGCTGCGCAAGCACCCCAAGGCGTTCGGCGACCTGTACGTGAACATGGTGGCGGCGGGCGAGGCGGGCGGTATCCTCGACACGATTCTCTTGCGGCTCGCGCAGTTCCTCGAGAAGAACGACGCCATCGTGCGCAAGGTGAAGGGCGCGATGATTTACCCGGCGGTGATTCTGTCCGTCGCCGTGATCGCGATCTCCGTGCTCCTCATCTTCGTGATCCCCACCTTCCAGAACATGTTCGCGTCGGTGCACCTCGAGCTGCCCCTGCCAACCCGCATGGTGATCGGGGCGAGCAACGTGCTCAAGAACTACTGGTGGGCGATCGGGGCCGTGATCGCCTTCACCGTGGTCTCGCTCAACCGCTACTACAAGACGCCGCCCGGCCGCCTGCAGATCGACACCCTGCTCCTCAAGACGCCCGTCCTCGGCGACGTGCTGCGCAAGGCCGCCGTGTCCCGCTTCACCCGGACGCTCGGCACACTCATCTCGTCGGGCGTGTCGATCCTCGACGGCCTCGAGATCACGGCCCGCACCGCCGGCAATATGGTGATCCACAACGCCGTGATGGAATCCCGCGCCTCGATCGCGGGGGGCGAGACCATCGCCGGGCCGCTGCAGAAGTCCAAGGTGTTCCCGCCCATGGTGATCTCGATGATCGCGGTCGGCGAGCAGACGGGCGGCCTGGACGAGATGCTGTCGAAGATCGCCGACTTCTACGACGACGAGGTGGATGCCGCGGTGAGCGCGCTGCTGGCGCTGATGGAGCCCGTCATGATCGTCGTGCTGGGCGTGATCGTCGGCGGCATGGTGATCGCCATGTACCTCCCGATCTTCGACATGGTGAACGCCGTGCAGTGAGCGTGACCCCGCGGCCGGCCGAGCCTCGCCGTACGCGCGGCCTCCCGACGTCCGGGAGGCCGTGTCGTTGTGGCGCGCCGTGAAGCGCACCGAGCGCCGCACGCTGCGGACCGAGATGACGGCGGGCGACGCCAAGATTCAGGCGTGCAAGGGCGGGTGCGGCGGCCTCTGGTTCGACGAATGGCAGCTTCGCAAGGTGGACCAGCCCGACCAGTCAGCCGGAGAGGCGCTGCTCCACATCGAGCAGAACGCGGCCGTGAAGCTAGACCCGAACCAGCGGCGCAAGTGCCCCCGCGACCCCGATATCGTCATGATGCGACATTTCTGGAGCGTCAAGCGCGATGTCGTAGTGGACGAGTGCCCCAAGTGCGAGGGGCTCTTCCTGGATCCGGGCGAGCTGGCTGAGATCCGCTCCGACTACAAGTCCGACGACGAGCGCCGCAAGGCCGCCGACGCCTACTATCGCGAGATGTTCGACACCCAGCTCGCGGGGATGCTCAGGACGGACAAGGCGAAGCTCGAGAGCGCCCGCAAGATCGCTAGCGTCTTCAAGTTCATCTGCCCGAGCTACTACCTGCCGGGCAAGCAGGCGTGGGGGGCGTTCTAAGAGAGGCTCCGTGACGCTCGGTCCGCCGCGATCACCTGCGTCAGCACGCCTCCAGGCCTTGCGCTGGTACTATCTCGGGACGCGGGGCGCCGTGGTGAACCTCGCGGCGCGCGCGTGAAACGCACCGAGCGCCGCACGCTGCGGCACGACAGCGTGCCGATGCGCCTCTATCACGAGGCCAAGCGCCTTGGCGCCTGGGATCCCCGTGCCCTCGCCCTGGACCAGGACGCGAGGGATTGGGCGCGCTTCACGGTGACCGAGCGGGACGTGCTGCTCCGGCTCACGGCCCTGTTCCAGGCGGCGGAAGAAAGCATGACCCGCGATCTCCTGCCCCTGCTCATGACCGTGGTGCGCGAGGACCGGCTCGAGGAGGAGTTGTTCCTCACCACGTTCCTGTCCGAAGAAGCGAAACACACCGAGTTCTTCCGGCGCATTCTGGACGAGGTGTGCCGCCAGTCGGGGGACCTCGAGCGCTACCAGACCCCCAGCTTCCGCAAGCTGTTCTCCGAGAAGCTGCCCGCGGCGATGCGCGGCCTCCTCGCCGACGCCTCCCCCGCCGCCCAGGCCCAGGCGCTGGTCACCTACACGCTCGTGGGCGAGGGCGTGCTGGGGGAGGCCGGCTACCACGTGTTCACCGCCGCCCTCGAGCACGGCGGCCTCATGCCGGGCTTCCGCGAGGGCCTCCGGTTGGCGCGGGCCGACGAGGACCGGCACATGGCGTACGGCCTCCACTTGCTGTCCCGGCTGGTAGCCGAGGGCGAGGCCGTGTGGGGCGTGATCCAGGGGCGCATGGACGACCTCCTGCCCGATACGCTGGGCGTCGTGACGGAATTCTTTCAGCCGTACGACGCGATGCCGTTCGGGCTCACCCTCGATGCCGTGATCGAGTACGCGATGGAGAAGTTCGCCGGTCGCTGGGCGTCGCTCGAGGAGGCGCGGGAGCGGGCACGCGCCCCTCGCGCCGCGCCGACCCCCGAGGCCCGCGTCCGGGACATTCGCGCCTGGCTCGGCGAGCAAGTCCGACCGGCGCACGTCGCGGTGAGCATGGACGGCACGGGCAAGATCCGCACGTTTCGCATGGGATCGACGGCGTTGCTGGTCACCCAGGAGGTACTCGAGCACCACCCGGCGCCCGAGATCATCGCGGCGCTGACCGCGCACGCCGTGCCGCAGCGCCTGCGCGACCAGGCCCCGGTGCGGCTCACCTGTCTCAGGGTGCACGGCAGGATCGTGGTGCAGTCTCCCGACCCCGGTTGACCCGCGCCCCGCCCCGCGCCAATCTCCCGGTCTTGCATGGAGCGGGGGGGAGGGCGTGCCGGCGGCGATCGTCGCGGAGCGATTGACCAAGACCTACCAGGTGAAGGTGCGGGACGCCGGGCTCGGAGGCGCGGTGCGGGCCCTCGTGCGCCCCCGCTACCGCGAGGTCCGCGCGGTCGAAGCGATCTCCTTCCAGGTCGAGCGCGGCGAGATCGTGGCGTTTCTCGGGCCCAACGGCGCGGGCAAGACGACCACCCTCAAGATGCTCACCGGATTGCTATACCCCACGGCGGGCCGCGCCCACGTCGCGGGGTTCACGCCCTGGGACGGCGGCTCGGCGTTCAAGCGGCGCATCGCGCTCGTGCTCGGCAACAAGCAGCAATTGCTCTGGGACCTGCCGCCCGAGGAGACCTTTCAGCTCAATCAGGCGATCTACGCCGTCCCCGCGACCGAATTCCAGGCCCGGCGCGACGAGCTGGTCGCGCTGCTCGACCTCGCGGAGGTGATGGACAAGCCCGTGCGCCAGCTCTCGCTGGGCGAGCGGATGAAGTGCGAGCTGGCGGCGGCGCTGTTGCACCGGCCGGAGATCCTCTTTCTCGATGAGCCCACGCTGGGGCTCGACGTCACGGCGCAGGAGGCCGTGCGCGGCTTCCTGTGCGCGTACCGCGCGCGCCACGGCGCCACGATCCTCCTGACCTCGCACTACATGGCGGACGTGACGGCGCTCGCTTCCCGCGTGCTCATCATCAACCGCGGCCGGCTGCTCTACGACGGGGCGCTGCAGGCGCTGGTGGCGCGCATGGCCCACACCAAGCGCCTCGAGCTCGTGCTGGGCGACGGGGTGAGCCGCGAGCAGCTCGCCGCGTTCGGCGAGGTGCGCGAGTTCCGGTTCCCCAACGCCGTGCTCGAAGTGCCGCGCGACCAGGCGACCGCCGCCAGCGCCCGGCTGTTGGCGTCGGTGCCCGTCGTCGATCTCTCCATCCAGGATCCGGCCCTCGAGGACGTGATCCGGCGCGCGTTCGCCGAGGGGACGGAGGGGGGGGCATGAACGTGTGGCTGCGCCGCTACGCGGCGCTCGTGCGGTCGGCCTGGCTCGTGGATCTCCAGTACCGCGCCGCGATCGCCATCTGGATGCTGTGGAACGTGACCGAGCCCGCCATCGCGCTCGGCATCTGGTGGTCGATCGCGAGCCAGGGCGCCGTGCAGGGCTTCGGGCGCGACGACTTCGCCCGCTACTTCTTCGGCGTGGCGCTCGTGAACCAGCTCACACTGGCGTGGGACGCCTGGTACATCGACCGCTGGGTCCGCGACGGCGAGATGAACTTCCGGCTGGCGCGCCCGATCGGCCCCGTCCACGAAGCGATCGCGGACAACATCGCCTACAAGGCACGCACCGCGTCGGTCGTGCTCGTCGTCTGGATGCTCGTCGCCCTCGCGTGGCCGGTCGTGCGGCTGCCGTTCGCGCCCGGCCGGTGGGCACTGTTCGCGCTCGCCGTCGCGCTCGCCGCGGCGATCCGATTCCTGAACGGCTACGCCACCGGCTTGCTCGCCTTCTGGACGACGCGGGCCACGGCGTTGATGGAGCTCCAGTTCGGCATCTCGCTCTTTCTCTCCGGGCGTATCGCCCCGCTCGCGCTCCTGCCCCCGGCCGTCGCGTCGGTCGCGGGCGTGCTGTGGTTTCCGTACGTGCTGTCGTTCCCGGTCGAGGTGCTCACGGGCGGGGTCGTGACGCCCGAGCAGTACGTCCGCGGGTTCCTGGGGCAGGTCTGCTGGCTCGCGGTCTGGTGGGCGGCGTACCGCGTCGTCTGGCGGCGCGGCATCCGCCACTACGGGGCGGTGGGCGGATGAGCGTCCGCCGCGTACTGCGCGCGCTGTGGCGTGTGAATGTCGTCGAGGAGCTGCAGTACCGCGCCAACTTCCTGGCGAGCCTGCTGGGCACGCTGTTCTGGATCGCGATGGCGCTCCTCACCCTCGCGCTCTTCTTCCGGCACACCGCGCGGCTCGGCGGGTGGGACTACTGGGAAGTCGTGGTCTTGCTGGGTGTGTTCAACGCGCTCACGGGTGTGATCGAGGCGGTGCTCCGGCCCGGGATCGGCGAGCTGGTGGACGAGGTGCGCAGCGGCAAGCTGGACTTGATCCTCACCCGGCCGGTGGATGCGCAGCTGTACGTCTCGTTCCGGCGGCTCGACCTGTGGCGCTGACGTCGCGCTGGGCCTCGCCCTCGCCGGGTACGCCGTCGTGCGGTTGGGCCGCGTCCCCTCACCCCTCGCCCTCCTCGCGTTTGCGGTGACGCTCGGCTCGGCCGTCGCGCTGGTGTACGCCATCTGGGTTGCGTTGATGAGCCTCGCCTTCTGGTTCGTGGCGGTCGAAAACCTGTCGGTGCTGTTCGACGCCGTGTACGAAGCCGCCCGCTATCCCGTCTCCGCCTATCCCGGCGCGCTGCGCTTCGTGTTCGTTTATCTCGTGCCGATCGCCTGGACGACGACCATCCCCGCCTCGGCCCTGACGGGGCGGCTCGGCCCCGCCGCGGCGCTGGGCGCGGCCGGCGTCGCCGCCCTGGCGCTCGCGCTCACCCGCCTGCTGTGGCGCGCCGCGCTGCGGCGCTACACGAGCGCGGGAGGGTGAAGGGAGGAGCTGGTATGACGCACCGTCGCGTCGTTGTCGTCTTCGTCTCGGCGCTGGGCGCCATGGGCGCCGGCCGCGTCCCGCCCGCCGCGGCGCAGCGGTCCGGTCAGTGGACCATGCCCGCCGGCGACTACGCCGCGACACGCTACAGCACGCTGACCCAGATCACCACCGCGAACGCGACCCGCCTGCATCCGGTCTGGAGCTTCTCGACCGGCGTCCTCGCGGGCCACGAGGGGCAGCCGCTCGTCGTGAACAACACCATGTACGTCGTCACGCCGTACCCCAACGTCCTCTACGCCTTCGACCTCACGCGCGAAGGCTATCCCCTGAAGTGGAAGTACCGCCCCGCCGTGGACCCGAACGCCGTCGGCATCGCCTGCTGCGACGTGATCAACCGCGGCGCGTTCTACGCGGAGGGCAGGATCGTCTACAACCTGCTCGATGGCCACACGGTCGCGATCGACGCGACGACGGGCAAGGAGCTGTGGAACGCGAGAATCGCCGACGTCTCGCAGGGCGAGACCACGCCCATGGCGCCCTTGGTCGTGAAGAACCGGGTCCTCGTGGGAGCCTCGGGCGGCGAGTTCGGGATCCACGGCTGGCTGAAGGCCCTCGACCTGGCGACCGGCCGGCCCGTCTGGACCGCGTACACCATCGGCCCCGACAGCGAAGTGCTGGTCCGGGCGGGGGTGTTCAGACCGTTCTACGGCGGGGGCACCGACCTGGCGTTGACGAGCTGGCCGCAGGAGGTCTGGAAGAACGGCGGCGGGCCGGTGTGGGGATGGCTGTCCTACGATCCATCGCTGGACCTCGTGTACTACGGCGTCGGCAATCCGGCCCCGTACAATCCCGAGCAGCGGCCGGGGGACAACAAGTGGACGGCGAGCGTCTTGGCCCGCCGACCGGCCGACGGCGCGCTCGTGTGGGCATACCAGTTCACGCCGCACGACAGCTGGGACTACGACGCGACGGCGGAGATGATTCTCGCGGACCTGACGATCGGCGGCCGGCTGCGCCGGGTCCTCGTGCACTTCGACAAGAACGGCTTCGCTTACACGCTGGACCGCGCGACCGGGGAGGTGCTCGTCGCCCGGCCGTTCGTCGACGTCAACTGGGCGAAGGGCGTCGACCTCGCGACCGGGCGGCCGGTGCTCGATTCCACCAGGCTCACGGGAGCGTCCCGGGGCAACGTCAAGGACGTGTGTCCCACGCTCGAGGGCGGGAAGAGCCCCGCGTCACCGGCCGCGTATTCGCCCCGCACCGGGCTGTTCTACGTCCCGACGAACAACATGTGCATGGACTACCAGGCGGTGCCGGCCACCCGCATCGCCGGCACGCCGTTCATCGGTGCGAACACGCCGTACCACGCGGGCCGGGGTGGGCACCTGGGCGCGTTCATCGCCTGGGACGCAGGCGTGGGACGCAAGGTGTGGGAGATCAGGGAAAAGTATCCGGTCTGGAGTGGTGCCCTCACGACGGCCGGGGACGTTGTGTTGTACGGCACCCTGGACGGCTGGCTCAAGGCGGCCAATGCGAGAACCGGCACGGTCCTGTGGAAGTTCAAGGTGGGATCGGGCGTGGTCGCGAACCCGATCACGTACGCCGGGCCGGATGGCAAGCAATACGTGGCGGTCTACGCCGGCATCGGCGGCGACTGGTTCTTGCTTGCGGGGGACGTCCGCTCGGACGATCCGGCGGACGTGCGGCCGCCCGCGGACTTCATGCCGGACATCGCGCGGCACACGAGTCAGGGCGGGATCGTCTGGATCTTCGGCTTGTAGCCCGAGGAAGGGGGGGGAGGGGACACGTGGCCTCGAGGCCGCTGGTGAGGGTGACGGCGCCGATCGCGCTGCTGCTCCTCGGCGTCGGTTGCCGGGAGCGGCGGAGCGTCCCCCCCGCGGGCGGCTACGAGGAGCACCTCTCCGCCGGCGGGCTCGCTCCTCCAACGGCGAAGCTGCGCAACCCGCATGCGAGGGACAAGCGGTCGGCGGCGGACGGGGCGACGCTGTTCACGGCGATGAACTGCGACGGCTGCCACGGGGGTGGGGGGGCCGGCTGGGTGGGCCCCAGCCTGGCGGATGGGCGGTGGCGCTACGGCGGCACGGACGGCGCGCTGTTCCAGTCGATCTTCGACGGCCGGCCGCACGGCATGCCGGCCTTCGGCGGCATCCTGTCGCCCGACGCCATTTGGAAGCTCGTGACCTATGTTCAGTCGCTCGAGCCCCCGGCCGATGTCCCGACCGAAAGGTGGCCGTAACCGGGGAACAGGGAACCTCGCCGCGACGCTTCTCGCAGATAAGGAGT
>QHTX01000131.1:31597-32063 GCA_003220975.1 Gemmatimonadota bacterium | reverse complement strand
GATTTCGAGCGCAGCCTCGACCCGCACCGCGCGGACGAGCAGGCGGCCGTAGCGGCAGAGGTGGCCGCGCGCCTGCGGGATCGCGGCGTCACCGTGACGGGCGCCGAACGCCCGGAAGACCTGGCGGACTTGCTGTCGGCCGTGGAGCGATTCGAAGCCGCGGTGGAGGGGCACGGCGGCGACCTGATGGTCGACGACTTGAGGAGCCCGGAGCCCGATGACGCGCACTTCGTGGTGCCGCGCCGGGACCACGGCGAGGCGGTGCGCGCCTACATCGGCCGCATCGACGACGCCACCGCGCAGCTGCGGCGCCATCCGCGACACACCGACTGACACCGAAGAGGCGTTCTGCGATGAATGACCTGCGCACGCGGAGGGGTGCGGTCAAGGCGCATCTGAAGGAGTAAAACACCGACGGGAGGGGCCTCCCTGGGGCCCGCTCCCGTCCAATCCGCCTGCAGCGGAA
>QHTX01000131.1:16980-31491 GCA_003220975.1 Gemmatimonadota bacterium | reverse complement strand
GAGGGTCAAACCGGGCGGGCCGCGCTAAGATCTCACAAAGACCGTTGCGGATCTCGACTTCTCGCCGAGTGTTGGTGTCTCTCTGTACCTTTGGGCATGGTCGAGAGCCGACTGTTGCAGACGCAACCCGCAGCCCCCCCCTCCCCCCCTGAGCCCGCGGTGCGGGCCCGCTCGATCCTCGTCATCGAGGACGAGCCCCCGATTCGCCGCGCGATCCGGAACGCGTTGCGCGGCCTCGCCGAGCGCGTGGTCGAGGCGGGCGCGGGCGGGGAGGGGATCGACCTCGCCGCCGCCGAGCGTCCCGACCTCGTCGTGCTCGACCTCGGGCTCCCCGACCTCGCGGGCCTCGAGGTCTGCCTCGAGATTCGCCGCTGGGCCAACATGCCGATCGTGGTGCTGTCCGCCCGTCACGCGGAGCAGGAGAAGGTGCTGTTGCTGAACGCCGGGGCGGACGACTACGTCACCAAGCCCTTCAGTCCGCGCGAGCTCGCGGCGCGCGTCCGGGCGCAGTTACGCCGCGGGCTCGCCGGCGCGGCGACGGAATCCGTGGTGACCGCCGGAGACCTGACGATCGACCTGGCGCGTCGCGCGGTTCGGCGCGCGGGTCGCGCGATTCATCTCACGCCGCTGGAATGGGACATCGTGCGGACCCTGGTCGGCCAGGCGGGCCGCACCCTCACCCACCAGCAGATCTTCGACGCCGTGTGGCGCCGCCAGTTCGGCAACCCGCAGCAGTATCTCCGCGTCTACATCACCAACCTGCGGCGCAAGATCGAAGCCGATCCGACGCGCCCGCAGCTGATCATCACGGAGCCCGGCGTCGGCTACCGGATCGAGCTGCCGCAGTGACGTGACGCGCCGGATTCGCTGGCCGCCCGTGCGCGCCTCGCTCTTCTGGGGCGCGATCTTCGTCGCCCTCACCGCGGTGATGCGCGCCGCGCGCGGCGACATCGGCGAGCCTCATGTCGCCCTCATCTATCTGCTGCTGGTGCTGGGCGGCAGTGTGGCAGGCGGGCGCACCCTGGGGGTGGCGCTCGCCTGCGGCGGATTCTTCTCGATCGACTACTTCTTCCAGTTCCCCTACGACGAATTCTCGGTCGGCAAGCCGTTCGACTGGACCGCGCTGGTCGCCTTCCTCGCGACGTCGGCGGTGACGAGCGAGCTCGTGACACGCGCCCTCTCCGAAGCGGAGGCGGCGCGCCGCCGCGCCGACGAGGTGGCCCGGCTGTCGCGCCTCGGGTCGCGGGCGCTGCATGCCGGCCGCGCCCGGGACGCGCTCGCCGCGCTGGCGGAGCTGATTCGCGGCACGCTCGGCGTGCCCGATTGCGAGATCTACCGTTCCGGGAACGGCGGCGAGCCCGTCGCGTCGGCCGTGCGCGCTCGTGACGGAGGCGGCGCGGTTCCCGTCGACGACGGCGCGCTGGTCGCCTGGGTCGCCCAGCACGGCCGGGCGGCCGTCGTGCGCGCGGACGGCACCACCCTGCAGGCCTTCGCACCCTCCACGGACGACGATGCCATCGGCGTCGGCGCCGCGGACGCCCGCACCGTGCTCGTGCCGCTGCAGGTCGAGGCACGGACGGTCGGCGTGCTCCGGCTCGCTGGTGCTCGACGCCGCCCGGCGGCGCTTCCTGACCGCCCTGGCCTACTACGCCGCCCTGGGCATCGAGCGCGTCCGCCTCGTCGCCGAGGCGGAGCGTGCGGAAGCGCTCCGCGAGGCCGACCGCCTGAAGGACATCCTGCTCGCATCCGTGTCCCACGACCTGCGGACACCCCTCACGGCGATCAAGGCCCTCGCCCAGACGGCCGCCGGTCGCGGCGACGCGAACGCCCGGGTGATCGAAGAGCAGGTCGATCGCCTCAGCCGCTTCGTCGGCGACATCCTCGACCTGTCCCGCTTGAAGGGGGGGGTCTTCCCGGTCACGCTCGAGCCCAACACCGCCGAAGACGTCGTCGGCGCGGTCACACGCCAGCTGCAGCCGGTGCTCGGCGGCCGCTCGGTCGCGACGTCGATCGACATGACCCAGCCGGCTCTGGTGGGGCGGTTCGATTTCGTGCAGACACTCCGCATCTTGAGCAACCTGGTCGAGAACGCGCTGCGCTATTCGCCGCCGCGTGCTCCCGTGGAGCTGGGGGTCACGCGCCAGGGCGGGTCGCTCCTGTTCACCGTGGCGGACCGGGGCCCCGGCATCCCGGCCGAAGACCGCGAGCGCATCTTCGCGCCGTTTTTCCGCAGCCCGACCGCGGCGCCGGACGCCGGACGCGCCGGCCTCGGGCTCTCGATCGCGCGGCGGCTCGCCGAGGCGCAGGGCGGGCGCGTGCGCTACGAGCCGCGTCCGGGTGGCGGCAGCGTGTTCGTGCTCGAGCTGGAAGCGCTCGACCTTCCGGCCGGGGAGGCGGAAGAGGGCGTCTAAGGCGCCAACGTGTCGATGGCCGCGAGGCTCGACACTTCGAGCCACTGCCGCGCGAAGCGCGGCAGGAACTTGACGTGCCGGTTCACCACGGCTTGGACGCGGCGCCACCAGCACAGGATCGGGCGCCGCGCGCGACCGACGCTCACCACCGCGAACGGGACCGAATCGGCGATCACGGTCCGCAGGTCGGGCTCGCTCAGCGAACAGAAGTCTTCCGGCGTCTTCACGCCGAAGCTCGAGTCCGGCCCCGTCCAGGGGTGGTTGTGCCACACCGCGAGCGTCGCCGGCGCGCAGGGCAACGGCTGAACCGCATCGGCGGCCGAGCTCAGCAGGTCCGGCATCACGAAATCCCGCACCATCGCGCTGTCACCCGACGCCGTCCCCTGGAGGCACAACACCACCTCGCGATCGAGGCCGGCGGCGAGGACGCTGAGGCGGCGGAACAGCGAGGGGCTGAGCACCAACCGCTTGAGAGGCTGTGACGCGAGAATCGCGGAATCCAGGGGGGTGAGGGGCGCCTGGGCGTGTCCGGGGCGCGGCGCCGCCATGGCCGCGACGATCACGTATGGCAGCAGGCGGGTGCGGCGCGGCATGGCGTACAATAGTACAGCCGCACACCGGCCGCGCTCTTGCACTTTGCCAGACCACTCCCAATACTTACGCCCTGCGCCCGGCGGCGACGGCGTTCGGCCGTCCATCGTAAGCTGTTGCCTTTGTGATGCTTATGCTCACTCCAAGGAGCGCGATGTGAAGTGGTTCGGGGGCCGCTCGACCGGGTCGGCGATCCCGACGCCGCAGGCCCTGCTGCGGTCGGTGTACGTCGGGCGGATGTGCGTGGCGGTGGCGCTGTATCTCGCCGCCGCGTTCAAGTTTGCGGTCGCGGCGCCGCTCGATCTGCTGGTCACGTCGTTCGTGCTGGTCGCGACCGTGATCGTGACGATCGCCTCCTACTGGCACACCCACATCCGCGCCCGCGTGCTGGGCCAGACGTTCCTCTATGCCCAGGCGTTGTTCGACGTCGCGTTGATCACGACCGTGGTGCACATCACGGGCGGCCCGCAGAGCGACCTCACGCCGCTCTACGTACCGCTCATCGCGGTGACCGCTGTCCTGATGCCTCCCACCAGCACGGCGTTGATCACCGCGCTCGTGGGCATCGTGTACGTCGCCGACGTGTTCTTCGGGCACCGCACCGCGCTGTCGGGCCCGATCGCGCTCCAGCTGTCGGTGTTCGTCGCGGTGGCGGCGGTGACGGCCTACTTCGCGAGCCGCGTCTCGGTGATGGGGGCCGAGCGCGAGGCGCTGGCGGGAGAGCTGCGCCAGGTCCGGCTCGAGGCCGACGACGTGCTGCGGAACATCCCGACGGGCATCGTGACGGTGGATCAGGAGGGGCACCTCCTCTACTGCAATCCGGCGGCGGAGCACATCCTCGGCGTCAAGGAACGGCAGTGGCGCGGACGGTCGATCATGCCGGAGTTCGCGAAGATCGCCCCCGAGTTCTGGGCCGCGATCACCGCGACCGCGCGGCGCGGCGTGCGGGC
Source organism: Gemmatimonadota bacterium (assembly GCA_003220975.1). Classification (GTDB taxonomy): domain Bacteria; phylum Gemmatimonadota; class Gemmatimonadetes; order Gemmatimonadales; family GWC2-71-9; genus AG41. The sequence goes on along the minus strand of QHTX01000131.1, from coordinate 27,539 downwards.
GATGCGGGTGGAGGCCCTCGTGCGGCGCCCCGATCGGACGTTTCCGATCGGCGTGACGACGACGACCCTCGACCTGGAGCCGGACGGCGCGCCGCGCGTGACGGCCATTTTCACCGACATCTCGGACTCGAAGCGGCTGGAGGAGCTGCACCTGCGCGCGGAGCGCCTCGAGGCCGTGGCCGAGCTGTCCTCGAGTCTCGCGCACGAGATCAAGAACCCGCTCGCCTCGATCCGCTCGTCGGTCGAGCAGCTGGGCCGCGCCAAGCGGGCCGACCCGGACGAGAAGTTCCTGACGTCGCTCATCGTGCGCGAGAGCGACCGGCTGTCGCGGCTGCTCTCGGAATTCCTCGACTTCTCGCGGGTGCGCGTCACCGAATGCCGGCCGCTCGATCTGCGGGCCGTGGCGGGGGCGGCGATCCGCATGGTGCGCGAGCATCCCGACTGTCCCGGGGACGCCGTCATCGACCTGGCCGGCGGCCCGACGCCGATGGAGGGCGACGAAGACCTGCTGCACCGCGTGGTGTCGAACCTGGTGTTGAACGCGGTGCAGGCGGCGGGGAAGGGCGCCCGCGTGTCCGTCCGCACGGGCCGGCCCGCGGCGCACGAGCTCCCCGGCGGGGCCGGGATCGAGAACCCGGTGAGCCTGGCCGTGAGCGACAACGGCCCGGGGATTCCGGAGAGCCTGCGGGGCCGCTTGTTCGAGCCGTTCGTCACGGGACGGACCGGGGGCACCGGGCTGGGGCTCGCCATCGTGCAGCGCGCGGTCGAGGCCCACCGCGGCCTCGTGCTTGTGGACTCCACGGCGGGGAAGGGCACGACGTTCACCGTCTACTTCCCCGCAGCCGGTCGGAAAGAGGAAGCCGCATGACGTACGCTGCGGCCGTCCCGATGAGCCCGGTGACTCCTTCCTTCGCTGGAACCGAATCGCGCGCGACCCACCTCTACGTCATGGTCGCGGCCTGCGCCGCAATCGTGTATCTCGGGGCTCTGTGGAACCGGTTCGCTTTCGACGACGTGGCGATCGTCGTGATGAACCCGCTCGTGGGTCATCTGTCGGGGCTCTGGAAGGCTTTCGCCGCGCCCTATTGGACCCCCGATCTCGGGGGCTCTATGTACCGACCACTCACGATCGCGACGTTTGCGGTCGATCGGGCAGTCGACGGCGCGGCCTGGCTTCACGCGGTGAATCTGGCGTGGCATGCGGCGGCCTCCGTGGCCGTGGCGGCGCTCGCCCGGCGCTGGACCAATAACGCCGGCGCCCTGGCCGCGGGACTCCTGTTCGCCGTCCATCCAGTACACGTGGAGGCGGTGGCGAACGTCGTCGGGCGCGCGGAGTCGATGGCTGCGCTGTTCGCGGTCCTCGCGGTCTATGCGGCTGTCATTCATGAGAGCATCGCCTGGAGCACGGCGGCGGCGGTGCTCGGGCTGCTCTCCAAGGAGAACGCGGCGGTTGTGCCCGGGCTCGTCGTCTGGGCGTGGCTGCTCGGGTTCGGAAGGCCCAACCGTCGCCGGATCGTCGTGTTCGTCACCGTCTGGGTGGTCGTTGGCGCTGCGTACGTCGCCGTGCGCGCTGCGGTGCGCCACCCTTTCTCTGGGCTCGAAGGCACCGCTCTAATGTTCGTCGGCGAGTCCCCAGTGGCGGTGCGACTGACGGCGGTCGCCGGGCTGGCCGATGTCGCGCGGCTCCTCGTCTTTCCCCTGACCCTTCGGGCGGACTACTCACCCAACGAGCGAACGCTGGTCACGTCGCCGCTCGACCCGCGGGTCGTGGCCGGGGCTGTGTGCTTCGTTGTCTGGAGCACTCTGCTGTTCGTCGCCTGGAAGCGGGGTCGCCGGCTGGAAGCGCTCGGGCTCGGGTGGATCGGCATCGCGTACCTGCCGGTTGCGAACCTGCTGTACCCGGTGGGTTTCTACCTCGCGGAGCGGACACTCTACCTCCCATCCGCGGGTCTGGTCCTCGCCGTGGGGCCGTGGCTGGAACGACTGCCGCCCCGGTCGTTCCGGCTCGTGGTGGCCGCTCTCGTCGTCCTCGGCGGCGTACGCACGGCCCGGCGCGTGCCCGTCTGGCGTGATGAACCTTCTCTCACCCTGAGCATGCTGCAAGATTCGCCGCGTTCTTTCCAAGGCCCCAAGCGGATGGCGTTCTGGTACTTGGACCAGCATGAGCCCGCCAAGGCGCTCGCTGCGGCACGCTTGGCGACGAGCATCTTCGACCGAGACGCCACGGTCTATATCACGGGCGCCGTCGCCGCCTTCGCCGCCGGGGACGCGCGGGCGGCGGATTCGCTGCTGGTCGGGTTCCAGCGTCTTTGCCACCAGTGCCCACGCTACTACCGTAGTAGCGCGGCTGCTGCGCGGGAGGCCGGATACGCGGCGGCGTCCGATTCGCTGCTCGCGCGCGCCGAGCGGATCGGTGGGCCGTGACGTGACAACTCAAGCCAGGGATGCGGAGGTCGTATGACCAACCAGCCCTCCATCCTCGTCGTCGACGACGAGATGGGGATCCTCGACGTGCTGCGGATCCTCCTCAAGGGCGAAGGGTTCGACGTCACCACGGCCCAGGGCGGAAAGGCCGGGCTCGAGGCGTTGAAGGGCAGCCCACCCGACATCGTCCTCACCGACATCAAGATGCCGGGCGTCACGGGCACCGACATCCTTGCGGCCGTGCGCGAGCAGGATCCCGAGACGCCGGTGATCCTCATGACCGCGCAGGCATCGCTGCAGAGCGCGATTCAGGCGGTGAACCAGGGCGCCTTCTACTACATCCAGAAGCCGTTCTCGAACGACGACCTCGTGGCGATCTGCCGTCGCGCCGTCGAGCAGCGGCAGCTCAAGGCGGAGAACAAGCAGCTCAAGCAGGAGATCCGGCGCCGCGAGCGGTCCGGGCTGGTCAAGCCGCTCGGTAAGTCGCGCGCCTTCGTCGACGTCCTCAAACTTGCCGAGCAGGTGGCCCCGACCGAGAGTACCGTGCTCATCCAGGGAGAGTCGGGCACGGGGAAGGAAGTCATCGCGCGCTATATCCACGAGCTGTCGGCACGCTCGGACGGCGGATTCTTTTCGCTGAACTGCGGCGCGCTGCCCGAGAGCCTGCTCGAATCGGAGCTGTTCGGCCATGTGAAGGGCTCCTTCACGGGAGCGGTGCGGGACAAGCAGGGCCTGTTCGCCGCGGCGCGGGGCGGCACGTTCTTCCTCGACGAGATCGGCGAGATGTCCCCCGCCACGCAGGTGAAGCTGCTCCGCGTGCTCCAGGAGCGCGAAGCGATCCCCGTCGGCGGCACGGAGGCCATCCCGGTCGACGTGCGCGTGGTGGCGGCGACCAATCGGGATCTGGAGGACGACATCAAGCGCGGCCGCTTCCGCACCGATCTCTATTACCGGCTCAACGTGATCGCCATCCACTTGCCGCCGCTGCGGGAGCGCCGGGACGACATTCAGATCCTGTGGGAGGAGTTCCTCAGCCGCATCGCGAAGGAGCGGGGCGAGAACCCGAAGGGCCTCGCCGAGGTGGCGCAGCAGGCGCTGCTCGTCTACGACTGGCCCGGCAACGTGCGCGAGCTCGAAAACGCCCTCGAGCGGGCGGTCGTGCTCAGCAAGGGCGACACGATCGATCTCGCGGCGCTGCCCGACAAGCTCAGCGAGCACCGGGCCGAGCCCCTCGTCGCGGAGCGGCCCCACGCCAACCCCACCCTCGACGTCATCGAGCGCGCCTACATCACGTGGGTGCTCCAGAGCGAGGGCGGCAACAAGACCCGCGCGGCCGAAGTCCTGGGCATCGACCCCTCGACCCTGTACCGCAAGCTCAGCCGGTACGACGGGGAGTCGAACGAGGCGTGAGACTCAGCGTCCTCATCCCTGTCTATAACGAGGCGGACACCGTGGCGCGCGTCGTCGCGCGCCTGCGCAGCGTCCCGCTGGGAGTCGAGCTCGTCGCCATCGACGATGCCTCCACCGACGGCTCGGGCGACATCCTCGACGGCCTGTGCCGGGAGGGGCGGCTCGACCGGGTGGTGCGCCACGAGCGGAACCGTGGAAAGGGGGCGGCCATCCGCTCGGGGATCCGGGAGGCCACGGGCGACGTGATCGTGATCCAGGACGCCGACCTCGAGTACGATCCCGCCGAGCTCCCGGCCCTGCTCGCCCCCATCGCCGACGGACGCGCCGACGCCGTGTTCGGCTCGCGGTTCCAGGGCGGCCCGCATCGCGTCCTCTACTTCTGGCACTCCGTCGGCAACCGGCTCCTCACCCTCCTCTCCAACATGTTCACCGATCTCAACCTCACCGACGTGGAGACGTGCTACAAGCTGGTGCGCGCCGACCTGCTGAGGCGCCTGCCCCTCACGTCCAACCGGTTCGGCTTCGAGGTGGAGATCACCGCGCGCCTGGCGCAGGCGGGGGCGCGCGTCTGGGAGATGCCGATCTCCTACAGCGGGCGAACCTACGCGGAAGGGAAAAAGATCACGTGGCGTGACGGCCTCGCCGCGCTGTTCCACATCCTGCGCTACAACCTGTTGCCGCCGCCGGGTCAGTGGCGCGCCCGCTGAGCCTGCCCTCGGGCGCCCGCGCGCTCGTGGTCGGCGTCGCGACGCTCGCCGTCGCCTGCTACCTCGGCGCCCTCGCGAACGGCTTCGCCTGGGATGACATGCCCATCGTAGCGGACAACACGCTCGTCCATGGGGTGAGCGGGTTGTGGCGCGCGTTCGCCATGCCCTATTGGCCCCCCGCCGCGGGCGGGTATCTGTACCGGCCCCTCGTCGTCGCGACGTACGCCCTCGACTGGCTCGTGGCGCCCGCGGGCGCATGGTGGTTCCACGGCGTCAACGTCCTCTGGCACGCCGGCGCCAGCACCGCGGTGGCCCTCCTCGCCCGACGCTGGGCTGGGGATGCCGCAGGTTGGCTCGCCGGGGCCCTGTTCGCGGTCCATCCCGTCCACGTCGAAGCCGTGGCGAACGTGGTCGGCCGGGCGGAGCTCATGGCGGCGGTCTTCTCGGTGCTCGCCGTCTGGCTCGCAGTCGCGCGCGACAGCCTCGCCGGAAGCGCGGCCGCCTGGACGCTCGCCCTCCTCGCCAAGGAGAATGCCGCAGTGGTCCCGGCGCTGGTCGGGGCGGCATGGCTGCTCGGCTTCCCGCGCCCGCCGGCACGGCGCATCGTGGCGTATGCGATCGTCTGGTGCTTGATCGGCATCGACTACGCCCTCGTGCGGCAGGCGGTGTTCGGGCCCTATCCGGTGAGCTCGGGGGTGGCGGTCGTCTTTCTCGACCAGTCGCCCCTCATGGTGCGGCTCACCGCCGTCGCAGCCCTCGCCGACATCGCGCGCCTCCTCGTGTTCCCGTTGACGCTCCGCGCGGATTACTCCCCGAAGGAGCGCACGGCAGTGACGGGGTTCGGCGACCCACGCTTCCTCGCAGGCCTCGCGTGCCTCGCGCTCTGGGCAGCGCTCCTGTGGTTGTTGGCGCGGCGTCAGCGGCGCGTCGAGGCGCTGGGTGTCGCCTGGATCGGGATCGCGCTCGCGCCCGTGGCCAACCTTCTCTTCACGGTGGGTGTGCTCGTCGCCGAGCGGACGCTCTATTTTCCGTCGGTCGGCCTCGCGCTCGCTGCCGGCGCCGGGTTTGCGGCCTGGTGGGCTGGAGCGGCGACCCGTGTTCGGCGGATCGCGGGCGTCGCCACCGTCACACTGATCGCCGCTGGCGGTCTTCGTACCGCGCTCCGCGTGCCGGTCTGGAAGAGCACCGAAACCGTCTACCAGAGCGTCTTGCGAGACTCGCCGCGGTCATACTTCGGGCCGATGGTCGGCGCCCGCTACGCCGAGCGCGACGGTCGGTATGCCGACGCGCTCGACGGCTTCCGTCGTGCAGCGCGGATCATGCCCGCCGACAACCGGATGAGCCTGCGCGCCGCCGAATTGGCCTACCGCCTCAATCGGCCGGCGGTCGCCGACACGTTGCTGGCGCACATCGACTCGACGTGTATTCACTGCGAGACGTTCTTCGAGGCGGCCGCCATCGAGGCACGCACCCGCGGTCAAACGGTCGTGGCGGATTCGTTGCTCCGGCACCTCGAGGCGCTCAAGGCCGCGCGCCGTCCGTGAGCGCCCAGGCGGAGCCGCTGGCGCCCGACCGTATGGCGCGCCGCGCCGGCATCGTTGCGGCGCTGCTGGTGCTCGCAGGCGGCGGGCTGACGCTGAACCAAATGCTGGCGGGCGTCTTCTACGACGACGGCCTGTACGTCGGCGCCGCGTACGCACTGGGCCACGGTCTGGGGTACGTGCACCCAAACCTCCCGGGCCACCCTGCGGTCGTTCATTTTCCCCCGCTGTATCCCTTGCTCCTCACCCCGTTCGTCGGCGCGCTCCCCCTGCCGGCCGCGGCGCTTGCAGCCAAGGTGCTCAACATCCTGCTCGCCGCCCTCGCCGCGGGACTCATTACGTGGCACGCGAGCCGCGCGGAGCTCCTCGGGCCCGGCGTCCCCGCGTGGCTGGCCGCCGCAGTCGTCGTTGCGGCGCTGCTGGTGCTCGCAGGCGGCGGGCTGACGCTGAACCAAATGCTGGCGGGCGTCTTCTACGACGACGGCCTGTACGTCGGCGCCGCGTACGCACTGGGCCACGGTCTGGGGTACGTGCACCCAAACCTCCCGGGCCACCCTGCGGTCGTTCATTTTCCCCCGCTGTATCCCTTGCTCCTCACCCCGTTCGTCGGCGCGCTCCCCCCGCTGTTCAGCGTCCTCGTGGTCGTCGCGGTGATCCTCGCGGATCGCCCGCCCGTGCGCTGGTCGGCCGATCGTGGAGCGCTGCTCGCCGGCGTCGCCGCGGCGCTCGCGCTGCTCACTCGGTCCGTCGGCGTCGCCGTGGGAGCGGGGAGCGTCCTCTATCTGGTGCTCGTCCGCGGCGCGCCGTGGCGGCGAACGGCGCTGGCGGGTGGCCCCGTCTTCGCCGCCGCCCTCGCGTGGGGACTGTGGCTCGTCCGTCACCGCGGCGGGATCGATCCCGACATGGCCGCGAGCTATGGCAGCTATTTCGAGCCGCTGAAACAGGCTGGCCTCCGGGCCTTCTGGCCCAGCCTGCGCGACCTGCCGCGCCCGCTGGGCGACCTGACGCTCTCGTGGCTGCCGGGACCGCCGGGGCTCCATTACCTCCTCGGCGGAGCCGCGCTGGCGGTGCTGCTGTACGGGCTGGTGCTCCTGTCCCGCCGGTCGAGCATCGGGCTCACGCTGCTCTGTTACTTCGCCATCCTGTCCGTCTGGCCCTTCCCCGTCGATCGGTTCCTTTGGGTCGTGCTTCCCTGGCTGGGCCTCGCCTGGGTCGCGGCCGCGGTTCGTCTCTGGCAGCGGCCCACGCTTAGGCCCCTGCGCGTCCCGCTGGCAATCGTGGCCGGCGCGGTCGTCGCCGGCTACGGCCGACTCGAAGTCGAGGGGCTGGTCTCGAAGGCTTGGCGCGCCGCGCCTGCCTTGGTTTCGACCAGCGCCGGCGAGATGTTGCCGTGGCTCAGGACTCTCCCGTCCGACGCCGTGGTGGCCGCGGACTTCGAGCCTCTGTTCTGGCTTCATACGGGCCGCACGTGTGTGCCCCTGTACGTTCACGGCTACCACGGCCGCGAAGTGACCCTGCCCACCGCGGCCGAGCAGCGGGCGTACCTGGAGCGGCAAGGCGTAACCCACATCGTGATCGCCGGCTACGTGTCCGAATCCGCCCCCGAGCTGGACGCGTTGCTCGGCGCATATCCGGGCTGGCTCTCGGTCGTCCACGCTTGGGGCGGCGGTCGCGCGGTGTTCCAGGTGAATCGTGGGCACTAAGCAGCTGTACGCCGTCGTCGCCGGGTGCGCCATCGTGGTGTATCTCGGCGCGCTCTGGAACCAGTTCGCGATGGACGATGTCGCGATCATCGTCACGAATCCGCTCGTGGCGGAACCCGCGGGAGTCTGGCGCGCCTTCGGGGCCCCGTATTGGCCGCCCGACCTGGGGGGCCACCTGTACCGGCCGCTCATCATCGCGGCCTTCGCCCTGGACCGCATGCTGGACGGAGCGGTCTGGTTCCACGCCGCGAACCTGCTGTGGCACGGGGCGGCCGCGGTCGCGGTCGCGGTCCTCGCGCGGCGGTGGGCGGACACCACGGGCGGGCTCGTCGCGGGAGTGCTGTTCGCGGTGCACCCGGTGCACGTCGAGGCGGTCGCGAACGTGGTCGGGCGTGCCGAGCTCTTAGCGGGGGTCTTCGTCGTGCTCTCCGTGTATGCCGCGCTCGCCCGTGAGGCCATCGGCTGGAGCGCCGCGGCCTGGGCGCTCGGACTTCTGTGCAAGGAGAACGCGGCGGTCGCGCCGGCGCTCATCGCTTGGGCGTGGGTGCTCGGGCTCGCGCGGCCGAGCCGCCGTCGTATGGGGCTCTTCGTCGCGAGCTGGGTGCTCGTCGGGGGCGTCTACGCGGTCGCCCGCGCCATCGTGCTGCACCCGTTCGCCGGATTTCAGAGCATCGGGGCGATGTTCCTGGGCGCCTCTCCCTGGGCCGTCCGGCTCACGGCTGTGTCGGCGCTGGCCGATGTCGCGCGCCTCCTCGTGTTCCCGCTGACGCTGCGGGTGGACTACTCCCCCAACGAGCGCTCCCTGGTCACGTCGCCGCTCGATCCCGGCTTCGTGGTGGGCGCGTTGTGCGCGCTGCTGTGGAGCGCGCTGCTCGCGCTCGCGTGGAAGCGCGATCGGAAGCTCGAGGCGTTCGGGCTCGGCTGGATCGGCGTGGCGCTCCTGCCCGTGGCGAACGTCCTCTATCCCGCGGGCTTCTACGTCGCCGAGCGAACGTTGTATCTCCCCTCGGCTGGGCTGGTCCTCGCCGCCGCAGGTTGGGTCGCGCGGCCGCCGCGGGAACGGCTTTGGCCGGTCGTCGCCGCGCTCGCCGTGCTGGCCGGCATCCGCACCGCCCTGCGGGTCCCCGTGTGGCGTGACGACGCGTCGGTCACCCTGAGCATCATCACGGATTCGCCGCGTTCCTACGTCGGGCCGAAGCGGATGATCGGGTATTACCTGGACCAGCATGCGCCGGCACGGGCCCTCGCGGCGGCGCGCATCGCGGCGGCGACGTATGGCCGTGACCCGACGATCTACGTGACCGGCTCGGTAGCCGCCTTCGCCGTGGGCGACTCGCGGGCCGCCGATTCGTTGCTCGCGATGCTGGAAGGGCTGTGTCACCGCTGCGGCGGGTATTACCGCCGGGAAGCGGCCCTGGCGCGTGCGCACGGGTACGCCGCGGCGGCGGATTCGCTTCTCGCCCGCAGGCCGGTCGGTCCGTGAGCGCGGACGCTGCGGACCTTCCGCTGGGTGCGGCCGCCCGACGGGCGGGGATCGCGGCCGGGGGCGTGGCCCTCGTCGCGGGGGCGCTCACACTCAACCGCGACCTCGTCGGGGTGTTTTACGACGACGGGGTCTACGCCGCGATCGCCTGGGCCCTCGCCCACGGGCACGGATACGTATATGCGAACCTCCCCGGCGCGCCGGCCGCGATCCACTACCCGCCGCTCTACTCCGCCGTCCTCGCGCCGTTGTTCGGATTCTTGTCGCTGGCGGGGGCTGCCCTGGCCGGCAAGCTCCTGAACGTCGTGTGCGCTGCCGCGGCGTGCGGCCTGATCGCGTGGCACGCGACGCGCACCGAGCTCGTCGGGGAAGGGGCGCCGCGCTGGCTGGCCGGCGCCGTGGTTGCGGCGGCGGCGCTCGCGATCCCGTTTCTCACCATGCTCGTCGCTCTGCTCTCGGAGCCGCTGTTCGGCCTGCTGCTCGTGGCTGCCGTAATCCTCGCCGACCGTCCGCCCCCCCGCCTGGCGTCCGGAAGCGCCGCGCTGCTGGCCGGCGGTGTCGCGGCGCTTGCCCTGCTCACGCGCGCGCTCGGTGTGGCGGCGGGCGCCGGCGTCGTCGCGTGGCTGTACGCCGCGCGCCGCGGGAACGTCGCACAGGCCCGCCCGGACCCGTGGCGGCAGGCGGCGCTCGCGTCTCTCCCGCTCGTGGCGGCGGGCGCAGGCTGGGGAGCTTGGCTGCTCACCCAGGGGCACGCCCTCGACCCGCTGCTCGCCACGGATTACGGGTCGTACTTCGAGCTCCTCCGGGCGGCCGGAGCCGGTGCGCTGGGTTCCCGAACGGCAGACCTGGCGCGGCCCCTCGGCGTGCTGACGCTCAACTGGGTGCCGAGCCGCTTGGTCTATTACCTCGTCGGCGTCCCGGCGCTCGTGGTCGGAGTGTATGGGCTGGCCTGTGTCGCCCGACGCTCGGCGATCGGCGTGACGCTCGTGGTGTACCTCGCGATTCTCGCCTGCTGGCCAGTCCCGCCTGACCGGTTCCTCTGGGCCGTGCTCCCCTGGCTGGCGCTCGCGTGGGCGGCCGGGGCCGTCGCACTGTGGCCTCGCCCGCGCCTGCGCGTCCCCGTGGCGCTCCTCGCTGCCGCCTTGGTCGCGGGCTACGTGCGCTACGAGACGCGCGGATTCGCCGGCCGCTGGTGGGAGCTCTCCGCCCAACGGATTTCCCACACCTTCGCCGAAGTGCTGCCGACCCTGGATTCCTTGCCGCCCGACGCCGTGATCGCGAGCGACCACGA
>QHTX01000131.1:9203-16965 GCA_003220975.1 Gemmatimonadota bacterium | reverse complement strand
GTCCCGCTTTACATCTCTAGCTATTGGGGCGCGCACGTGATCGAGCCTCCACCCCCCGTGCACCGCGCTTACCTCGAGCGCCAGGGCGTGACGCACGTCCTGCTCGCGGGAAACCAGGCGGATGGAAAGGAGGAGCTGGAGCGTCTGCTCGCCACCTACCCTGGCTGGCTCGGGATCGTGCGCCGTTGGCCCGACGGCGCGACGATCTTCGTGGTGCATCGTGCGCGCTAGGAGCGTCTATCTCGCCGTCGCCGCCTGCGCCGTGATCGTGTACCTGGGCGCGCTCTGGAACGAGTTCGTCTGGGACGATCAAGTCATCGTTCTCGGGAATCCCCTCGTCCAGACGTGGGCCGGGCTCGCCACCGCCTTCGCCAGCCCTTACTGGCCGCCGTTCGTGGGCGGGTATCTGTATCGCCCGCTCACGCTGCTCACGTACGTGCTGGATTGGCACATCGGCGGCGCCGCGTGGTTTCACGTCGTGAACCTGTCGTGGCACGCCGGTGTGAGTGCGCTCGTCGCGGTGCTCGCCCGGCGCTGGGCGGGTGATGCGGCGGCGCTCGTGGCGGGGATGCTTTTCGCGGTGCACCCGGTGCATGTCGAAGCGGTCGCCAACGTCGTGGGGCGGGCCGAACTGATGGCCGCGGCGTTCACGCTGCTCGCGGTGTACGCGGCGGTGGAAGCGGATCGGCCGGTCTGGAGCGCGGTGTGCTGGGCGCTCGGACTGCTCAGCAAGGAGGTGGCAGTAGTCGCGCCGGCGCTGGTCGTCGCCGGGTGGGGGCTGTTGGGCGCGGGGGGCGCGGGGGGCGCGGGGGGCGAGGGGGGCGGGGGGGGAGAGAGCCTGCGGCGTCCGCCGCGCCGGCGCATGGTGACGTACGCGGTCTGCTGGCTGCTGGCGGGCCTGGTGTGCCTCACGGTGCGGGAAGTCGTGCTGCATCCGTACGCGCGGTCGCACGATTTGGCCGCCGCCTTCCAGCGCGCCAGCCCGTTGCAAGTCCGCTTGACGGCGGTGGCGGCGCTCGCGGACGTGGCGCGTCTGCTGCTCTTCCCACTCGCGCTGCGCGCCGACTACTCGCCGGGCGAGCGCACCACGGTGCCCTCCCCGCTCGAGTGGCGCTTCGGGCTGGGGTTGCTAGTGCTCGCGACATGGGTCGCCCTGCTGGCGCTCGCTTGGCGCCGCCAGCGGCGACTCGAAGCGTACGGGCTTGCTTGGATGGCTCTGGCTTACGCGCCGGTCGCGAATTTCTTGTTTCCGATCGGCGTCGTCGTCGCCGAGCGGACGCAGTATCTGCCCTCGGTAGGCCTCGCGTTGGCAGTAGCGGGGCTCGCGCGCAATCTGCGCGGTCGCGCGCTCGGGCTCGTCGTCGGCGCGATGGCAGTGGCAGGGGGCGCACGCACCGCGCTGCGGGTGCCCGTGTGGCGCAGCAACATGTCCCTGACGCTGAGCATCCTCGAAGACTCGCCGCGGTCCTACGTCGGGCCGATGATCATGGCGACGATATACCTCGACCAGGCGCGGCCCGCGAAGGCCTTCGAGGCCGCCACGACGGCCTCGTCGATCTACCCGGACGACCCCCGGCCTTACCTGAAGGCGGCGCATGCGGCGCTGGCGCTGGGACGTCCCGCCCTGGCGGACTCGCTGCTGGGGCGCTTCGATGCCCTGTGCAAGGGTTGTCGCGGACACTATGCCGCGGAAGCCGCCGCGGCCCGGCGCTTGGGGAACACTGCGGCGGCGGACTCTCTCGCGGCGCACGTTCGCCGACTGCAGCCGCGATGACGAGGCGCCTCTATTGCGCCGTTGCCGCCTGCGCCGGCGTGGTGTACCTCGGGGCCCTTTGGAACCGCTGGGCGTGGGACGACCTCACGATCATCTACACGAACGCCTTCGTCCACACACCCAGCGCACTGTGGCGTGCCTTCGCCGCCGCGTATTGGCCTGACGCATTCGGTGGCGGGCTGTACCGGCCGCTCACGATCGCGAGCTACGCCGTGGATTGGCAGCTTGGGGCCGCGGCGTGGTTTCACGGAGTCAATCTGCTGTGGCATGCCGCGACGAGCGTCGCGGTTACCCTGTTGGCGCGACGCTGGAGCGGCGATCGCGCAGCGCTGGTCGCCGGCCTGATCTTCGCGGTGCATCCCGTGCATGTCGAAGCGGTGGCGAATATCGTGGGCCGCGCGGAGCTGATGGCGGCGCTGTTCGCGTTGCTCGCCGTGTACGCCGCCCTGGAGCGGGACAGTCTCGGGTGGAGCCTCCTCGCGTCGGTCGCCGCCCTGCTGAGCAAGGAAACCGGCGCGGTGGTCCCGGCGCTGATCGCGTGGGGCTGGATCGTCAGGGTGGGACGGCGACCTGCCCGGCGTCGCATGGCCGCCTACGTCGCGGCCTGGGTGGTGTTGGGCGTCGCATACGGTGCGGTGCGCCACGCCGTGCTGGCGCCGTACGCGGAGATCATACACTGGGCGCCCCATTTCATCGGGGCGACGCCGCTCCAAATGCGGCTGACCGCGGTCGCTGCCTTCGCGGACTTCGCGCGCCTGCTCCTGTTCCCACTGCACCTGCGTGTGGACTATTCCCCTGACGAGCGCACGCTCGTCCCGTCGGCGCTCGACGCGCGCTTGGCGCTCGGCCTCGCGTGCTTCGCCGTCTGGGCGGCGCTGATCACACTCGCGTGGCGCCGGGGGCGCCGCCTCGAGGCGTACGGCCTGGGCTGGATCGGCATTGCCCTGCTGCCGGTCGCCAACCTCGTGTTCCCCGTGGGCGTTCTCGTCGCCGAGCGCACGCTGTACCTGCCGTCCGCCGGTCTCGTCCTGGCCGCAGGCGCCGCGCTCGCGCGCGTGCCGCTCGCGCCGCGGCGACTCCTCGTCGCCCTCCTGGTGCTGGCGGGAGGCGTGCGCACCGCGCTGCGCGTCCCTGTATTTCGAGACCAGCTCACGGTCGTGCTGAGCGAACTGGTGGACTCGCCGCGCTCGTTCGACGGACCGGGGCGTATGGTCGGGATCTACCTCGCCCAGCACGACCCGGAAAAGGCGCTCGAGGCGTATCGCATCGCGACGAGCAGGTACGACAAGCTGCCGTGGGTGCACGTCGCGGGCGCCGACGCCGCCCTCTCGCTCGGCCGCTCCGCGCTGGCCGACTCAACGCTGCACCGCCTCGAGGCGCTCTGCTCGCGCTGCGACTTCTACTACTGGTATGAGGCCCGCATGGCCCGGGCCCGAGGCGATGGGGCCGTCGCCGAGTCGCTCCTGGCCCGCATCCGGCCCCCCGGTAGACCCTGACTTCCCTCTTGCGAGCCGGAGGCCGGCCATGCAAAACACTATGGCGCGGCGCGGCTCCGAGGGGCGGCATTGTCGTCGTCGCGGGTTGTTAACTCGACACGACGAATGGCGTTATGGTCGCGGGGCCCAGCGTCGGCACAGCCCTTGCTCGAATCTGTCCCGGCAAGTCTTGGCCCATAGGCAAACGGTTTGCGCAGGGGGTTGCATGAATCGCAAGGGCTTCACGCTCATTGAGCTGTTGATCGTGGTGGTGATCATCGGCATTCTGGCCGCCATCGCGATCCCGAAGTTCGCCAACACGAAGGAGAAGGCGTACATCTCCTCGATGAAGTCGGACCTTCGGAACATGGTGACGGCGGAAGAGGCGTACTTCGCTGACTCCGTCAAGTACACGACCAGCACCAGCTGCATCAACCCAGCGCCTGCAGGCAACGCGGCGTGGTGCCCCACGATCGGCAACTCGGCCGGTACGATCACGGTCGGCACCGGCACGGCGTCGGGGTGGAGTGTCAGCCTCACGAACATCAACACGGCGAAGAGCTGCGCGATTTACGTGGGTGCAGTGACGCCCACGGCGCCGGCCACGACGGCGGATGCGGAGGGCGCGCCGGTTTGCCGGTAAGCTCGCTGCAGGGGTAACGGACGTACTGAGCGGCGGGGGACCTCCCCGCCGCTCTTCGTTTGACGAGCCGCGATATGCAAGAGGCAATCGCACAAAATCGCTAATTTCACCAAGACCGATATGACACAGTGCTATGACACTGAAATGCTAAGTCGTTACTGGGTAGCACGTTGTCGAATGGACGTTAACTAGGCATATGGGTTGCAACATCTGGGGGCGGTTTGAAACACGTTGCCTCATCCAGCACCAACAGGGGGAACAGATGAACCGCAAGGGCTTCACGCTCATTGAGCTGTTGATCGTGGTGGTGATCATCGGCATTCTGGCCGCCATCGCGATCCCGAAGTTCGCCAACACGAAGGAGAAGGCGTACATCTCCTCGATGAAGTCGGACCTTCGGAACATGGTGACGGCGGAAGAGGCGTACTTCGCTGACTCCGTCAAGTACACGACCAGCACCAGCTGCGTCAACCCAGCGCCTGCAGGCAACGCGGCGTGGTGTGCCACCGTCGGTAACGGGCGCGGCACGATCACGGTCGGCACCGGCACGGCGGCGGGGTGGAGTGTCAGCCTCACGAACATCAACACGGCGAAGAGCTGCGCGATTTACGTGGGTGCAGTGACGCCTACGGCGCCGGCCACGACGGCGGATGCGGAGGGCGCGCCGGTTTGCCGGTAAGCTCGCTGCAGGGGTAACGGACGTACTGAGCGGCGGGGGACCTCCCCGCCGCTCGTTTTTTGTACTTTGTATCCGTCCATGGGCGCACGGCCGTCGCTCCGCACCGAGCTGCTCTTCAACCTCGCCTTTCTGGCAGCGGCGGCGCTGCTGCTCGGGGTGGGCACGGTGCTGCTCGTGGCCGCGCTCGCCCCCGATCGGGCGCTCCCCTTCATCCTCACCACCGTCGCGCTCGACGTGGTGGTGTTCATCTTCTTCGGTCGCTATCTGGTGAGCCGGCTCGTCTTGCGCCCCGTGGAACGGCTTGTCGCGGTCGCCGACGCGGTAGCCGCCGGCGATTTCGCGGCCCGGGCTCCGGCGGCCGAGACCCGGGACTTCCAGGTCCTGGCCGAGCGGCTGAACCGCATGACCGATCACCTGCTCGATGCCCAGAGCCAGCTCGTCCGCTCGGAGAAACTGGCGAGCATCGGACGGCTCGCGGCCGGGATCGCCCACGAGGTCGGGAACCCGTTGGGAGCGATCGGGACGTACGTGGAGGTGCTGCGCCGCCGCGGAGCCGACGGCGAGGTGGTCGCCGGCTTGACGCGCGAGCTCGACCGCATCGACCAGATCGTCCGGGGCCTGCTCGACTACGCCCGGCCTCAGGAGGAGCCCCTGGCGCCGCTCGATCCGGTCGCGGTGCTGCGCGGCGCGCACGCGCTGCTGGAGGCCCAGGGCGCCCTGAAAGCGGTGCGCGCCGACCTCGAAATCGCCGCGGGCGTGCCGCACATTCTCGGTCGCGCCTACCTGCTGGAGCAGGTCATCGTGAACCTGGTCCTGAATGCCGTAGATGCCGCGTCCGGTGGCCTCGTCGTGCTCGGGGCCCGCCCGTGGGCGTACGAGCCAGGGCGCGCCGCGCCGAAGCGGGCGACGGATGCGGGCCGGACCGCGTTCCCGCGGGGATACGAGCGGCGACCCGCACGGGTGGAGTTCGCGGCCGGGCAGGCAGGGGCCCTGCTGCTCGTCGCCGACTCCGGTCCGGGCGTCGCCGCGGAAGATCGCGACAAGATCTTCGAGCCGTTCTACACGACCAAGGAGCCCGGGCGCGGCACCGGGCTCGGCCTCGCCATCGTCGCACGCGCCGTGCACGACATGGGCGGCGTCGTGTGGGTGGACCCTGCCCGCGAAGGCGGGGCCGCGTTCAAAATGTTCTTTCCGGCGGCGCCTCACGTTCCCCCTCTCCGCAACGCGGAGAGGGGGTCAGGGGGTGAGGTATGAGTCGCGTCCTCGTGGTCGACGACGAGCCCGGGCTGCGCCAATCCCTCGGCCTGCTGTTGGCTGACGCGGGCTACGACGTGGCCGCCGAGGGCAATGGCGCGAAGGCGCTCGCGCGCGCGTTGGCCGAGCCGTTCGACCTCGTCCTGTGCGACGTGCGCATGCCCGACATGGACGGGCTCGCGTTCCTGCGGGGCTACGTGAGTGGCGGCGGCTCGGCCCTCGTCATCATGATGAGCGCCTACGGGGGCGAGGAGGCCGCCCTCGCTGCCATGAAGGAGGGCGCTTACGACTACATCCCCAAGCCGTTTCGGCCCGACGAGGTCGTGCTGACGCTGCGCAAGGCCGAGGAGCGCGAGCGGCTTGGACGCACCATCGCGACACTAAGGGCACAGCTCGACAGCAGCCCTGCGTCCCGCGCCCTCATCGCCGAGAGCCGGGCGATGCGTCAGGCCTTGGAGCTCGTCGCCCGCGTGGCGGAGCACAAGACCACGGTGCTCATCACCGGCGAGCGCGGCACCGGTAAGGAGGTCATCGCGCAAGCGATCCATCGGGCGAGCCCGCGCGCGGCGCAGGCGTTCGTCGCGGTGAACTGCGCCGCGATCCCCGACACGCTGCTCGAGTCCGAGCTGTTCGGCTACGTGAAGGGGGCGTTCACGGGCGCCGCGGGAGACCGGCCGGGCTTGTTCGAGCAGGCGGACGGCGGCACGCTGCTGCTCGACGAGATCGGCGAGCTGCCGCTGCCGCTCCAGGCGAAGCTGCTGCGCGTGCTGCAGGAGAGCGAGATCCGCCGCGTCGGCGACCGGCGGACCCGGCGCGTGGACGTGCGCCTGCTCGCCGCCACGGCCAAGGACCTCGCGGGGGAGGCGGCCGCGGGCCGGTTCCGGGTGGATCTGTTCGATCGCCTCAACGTGGTCGCCATCCACCTCCCTCCGCTCGCCGAGCGGCGGGAGGACATCGCGCCCCTGGCCCGCCACTTCGCCGTGCAAGTCGGGCGTCGCCTGGGGCGCCCGCTGGCCGTGAGCGACGAGGGGCTTACGTGGCTCGTCGCCGAGCGCTGGCCGGGCAACGCACGCGAGCTCGAGCACGCGATCGAGCGCGCCGCGGTGCTGTCGGACAAAGAGATCCTGGAGCCAGCGGACTTCGGACCTCGCCCCCCTTCCCCCTCTCCACAACGTGGAGAGGGGGAGCCAGGGGGTGAGGTCACGCTCCGTGAGACCGTCGAGGAGGCGGAGCGACGAGCCATCCGCGGTGCGCTCGAGGCAACCCGGGGCAATCGGCGTGACGCGGCCAAGCGGCTGGGGGTGAGCTTGCGGACCCTGTTCTACAAGATGGATCGGTACGGGCTGGACTAGTGCAGTATTTTGCACGTATGCAGCATTTTGCAGCTCGCGCCGGTCCCCACTCTATGTCGTAACGCTAACAAATACAACATATTAGCCTCCGGCACGAAGTCTGATAGGATCTCCCCCCAACGGGAGGCGTGCGCATGACGCGCTCAGGCTTTTCGGCGGTCGAATTGATGATCGTGATCATCCTGATCGGGCTGATCGCGGCGGTGGGGTTTCCCAAGATTCACGGCGTGCTCGACAAGACGAACGTGCGCTCGGCGCGCGTGGCGGCCGGGACCTACGTCGTGACCGCGCGCTCGCTCGCGATCCAGCGGGGCTGCCGTGCGGCGGACCACTTCGCCTACGGTGCATCGTCCGGGGTGTGGGTGACGTCCTGCCGGCCCGGGCAGGTAACGATCGACACCGTGGGCCAAGTCAAGAACGTGTACCAGGACTTCAACGTCACGCTCAGCGCCACGCAGGACTCGGTGCAGTTCGATCCGCGCGGCCTGAGCCTCGAGACCCTCAACACCATCGTGCGCTTCACGGGCAACGTCTCGGCGAATACGGATTCAGTGATCATCGCCGGCTACACCGGCAAGGTGGTGC
>QHTX01000131.1:1420-9198 GCA_003220975.1 Gemmatimonadota bacterium | reverse complement strand
ACCATCGTCGAAGTCATCGTGGCGATGCTGGTGCTCACGGTCGGCCTGCTCGGCCTCGTGACCTCGGCGGCGCTGGTCACGCGCATGATCGGGCGGGGGCAGCGCTCCGCCGTGGCGGCGGCGTACGCCGGGCGGCGGCTCGAGATGCTGCGGGTGAGCGCCTGCGCGTCGCAGACCGCGGGCAGCGAGGTGCTGCTGCGGGGCGGGAACCCCGTGGACTCGGTGAGCTGGTCGTTCACCCCGCTCGCGAACCAAGGATGGCAGATCGTGCTGAACAACAAGTACCCGACCGCCCTGGGGCAGTGGCGCACCGAGGTCGTGGAAACGGAGGTCTCATGTCTGCGCTAGGCCGCCGCGGCTACACGCTGGTGGAGCTGATCATCGCCTTGGTGCTGCTGGGGATCGTGTCCGGTGCGATCTACCAGGTGCTGGTCAACAACCAGCGGGTGTACCAGGCGCAGACCCAGCAGATCGACCTGCAGGAGAACCTGCGCGCCGCGACGACCGTCCTGCCCGCCGAGTTCCGCGAGTTGGACGCGGTGGACGGGGACATTCAGTCGATGACGCCCACGTCGATTCAGATCCGGGCGATGCGCAAGCTGGGCTTCCTGTGCACCGCGCCCGCGCTGGCCGTCGGGCTCGGCAACTTCACGATGAACGTGTGGGTGAGCCCGATGTACGGCCGCAACCTCCCGTTCGCCGCCGGCGATTCGGTGCTGGTGTTCTGGGGGGGCAACGCCGCGAGGCGCGACGACGACCAATGGCTCCCGGTCAAGATCACGGGAGCGAGCCCCTTCTTCACCTGTCCGGATGCGCAACCGGCGGGTGGCACGCCGGGCTATCAGCTGTCGACGTCGCCCCCGGCGTGGATGAACATCCCCGGCCTGGCCGTGAACGGCGCGATCCCCAAGGGGGCGCCGGTGCGCGCCTTCTCGATCATCAAGTACCAGCTGTACCAGTCGTCGTCGGACGGGATGTGGTACGTCGGCTACCAGAATATCTCGAAGGGCTCCTCGGTCCAGCCGCTGATCGGGCCGCTGACGGGGAGCGACGGGTTGGAGCTCGACTATTTCGACGTCAACGGCGCCGTCACGACGGACTCTTCCCAGGTGGCGCTGATCGAGATCCACGTGCGCGCCCAGACGGCGCAGCCGGTGCGCTCGGGCGGCGCGCTGGGGACGCTGGCGAACAAGGTGGACAGCATCAGCACGCGGGTGGCGCTGCGCAACAACCCGCGCTGCGGACCGGGCTCCGCGCCCTTCGTCAAGTGTTAACGGAAGGGAGCGGGTCACTCGTGCACATCAAGGAGCGGTCTATGAAGCAGGTTCTGAAGAACGAGCGCGGCATGGCGCTCGCGGTCGCGATCGTCGCGCTGGTGATCGTGGGCGCGCTGGTCGCGGGGGCCCTGTTCTCCGGCACGCAGGAGCAGCGCGTCGCCGAGAACACCCGGCGCGTGCAGGCCTCCTTCGGCGTCGCCGAGGAAGGCGTGAACTCCCTCATCCGGGTGTGGCCCAACAGCACGACCGTGTGGAACGGCATGGCCGGATACCCCGCCACGGCGCCGACGAGCGAGCGCACGATCGTCGCCACCCAGTCCAGGAGCAACACGGGGAAGTACAACGGGTCGCTCTACAAGATGAACGACGAGATCTACTTCGTCGACGTGACCGGCCAGGACAACCAGAGCTTGGCCGGCGGCATCCGCGGCGGCGGGGCGAGCCAGCGCGTCGGCTTGCTCACCACCATTCGTCCGCTGGTGATGGACATCCAGGCGTCCCTCACCACGACGAACGGCGACAAGGTCTCGGGCAGTTCGACCGTCGACGGGTTCGACCACACCCCAGTCGGCTGGACGTCGTGCGGTCCGGTGGACAGCTCGATGGCCGGGATTCGGGCCGATTCGGGCAGCTCGATCACGCAGAACGGTGGCGGCACGGTCCTGGGCACCCCGCCGGTCAAGATCGACCCGACGGTGACCGACAGCACCTTCTCGAAGTACGGCGATGTGACCTACGCCGACCTGGCGGCGCGGGCGAGCATCACGCTGCCCGGGCAGAACTTCTCCACCTCGATCGCGCCCGTCGTCACGAACGGGCAGTGCGACTGGTCGGTGCTGACCAACTGGGGCGACCCGCTCAACCCAACCGCCCCCTGCGGCACCTACTTCCCGATCATCCACATCACCGGGGACGCGAACATCAACGGCCAGGAGGGACAGGGCATCCTCCTCGTCGACGGCAGCTTGTCCGTCAACGGGGGATTCCAGTGGTTCGGCATCGCGATCATCAAGGGGTCTCTCACGACGGCAGGTGGTGGTGGCCAGCCGGCGCACTTCTGGGGCGCGACCATGGCCCAGGACAGCGTGGCGCTCGGCCAGACGCAGTCGATTACGGGTGGCGCCAACCTCCTCTACTCTAAGTGCGCTATTCTCAAGGCGTTAGACATGACCGGCGTGGGGGCGCAGATGCGGTCGCGGGGGTGGGTACAGCTGTTCCAATAGGCCTAAGTACCAGCGACTAAAGTAGTTGCTGGTTCGGGCTCAAGTAGGTTCGAGGCTTGACAGGATAAGGGGCGGGGCTTACTGTAGTTTGCCCTCGCCCCCTCTTGTCTTTAACCCCTAGGCACGTATGGCCCTGTTCGGGTTGCTGGGCGGCAAGAAAACCTCGGTCGGGTTGGATATCGGCTCCGGCATTATCAAGGTCGCCGTGGTCGACCATTCCGGGAGCGAGCCCGAGCTGGTCAAGGTGGCCACGACCGAAGTGGCGGCCGACGCCATCGTCGAGGGCGAGGTCATGGACCCCGGGATCGTGGCCGAAGCGATCCGGGGGCTGTTCGCCACCGCCGGGGTCAAGCAGAAGTCCGTCGTCACGGCCGTGGGCGGCCGGGACGTGATCGTCAAGAAAATCCAGATGGACCGGATGAAGGAAGGTGATGCCCGGGAGGTGATCCGCTGGGAGGCGGAGCAGCACGTGCCGTTCGACATGGCCAACGTGGAGCTCGACTTCCAGATCCTCGACCCGGACGCCGAGGGGCTGCAGATGAACGTGCTGCTCGTCGCGGCCAAGCGGGAGCTGGTGGAGAGCCGCACATCGCTGCTCGGCGAGGCCGGCCTGAACGCGTCCGTCATCGACGTGGACGCCTTCGCGATTCACAACGCCTTTGAGCTGAACCACCCCGATGCGATGCAGGGGGTGGTGGGTCTCGTCAACATCGGGCACGAAGTGACCAACGTGAACATCGTGGAGGACGGCGTGCCGGTCCTGACGCGGGACCTGTCGGTGGGCACGCGGCGCTTCCGCGAGGACCTGCAGCGGGAGAAGGGGCTCTCCGCCGAGGATTCGGAGCGGCTGATCCAGGGCTTGGCGCAGAGCGCGGATCTCGCGCCCTACGTGGAGGCGCGGGCCGAGGAGCTGGCGGTGGGGGTGGAGCGGGCGGCGGCGTTCCTCCAGACCGCGTCTCGCTCCGCGGGCGGGCTGGGGCGGGTGTACACGATCGGCGGCGGCGCACGGATCCCCGGCCTCAACGAGGCGCTCTCCGCGCGGCTGCGGGTGCCGGTGGAGATGGCGAGCCCGGTGCAGCGCCTCAAGGTGCGTGACTCGGTCTTCGAGTCGGTGGCGGTGGACGAGGTGGCGCCGCTGTTGATGCTGTCGGTCGGGCTGGCGCTGAGGCGTGCCGCATGATCGAAATCAACCTCATTCCCGGGAAAAAGCAGAAGGCGGCCCGCGGCAAGGGCCTGGGCCTCAAGCTCTCGCTGCCCGATTTCCGGGGGCTGATCGCCAGCATCAAGAACCCGTGGCTCATCGCCGCGAGCGCCTCGGCGGTGGTGGTGATCGGCGGCGGCCTGCTGCTTTTCATCACGCTGAGCACGCGGCTCCGGGTGCTCCAGTCGAACCTCGATGCGGTGCGGATCGAGAAGCGGCGGTTCGACGCGGTGATCGCCCAGAAGCGGCAGTCGGAGCGGATCCGCGACTCACTCGTCGCGGAGATCGGCATCATCCGGGGGATCGACGCCGACCGCTACATCTGGCCGCACATGCTCGATCAGATCACCAAGGCGCTCCCGCCCTACACGTGGCTCACGAGCATCGCGGTCGCGGGCGGCTCGAACGTGGCCCCGGGCAGCCCGGGCGCCACGGCCGCCGGCGGGGCAGTGGACTCCGTGGGGGTCCCGATCGTGCGCGCCTGGATCACGGGGAGTACGGTGGATATCCAGGCGTATACGACCTTCCTGCGGCAGCTCGCCGCGTCGCCGTGGCTCACCGACGTGACGCCGGCGACGTCGTCCACGATCATCGAGGCCGATCGACCGGTGACGGCCTTCAACATCGCCGTGCGCTACCGGGTCGCGGACTCCGTGTACATCCGCACCGTCCCCTTCACCCAGCCGGTGAGGTAACGCCGTGGCCCTGCTCCCCCAGGACCGGCAGAGCCAGGTGATGCTCCTCATCACCCTGGGGATGCTCGCGCTCGGCTACGTCTTCTGGAACTACTGGGAGCAGCCGACGAGCCAGCAGATCACGGCTGTGCAGACCGAGACGGACAGCCTGCAGGCCATCATCGACAAGGCGAAGCAGGATCTGACGAGCGGCACCGTGGAGGACCTGCGCCGCAAGGTCGAGGCCTACCGCGCGCTGCTCGGCGTGATGCGCCGCCTCGTGCCCGAGAAGAACGAGGTGCCGGCGTTGATCGACGACATCTCGACCAAAGCCAAAGTACGCGGCGTCACCATCGGCCGCATCGAGCCGCAGCCGGTCGAGCCGGGGCAGCCGTTCGACACCTACAAGTACCGCCTCGAGATCATCGGCCACTACGACCAGCTCGGCGAGTTCCTGTCCGACATCGCCAGCCTGCGGCGCATCATCGTGCCGCAGGACTTGAGCCTCAAGCCGGCGCAGCAGCAGGCGATGCGGTTCCTGAGCGACACGCTGGGGGCGCTGCTCGAGGCGCAGTTCGCGATCCGCACCTTCGTCAAGGCGGCCGCGCCGCCCCCGCCGCCGCCGGGCCTGAAGCCGGCGAAGGTCGGGGGGGCCAGCCCATGAGCGCAAAGCTCACGGGAGTCGTCGTGGCGCTGCTCGTCGCCGGCCCGCTCGCGGCGCAGGCCAAGCCTCAGGCCAAGCCCGCACCCAAGGCGGTGTCGCCCGCCCCGGCGGCGAAGCCGGCCACCGCCGCCCCGCGCGACACGACGCGCGCGGACTCGGCGTCGCCGCGGCTGGTGCGCGAAACGTTCGGGTACGAAGGCGGGGGGCGGGACCCGTTCCTGTCGCTCCTCAAGTCGGGGGACATCCGCCCGCTGCTCACGGACTTGAAGCTCGTGGGCATCTACTACGACGGGCGCTACCCGGCGCGCAGCGTGGCGATACTGCGGGACGTGACGAACAACAAGGTGTACCGGGCGAGGACCGGCGAGATCCTGGGGCGCCTCAAGGTCACGACGATCCGGCCGCGGGAGATCGTGTTTACGGTGCAGGAGTTCGGGTTCGAGCGGCAGGAGAGCCTGCAGCTCGCCAAGCAGGAGGTAACGCCATGAAGCGCATCGCAGCCCTCGCCGCGTGGTTGTGCGTCGCGGCGGCACCCCGAGCCCTTGCGGGGTCAGGCGGGGGGGGCGGGGGGGGCGGGGGGGGGGCGCGGGACGGGGAGGTCCGGGCCGTCAGCGTGCTCCCGGCGGCCGGCCGCGTGGAGGTCGTGATCGAGCTCCGAGGCGCGGTCGACGTCCAGGACTTCACGCTGGCCAATCCCGCCCGGCTCGTGATCGACCTGCAGGGCGCGCGGCTCGTCGCGCCGGTGGTGCTGTACGACGGACAGAACCGCGGCGGCGTGAAGAACCTCCGCTACGCGCAGTTCCGGGCCGGCGTGGTGCGGGTCGTGATCGACCTCGACGCGCTGAAGGACTATCAGATCGAGCGTCGCGAGGGTCAGGTGCGGGTGAAGATCGGCTCGGAGCGGACGGCGTTCGAGGCGTGGTCGAGTCGGGACGTCACGCCCGCCGGCTCGCTCGGCACCCCGGACGTGCGTCCGGGGTCAGCGACTAACCCCGGGCGCGAGCCCGGGGTTCAAACGGGAAAGGCCGCCCGCGGCGGCCAGGCGGCGCGGGTCGCGACGCCGGAGCAGAGTGGCGATGGGCTGACGATCGACGCGTACCTCGCGGCCCACGCGAAGGAGAGCGCGCAGTCGCAGGCGGCGCGCATCACGGTGACGTGGGACAATGCGGACCTGCGGGAGGTGGTGGCGGGCTTCGCGGCGTTCAGCGGCCGGACCATCATCGTGTCCAAGGACGTGAAGGGCCAGGTCTCGGCCGAAATCAAGAATCAGCCGTGGGACCTCGCGTTCAACGCGGTGCTCGAATCGCAGGGGCTCGCCGCCAACGTGCTGGACGGCGGCATCATCCAGGTCATCGACAAGCGCGACCTGGCGCGTGCCGACTCGACGGTGCCGGTGGAGACGCGGCTGGTGCGGGTGAACTACGCCAAGGCCTCGGCGCTGGTCCCGTCGGTGGCGTCGATCCTCACCAAGCGGGGCGCCGTGGTCGCCGATTCCACCAGCAACGCCCTGGTGATCACCGAGATCTCGAGCCGCATCACCCGGGTCGAGGAGTTCGTCAAAGGGCTCGACATCCGCACGCCGCAGGTGTCGATCCAGGCGAAGATCATCTTCGTCGACCGCACCGACGTCGAGGAGCTGGGCGTGAAATACGACCTCGGCTCCCAGACACAGTTCTTCAACAAGCTGGTGCAGCGGCCGGATCCGCGCACCGCGAAGGCCGTCGACACCAACGGCGACGGCGTGCCGGACGCGTTCGTGCCGCAGGGCAACTTCGAGCCCAACGATGTGATCGTGGACCTGGGCGGGAACTCGCTGTCCGCCATCGGGAACGCCGATCAGGAAGTGGTGAACCCGGCGCTGAACCTGATCTTTTCGACGGCGATCGGGAACTTCGATCTGACGACGTTCCTGCAGGCGCTGCAGCGGGTCGACCTGGCCGACGTCCAGGCGGAGCCGACGATTACGACGCTCGACAACCGGGTGGCCGAGATTCTGGTCGGCGACCGCGTACCGATCCGCGTGATCGACGTGGGCACCGGTGCCGTCGCGGGCGTCGCGCCGCGCGCCATCGTGCGCTTCGAGCAGACCGGCATCAACCTGAAGGTGACGCCGCACGTGACGGCGAACCGGCAGGTGCTCATGGAAGTGCACGCCGAGCGCTCCAACGTGAAGCCCTCGTCGGTGGACATCGGCTTCACGTTCCAGACGCAGCAGGCGGACAACCAGATCCTGGTCAACGACGGTGAAACGGCGGTCATCGGCGGCCTCACGGTGACGGAGGTCACGGTGACGAAGTCCGGAATCCCCTTCCTTGTAGACTTGCCGATCCTCGGGAAGCTGTTCGGCTTCAGTTCCGAGACTGAATCGCGGCGCGATCTGCTGATTCTCGTCACGCCGCACATTATCGACGACCTGGTGACGCCCAGCACCGGGAAGTGACCAGGAGCGTTCTTATGCAGCAGATGCGTCCGGTTCGGGCTTGGTGTGCCATAGTCGCGCTCGCGGCCGTCGTGGGCGCGTGCGAGACGGCGCGGAACCCGGGCGGCATTCAGCGGGACGTGAACCCGCCCAGCATCGTGCTCAGCGCCGCGGCGGACACGCAGGCGATCGCGAGCGGCCTCTCCTTCAGCGTGACCGCCACGGACAACCTGGGTCTGAAGGACATCCGCATCACGTATTCGGGCGGCTACCTCGCCCAGACCGACACGATTTTCAACACGACGGTCACGAGCTACACC
>QHTX01000131.1:575-1163 GCA_003220975.1 Gemmatimonadota bacterium | reverse complement strand
TCGTGGACCCGACCGTGCCGCCCACCGACTCGCTGGTGTTCACGCCGCCCCAGCGGCAACCGCCGGACACGTTCTACTCGGACACGCTGACGGTCCAGCCCGGGTTTACGTCTTTCACCGTGACGGGGTTCGCGGTGGACGCGGGTGGACGCCGGGCGCTCTCGAACACCGTCACCGTGACGGTGCAGACACCGGGGAACGACCTCACGCCGCCGACCGTGTCGCACTCGATTTCCTCGCGCGTGGAGGTGAACGACAACGTTGCGGTGCACGCCACCGACCCGAGCGGGATCAAAGTGATGGGGTTCCGGGTGGACACGGCGCTCGCCGCCCTTCCCCCGTTCACCGGGGTCGTGCCGCTCAAGTTCGTGCTCGACTCGAGCATGGCCGCGACCAACCTGACCACCGTCGATCGCGTGTTCGCGCTCGCGCTGCCGCTGGCGGACAGCGGGTTGCCGAAGAGCGTGGTGATCCGAGGCTACGCCTGCGACCTCGCGACGGCCCGGAATTGCGCCTACTCGCAGACGAGCACCGTCATCACGGGAAGCGCGCCGCGCCGTGCGCCGCTGCGCGCCGGGGCGGCGAGCG
>QHTX01000131.1:0-520 GCA_003220975.1 Gemmatimonadota bacterium | reverse complement strand
CTACAACTCGAACCGGCGCGAGCTATACCTGACCAACGACGTGCTGGGCCGGGTCGAAGTGTACAACCTCGCGACCAACACGTTCGACCCGAACGGCATCATCACCGCCGGCCCGGTGCCGTGGGGTATCGCGCTCTGGCCGGTGGACACGCTGGGGACATACGACCCCAACCGGGTGGTCGTGGCGGACGCCGGCGGCACGGAGCTCTCGATCCTGGATGCGAGTACGCGTCGGCTGCTGTGGCGGCAGGCGTTGCCCAACTTTCTCATCGAGAAGTACTCGATTCAGGTCGTGACCCAGTTCATCCGCGCCGTGATCACGGTGCACGACGTGTCCGATCGGCCCCAATACGTCGCAACCGTGTGCCGCGTGGGCGGGGCGCCGCCGAACTGCGATCCGAACCAGATCTACGCGATTTACTCGACGACCCCGACGCAGAGCAGCTCGTCCCCGTTCAACGGCCGGGCCACCCTGCGGATGGAAAAGCTGATCAACTCGACCGATACGACTCAGCTGTTC
>QHTX01000150.1:6314-7609 GCA_003220975.1 Gemmatimonadota bacterium | reverse complement strand
CTTCCAGCCGACGCGCATCCGCCGTACCCGACGGGCGCTCGAGCTGTCGAGCGAGTCGAGCTACCGCTTCGAGCGGGGCATCGACATGCTGGCCATGCCGGACGCGCTGCGGCGCGCGATCGAGCTCATCGTCGCGGTGGCGGGCGGCGAGCTGCGCGAGCCGCCGCTCGACCTCTGGCCCGAGCCGGTCCAGGAGCGCACGGTGTTCCTCCGCGCCGAGCGCGTCTCCCGGCTGCTCGGCGTGGCGGTCGCGCGCGCCGACATCGAGCGGTACCTCACGTCGGTCGGGTTCTTCGTGGCGCCCAAGGAGGAGCGGCTCGCGGTCCAGGTGCCCGGGTGGCGCCCCGACGTGACGCGCGACGTCGACCTGATCGAAGAGGTCGCGCGGCTCGCGGGCTATGACGCGTTCCCCGACGAGCTGCGGCCCTACCGGCCGGGGACCGTACCCGACGCGCCCGAGGAGCGCGCGCGCGCGCGGGCCCGCGAGCGGCTGGCGCGGTCCGGGTTGTA
The DNA here is from genome assembly GCA_003220975.1 of Gemmatimonadota bacterium. GTDB lineage: Bacteria > Gemmatimonadota > Gemmatimonadetes > Gemmatimonadales > GWC2-71-9 > AG41. The sequence continues at coordinate 7,099 of QHTX01000150.1, read as the reverse complement.
CGAGGCGCGCACGCTTCCCCTGGGCCCCCCCGACGGGCCCGACGCCGTCGCGGTGCTGAACCCGCTGTCGGCCGAGGAGGCGCACCTCCGCAGTCGCCTGCTGCCGGGCCTGATACGACGGGTGGAGCACAACTGGGCGAACCGGAGTCGGGACGTGCGGCTCTTCGAAGTCGGCACCGTGTTCCGGTGGACGGCCGGGGAAGAGGGAAGGGGGAAGCGTGCCCTGGAAGAATGGACCTCCGTGGCCGGCGTCCTCACCGGCGGCCGGTACCCGCCCCACTGGTCCGACGGTGCGAAAGTACCTGATATGGACTTATGGGACTTGAAGCACCACTTTGAGTTAGCGGTGGACGTCGCGGCCCCCTCGTGCGTCGTGCAACCGGCAACGGGTGGGGCGGTTGGTTGGGTGGCGGCGCAACGGACTGGGGAGGTCGTGGGGGAGGCAGGTCCCCTCGAGGCCGATGCGCCGGTCTGGGCGGCGTCGCTCTTCGGGTTCGAGGTCCGGCTGCTGGTCGGAAGCGTGGAGTTGGCAACGTACCGTCCGCTGCCGCTGCAGCCACCGGTGGAGCGCGATCTCGCGCTGGTCCTGCCGGCGGGGGTGACGGCGGCGGCGGTGGCCGACGTGCTGCGGCGCACGGCAGGGCCGCTGCTCGAACGGGTGGACGTGTTCGACGAGTATCGCGGACCGGGAGGTGGAGTCCCGGCGGGCCACCGCAGCGTCGCCTGGCACTGCACCTTCCGCGATCCCACGCGCACGCTGCGCGACCGCGACGTGGACGAGGTGG
>QHTX01000150.1:5790-6284 GCA_003220975.1 Gemmatimonadota bacterium | reverse complement strand
TGGTGTACGACGGCGAGCGGGCTGATGGAGGAACAGGGGTGGGGGGGGCGGGGGGGGGTGCGCAGGTGCTCGACCAGCTCGAGACGATCCTCCGCCACGTGGCGGACGAGCTGGCCACCTGGCGCGCGCGCGCGCAAAAGGCCGAAGCCGAGCTGAAGGAGAGTGGCGCGCGCGGCGCGGGAGCCGCCCGGCCCGACCCCGAGGTCAAGGCCCGCGCCGCCGAGGTGGAGCAGGAGAACAAGCTGTTGCGCCAGCGAGTCGAAGCGGCGAAGGTCCGGGTGCAGGATCTCCTGAGCCGGCTCACGTTCCTGGAGGAGCAGGCGCGCCAGGCGGGCGATGGGGGCGGGGGGGGCACAGCAGCAGGCGCTGGCGCTACGGGGGGGGCAGGGGGAGCCGCGCCATGAGCACCAAGAAGCACGCGGTGAAGGTGATGATCGGCGGCGAGGAGTACACGGTGCGGTCCGATCTGCCGCCGGAATACACGCGCGAGGTGG
>QHTX01000150.1:575-5617 GCA_003220975.1 Gemmatimonadota bacterium | reverse complement strand
GACGATCTGACGCGGTTGCTCCCGCCCGCCAAGCGGAAGGCGTTGATCGGACAGGCGTGAGATAACATTCCGCTCCGCCCTCCTCGGGGAGGGGGGAGCGGTGCTGGAGATAGAGCGTATGGCGGACTGGCTGGCGATCGTCGCGAGCCTCCTCGGTGGGGGAGCAGCCGCCGGGGCGGCCTTCTATATCGTTGGCCGTCGGGTGCAGCGCGGGGCGGCCGAGGCGGCGGCGCGCGCCGCGGCGGGCGAGAGCGCGCGGCTGCTCGAAGAGGCGCGCCAGCGGATGGTGCTGGCCGCGAAGGAAGAGTTGCTCCGCGCGCGCGAGGCCTGGGACGAAGACGTGGCCCGGCGGCGGCGTGAGATCGACCGGCGCGAGCAGGGTCTGGAAGAGCGCGTGGCGGCGCTGGAAGAGCGGGAGCGCGCCCTCGCGGCCACGGAGCTGGAGGCGCGCGCCCGGCTCGAACGGATCGCCGGACTCACCGCGCAGGAGGCGAAGCAGGAGCTGTTGCGCCGGCTCGAGGACGAGGCGCGCGGCGAGGCCGCGGCCCTCGCCCGTGACTTGAAGGAGCAGGCGAAGCGGAACGCCGACAAAGAGGCGCAGAAGATCCTCGCCCTCGCGATCCAGCGTCTCGCCGCCGAGCACACCGCGGAGAGCACCGTCTCGGCGGTCGCGCTGCCCTCCGACGAGATGAAGGGCCGCATCATCGGGCGCGAGGGCCGCAACATCCGGGCGTTCGAAGCCGCCACCGGTGTGGACGTGATCATCGACGACACACCCGACACCGTGGTGGTGTCGTGCTTCGATCCGGTGCGGCGCGAGGTGGGTCGGCTCGCGCTCGAGCGACTGATCACCGACGGGCGGATTCATCCGGGGCGCATCGAGGAAGTCGTGGACAAGGCCCGCGGCGAGGTCGATGCGTCGATCGTCGAGGCGGGCGAGCAGGCGATCTACGAGACAGGGATCAAGGGGATGCATCCCGAGCTGGTCAAGCTGGTGGGTCGCATGAAATACCGGACGTCGTACGGGCAGAACATCCTCGATCACTCGAAGGAAGTAGCCTGGCTCGCCGGGATCATGGCGGCGGAGCTGAAGCTCGACGCGCAGCTCGCGAAGCGGGGTGCGTTGCTGCACGACATCGGCAAGGTGCTGACGCACGAGCACGATGGCACCCACGTGCAGCTGGGGGTGGAGGTGGCGACCAAGTACGGCGAGCACCCCGTGGTCGTCAACTGTATCGCCGCCCACCACGACGACGTGGCGCACGAGTCGCCCGTGAGCGTCATCGTCCAGGCGGCGGACGCCGTCTCGGGCTCGCGGCCCGGCGCCCGGCGCGAGGCGTTCGAGACCTACGTCAAGCGCCTCACCCAGCTCGAGCAGCTCGCGGGCGGATTCCCCGGTGTCGAGAAGGTGTTCGCCATCCAGGCGGGCCGCGAGGTGCGCGTCGTCGTCACGCCGACCGCCATCGACGACGGCAAGGCGGGCGAGCTGTCCGAGCAGATCGCCCGGAAGATCGAGCGGGAGCTGCAATACCCCGGCCAGATCAAGGTCGTGGTGATCCGCGAGACCCGCGCGGTGGATTTTGCCCGCTAGGATCATCGACGGCGCCGCCGTGGGCGACGCGATGCGCACCGAGCTCCAGCGCGACATTCGCGCGCTGGGCGCGCGGGGCGTCACGCCCGGCCTCGCCGCCGTGCTCGTGGGCGACGACCCCGCGTCGGCCACCTACGTCCGCATGAAGGGCAAGGCCTGCGACGAGGCGGGGCTGTACCACGAGACGATCCGGCTCGCCAAAGAGACCACGGAGGCGGAGCTCCTGGCCCTGGTCGAGCGGCTCAACGCCGATCACAAGATCCACGGCATCCTGGTGCAGCTGCCGCTTCCCAAGCAGATCAACACCCAGCGCGTGCTGCACCGCGTGTCGCCCGAGAAGGACGTGGACGGGTTCCATCCGGAGAACGTGGGCAAGGTGTCCATCGGCGACCCCACCGGCTTCCGGCCGGCGACGCCGTACGGCGTGCAACAGCTCCTGGTGCGGAGCGGCGTCGAGACGACCGGCACCCACGTGGTGATCGTCGGCCGTTCGACCATCGTCGGGCGCCCCATGGCGGCGCTGCTGCTCCAAGACGGCCCGGGCGGGAACGCCACCGTCACCGTGTGTCACTCACGCACCCGGGACATCAAGTCCGTCACGCGCCAGGCCGACATTCTCATCGTGGCGATCGGGAAGGCCGAGTTCGTCACCGGGGAGATGATTAAGCCGGGCGCGGTGGTGGTCGACGTCGGCGTGAACCGCATGGACGACCCGTCACTCAAGAAAGGGTACCGGCTGGTGGGCGACGTGCAGTTCGAGGAGGCCAAGAAGGTGGCCGGCGCGATCACGCCGGTGCCGGGGGGTGTGGGGCCGATGACGATCACGATGCTGCTCTACAACACGGTGCAGGCGGCACGCCAGTGGGCGCCGGCCTAGACCTGTTCGCCGCCGTCGCGCCCGAGGGCGCGTGGACCGTCAGCGACGTCACGCGCCGGGCGCGCGCCGTGCTCGAGGCCGGCCTCGCGCCGCTGTGGGTGCGGGGCGAGATCTCCGGCTTCAAGGCGTGGCAGAGCGGCCATTGGTACTTCACGCTGCGCGACAAGACCGCCCAGATCCGCTGCGTCATGTTCCAGAAGGACAACCGCCGGCTGCCGGCGGCGCCGCAAGACGGGATGCAGGTGTTCGTGTTCGCGCGCCCCACCGTGTGGGAGGAGAAGGGGGAGTTCCGGCTCACCGTCCTGGACCTGCTGTCGACGGAGGCGGGTGGACTGTGGCAGCTCGCGTTCGAGAAGGCGAAGGCCGCGCTCGCGAAGGACGGGCTGCTCGACCCCGCGCGCAAGCGGCCCCTGCCGCCCTACCCGCGCCGCATCGCCGTGATCACGAGTCCGGACGGCGCCGCGCTGCGCGACATCATCGCCGTGATGACGCGGCGCTGGCCGGTCGCCGAGCTGCTCGTGATCCCCACCCGCGTGCAGGGCGAGGGCGCGGAGCAGGAGATCTGCGCGGCGCTCGCGCTCGCGTGCCGGCTCGACGGGCTCGACCTCGCGATCATCGGGCGCGGCGGGGGCTCGCGCGAGGATCTCTGGACCTTCAATCACGAGCGCGTGGCCCGCGCCGTGGCGGCGCTGCCGGTCCCCGTCGTCTCGGCCGTGGGGCACGAGACCGACGTGACGCTGTGCGACCTGGTCGCCGATCTCCGCGCGCCCACGCCCTCCGCAGCGGCGGAGGCGGCCACGCCCGATCGCAGCGACGTCGCGACGGAGCTCGCGCACCTGGGTGCGCGGCTGGCGCGCGGGCTGGCCGCGCGCTCGGGGCGGATCGCCGAGCGACTCGACCGCACGCTCGACCGCCTCGCGACGGCGATCGAGCGCCGCCTCGAGCGCGGCCGCCACGCCCTCGGCGCGGCCGGCGGCCGCCTCGACGCGCTCTCCCCCTTGAAAATCCTCGAGCGCGGCTACGCGCTCGCCCGCGACGCGGAAGGGCGGGTGCTGAAGCGCGTCGCCCAGCTCACGCCGGGGCTCGCGTTCCGGCTGCGCGTCACCGACGGCGAGGTGGCGGCGCGCGTCGGGAAGCCGTGATGGCCGCGCCGCGCGAGGACGCGAGCTTCGCCCGGCAGCTCGAACGGCTCGAGGAGATCGTGCGCCGCCTCGAAGGCCAGGAGCTCGATCTCGACGACGCGCTGAAGCTGTTCGAGGAAGGGGTGGAGCGACTGCGCGAGGCGCGCGACCGGCTCACCGCCGCCGAAGCGAAGGTGAAGCAGGTCCTCACGGATCAGGCGGGCAACCTCAAGGTTGAAGACTTCGACACCTAATCGCGCCCTCGAGGCCTACCTCTCGGACGCCCGCGCCCGGGTGGACGCCGTGCTCGAGCGCTGGGGCGCCGTGGCGTCGGCCCCGATCCGCTACAGCCTCCTGTCGGCGGGGAAGCGGCTCCGGCCCACCCTCGTGTTCGCGAGCTACGAGGCGTTGGGGGGAGGAGGGGGGGAAGCGGCGCGCGGTATCGCCGAGCTCGCCGCCGCGGTGGAAGTGGTTCACGCCTACTCCCTGGTCCACGACGACCTTCCCTGCATGGACGACGACGACCTGCGGCGCGGCCGGCCCACGACGCATCGCGCCTTCGACGTCGCGACCGCGACCGTCGCGGGCTATCAGATGGTGGCGCTCGCGGCGCGCGTGCTCGCGGCCGGCCTCGAGGCGCTGGGGGAGGGCGCGGGGGGAGAGCTCGCGCCGGCGCAGCGGCAGGCCGTCGCGCTCGAGCTGTTCCGCGCCGCCGGCGCCGGGGGCATGATCGGGGGCCAGGCGCTCGATCTCGAGGCCGAAGGACGGGGGGCCGGGGTGCCGGCGCCCGACCTCGAGGACCTGCACCGCCGCAAGACCGGCGCCCTGATCGCGGCCGCCTGCGTCATCGGCGGGCTCGCGGCGGGGGCGCCCCCGGCCGCGTGCGAGGCGTTGCGCGGCTACGGCGCGGATGTGGGGCTCGCCTTCCAGATCTACGACGACGTGCTTGACGCCACCGGCACGTCCGCGCAACTCGGCAAGACGGCCGGCAAAGACGCGGCGCGCGCGAAAGCCACGTTCGTGACCCTGGGCGGCGTGGGCGCCGCGCGGGCCGAGGCGGAGCGGCTCGCGGCGCGGGCGGTAGACCGGTTGCGGCAAGCGGGGTTAGTTTCTCCTACGCTGGCGGAGCTGGCGCACTATATCGTGACGAGGCCCAATTGAATCAATTGCGGATTGCGGATTGTGGATTGCGGATTCGAAGGGCGGGTGTCCAATCCGCAATCCGAAATCCGCAATCCGCAATCTGTCGGAAAGGGAACCGTGTCTCTCCTTGAGTCGATCACTGGTCCGGCGGACGTCAAGCGGCTCTCGCGCGACCAGCTCCCGCTCCTCGCCGACGAGGTGCGCCAGCGGCTGATCGACGTCGTGTCCCAGACGGGCGGCCACATCGGGGCCGGGCTGGGCGTCGTCGAGCTCACCGTGGCGCTGTGCTACTGCTTCGAATCCCCCGCGG
>QHTX01000150.1:0-514 GCA_003220975.1 Gemmatimonadota bacterium | reverse complement strand
CCCTGGAAGATCCTCACCGGTCGCGACGACCGGCTGCCCACGCTGCGCCAGCCCGGCGGCCTGTCGGGATTCCTGCGGCGCTCCGAGAGCCCGCATGACCAGTTCGGGGCGGGGCATGCCGGCACCGGTCTGTCGGCGGCGTACGGCATGGCCGCGGCGCGCGACCTGCAGGGCGAGCATTACAAAGTGGTGGCGGTGGTGGGTGACGGCGCCCTCACCTGCGGGCTGCCGTACGAGGCGATGAACAACGCCGGTCACTCCGGGCGCGACATCATCATGGTCCTGAACGACAACGGGATGTCGATCGCCCCCAACGTCGGCGCCATCAACAAGTACCTGGGATCGATCATCGCCAGCCCGATCACGGTGCGGATTCGCGAGCGCGTGAAGGGGCTGATCCAGTCGGTGTCGCACCTCGTGGGCGGCCAGAAGCTGGTCGACTTCGCGAAGACGCTCGAGGAGAGCATCAAGAACCTGTGGTCGCCGGGCATGCTGTTCGAGGAGCTCGGCTTCC
>QHTX01000130.1:30792-31328 GCA_003220975.1 Gemmatimonadota bacterium | reverse complement strand
CGCGCGCGGTGCTCGGCTTCGAGCCAGGCGACGACCGCAAGCTCGCCGACTGGCCCACGCTGGTGCGCTACTACCAGGCGCTGGCCGCGGCGAGCAATCGGATGCGCTACCGGGAGCTGGGGAAGACGACGCTCGGTGCGCCGTTCGTGGCGCTCGTGATCTCGAGCCCCCAGAACCTGAGGCGCCTCGACCGGCTGCAGCAGCTCAACGCCAAGCTCGCCGACCCCCGCACCCTCAAGACCAGCCGGGAAGCTCAGGAGGCGGTGCGCGACGGCAAGACCATCGTCCTCGTCACGTCGGGGATCCATTCGAACGAGGTCGGCGGGCATCTCACGCCGGCCGTCCTCGCCTACCGGCTCGCGAGCGACACGAGCGCCGCGACGCGCGAGATCCTCGATAACGTCGTGTTGTGGCTGGTGCCGTCGCTCAACCCCGACGGCGTCACCATCGTGACCCGGTGGTACAACCACACCCTGGGCACGGCGGCGGAGGGCACGGATCCGCCCGAGCTGTATCACCACTACACGGGGCACGAC
>QHTX01000130.1:30157-30716 GCA_003220975.1 Gemmatimonadota bacterium | reverse complement strand
CCAACGACATCCACCAGCAGGACACCGACGGCTCGCGGCTCTTCCTGCCGCCGTACCTCGATCCGATCGAGCCCAACGTGGACCCGCTGCTCGTGGACGGCGCGAACGCGCTCGGGACCGCGATCGCCTGGGAGCTCGCGGGCCAGGGCAAGACCGGGATCTCGATCAACGCGATCTACGACGCGTGGACGCCGGCGCGCGCGTACCAGCACTACCACGGCGGCGTGCGCATCCTGTCGGAGGCCGCCAACGCCAACCTCGCCTCGCCGATCGACGTCCCGTTCGACCAGCTGGCCGTCCGGGCGCGCGGCTTCAACCCGCGCGAGCGCTCCTGGAACTTCACGAACCCGTGGCCGGGCGGCCGCTGGACGCTGCGCGACATCGTGACCTACCAGACCGATGCGGCGTACGCCCTGCTCCAGAACGCGGCCCGCTACCGCGACCGCTGGCTCGCGAACTTCCTCGCGGTGGGAGTGCGGGCGGTGCGCGGCTGGAAGGGCTGGCCGTACGCGTACGTCATTCCTCGTCAGCGCCAGGACACGGTCGGGCTCGCGACGCT
>QHTX01000130.1:26149-30151 GCA_003220975.1 Gemmatimonadota bacterium | reverse complement strand
GGGCTCGCGACGCTGCTCGGGATCCTGCATCGCGGTCAGGTGGAGATCCGCACGGCGCTGCACCCCGTGACGATCGGCAGCCAGCGCTTCCCCGCGGGGAGCTACGTGGTCACGCTGCGCCAGCCCTACGCCGCGTTCGCGAAGACGCTGCTCGAGCCGCAGCACTATCCCGAGCTCCGACTCTACGCGGGCGGGCCGCCGCTTCCGCCGTACGACGTGAGCGCCAACACGTTGCCGCTGCTCATGGGCGTCACCGCCCTGTCCGCGCGCGACTCGCTGCGCATCGGGCTGTCTGCGCCGGTCGAGCCCCCCGCCGCCGTCCCGGGCTATCCCGGCTTCACGGGTCCCTCTCCCGACGCACCGCGCGTGGGTCTGTACCGCTCGTACGTCAACTCGACCGACAAGGGCGCGATCGACGAAGGTTGGACCCGCTGGGTGTTCGACACGTGGAAGGTGCCGTACGCGTCGGTCGTCGATTCCGTCGTGCGCGCCGGCAAGCTGCGGGACCGGTTCGACGTGATCGTGCTGCCCGACCAGGACCCGCATGACCTGCTGGACGGACTGCCGCGCCAGTACCCCGCGCCGTACGCGGGCTGGGCCAGGACGGCGTGAAGGCGCTGCGGCAGTTCGCGAGCGACGGGGGCACGCTCGTGGCCCTGAACGACGCGAGCCGCTTCGCGGTCGAGCAGCTGCTGCTGCCGGTGCGCAACGTGCTGGAGGGCGTGGCGGACGACGAATTCTACGCTCCGGGCTCGATCTTCCGGCTCGAGCTCGATCCGAGCGATCCCATCGCGCGCGATCTGGCGGCGCAGAGCGTGGCCTGGTACGAAGGCGGCCCGGCCTTCGAGGTGCTCGACTCGAGTGCGGTGCGCGTCGTCGGTCGCTATCCGGCCGACCCCGAGCGGGTACTGCTCTCGGGGTGGGTGTTGCATCCTGAACGGGTGGCCGGCCGGGCGGCGCTGGTGCGGGTCAAATTGGGCGCCGGGCAGGTCGTGCTCTTCGGGTTCCGGCCCCAATACCGCGGCCAGAGCATCGTCACTTACCCCTTGCTATTCAACAGCTTGCAGCTGACCAGCAAGTAGCGTGACCTGCGCGCTTGTCCGATTTCGGGTCGTTTCCTATCGTGTAGCCCCCTATGAATGTGGTCCGGCAGGCAGGCGCCCTCTTGCTGGCCGCGCTCGTCACGAGTCGCGGCCTTTTTGCGCAAGGTGCCGTCGACAGCCCGGCCGCCGATTCTACCGTCGTCGACCTGCGCGGCGCCCCGGCCATCACGCCGGCCGACCAGCTGAAGGTGCTGCTCCACCCGGTCGAGATCCGCTACGTCCAGCAGGAATCGGTGTTGCTCCCGGCCACCGGATCGATCAAAGGCCTGTACGTCAACGCGTGGGCCTTCGGCTCCCCGAAGCTGTGGCAGCTGGTGCGGCTCGCCGACGAAACCGAGATCAACGCCTTCGTCGTCGACGTTAAGGACGACACCGGGTGCCTGCTGTACCCGTCGGCCGTGCCCACGGCTCAGCAGATCGGCGCCAACCAGTGCGTGCGCGCCAAGGACGCGCGCGCCCGGCTCGACAGCCTCCACGCGCACGGCATCTACCCCATCGCGCGCATCGTCGTGGCGAAGGACCCGCTGCTCGCCGAGCGCAAGCCCCAATGGTCCGTGAAGGACCGTGACACGGGCGGGGTGTGGCGCGACCGGATCAACATCGCGTGGGTCGACGCCTACAACGACTCGGTGTGGATCTACGCGGCGCAGCTCGCGCAAGAGGCGGCCCGGATGGGCTTCGCCGAAGTGCAGTTCGACTACGTCCGCTTCCCCGACGAGCCGCGCGAGCGAATGGCCACCGCGATCTTCCCGGCCCATCGCTCGGGCGAGACGCAGCGCGAGGCCGTGCGGCGCCACATCGGGCTGCTGCGGGACCGGCTGAAGCCGCTCGCCGTCCCCGTCACGTTCGACATCTTCGGCCTCACGGCGTCGGCCACCGGCGATCTGGGGATCGGCCAGGTGTGGGAGGACTTCGCCAGCGTCGCCGACGTCGTGCTCCCGATGGTCTATCCCAGCCACTACTACCGTGGCGCCTTCGGCTTCGCGTGGCCCAACGGCCAGCCGTACCGCGTGGTGCGGAGCGCGTTGAACGACGCGCTCCAGCGCTCGCGCCCGCTCCCCGGCTCCGCCGAGATCCGGCCGTTCCTGCAGGCGTTCACGCTGGGCCGGCGCCTGCCTCGCTACACGCCGTTCGAGATCCGCGAACAGATTCGTGCCGTGGAAGACCTCGGCATCACATCGTGGGTGCTGTGGAATCCCCGCAGCGTGTACCAGCGGGCCGCGCTGCGTCCCAAGCACGCCAGCCCGCCTCCCGCGCCGCGGGAGCTGTCGACGGCGAGCGGCGGCCGCTAGCCCCGCCCGTCAGGGCGGGGACGCGAGCGCCATGCCGGGCTGCCATTCGGTGATGTAGCCGGCGATGGCCGACGCGGCCACGGTGTAGGGGTTCGCCAGGTAGAGCCGCCCCGGGCCTGAGCGGCCGGGGAAGTTCCGGTTGATGGCGCTGATCGTCACCTCGTCCCGCGTCCGGGAGACTCCCGGCCCCGCGTTGATGCAGGCGCCGCACGACGGCTCGAGGAACGTCGCCCCCACTTTCCCGAACAGGTCGAGATAGCCCTGCTCCTCGCAGTAGCGCTTCACGTCCTGCGAGCCGCATTGGATGAAGAAGCGCACCCACGGCGCGACGCGCTCGCCGCGCTCCGTCGCCTCCTGCAGCACGCGCGCGTACATGTCCATGTCTTCCTTCTTGCCCGCCGTGCACGAGCCCGCATACGCGATGTCGACGCGCACCCGCTCGGCCTCGCCGATGTGCCGCCCGTTCCCGGGATCCCCCGGGAGGGCGATCATCGGCCGGATCGCGCCCGCGTCGATCTCGATCACCTCGCTGTATTCGGCGTCGGGATCGCTCGCGCGGTCCCGGCACAGCGCCGCCGCGTCGCGCCGCGACATGCCGCGATACGCCATCAGATACGCGACCGTCCGCTCGTCGGGGGCGACATACCCGGTGAACCCGCCTACCTCGGCGGTCATGTTCGTCATCGTGGCGCGCTCGTCCACCGACAACGATGCGACGGCATCGCCACAGTATTCGACCAGCTTGCCGATCGCCCGACCGCTCTTCACGTAGGGGTGGCGCAGGATCTCCAGCATGAAGTCTTTTGCCGTCACGTTATCGCGCTTCCGGCCGCGCACCACGATCTTGACGGTCTCCGGCACCGTGAGCCGCACGTCCCGCGTGATCCACGAGTTGAAGATGGCTGTCGTGCCGACCCCGAACGCCACGCACCCCACCGCGCCGGCGTGCGGGGTGTGCGAGTCGCTCCCGATGATGACCATGCCGGGCTCGGCATGCCCCTCGAGGATCTTCGAATGGCAGATCGCCTCCGAGCCGTGAGCCGCGAGTCGCAGCTCGCCGTACAGGCGGATGCCCTGTTTCTCGGCGAATTGGCGCTGCTTCTTCTCCAGCTCCAGCGCCACGTCCAGCAACCCTTCCTTGACGCGCTCCGGCGTCATCGCCTCGCCCAGGAACGTGAGGTGGTCGCGGAACATGAGGATCGAGCCCGGATCGTTGACCTTCTCGTCCGGCCCCACGAGCTGCTCGAAGAAGATCGCCGCCATCGGGGTGACGTACTCGTGGCTGAACCGGATATCGGTGACCACAAACCCCTCGTCGCCGGGCCGCACCGCCGGAACGCCGACCTTGCCCTGGGACGGATCGACGACCCAGTGCCGCGCGATGATCTTTTCGCCGAGCGTCATTGGTCGCGGCGCCGTCCCGGGCGGCGAGAGGGCGACCTGACCCTGCAGCCGCGCCACGTTGAAGTTGAAAAGCCCGCCGTACTCGATGATTCCCCGCGTGATCTCCCCTTCGCCCGCCGTGAAGGCGTTGAGCGGGATCGCTTCGCCGCTCCGCACCCGGTCGAGGATTGAGAAGTCGGTCGTCGTGAGCAGGCCGAGGTTCT
>QHTX01000130.1:23217-26116 GCA_003220975.1 Gemmatimonadota bacterium | reverse complement strand
TAGATGCGCTCGATGTTTTCGGCCACGACCAGCTTGATGCCCGCGCACATCTCCGCGTAGGGTGATTGCTCGCGCGACGATCCCTTGCCGCGCCGTTTGCCGCTGACCGACGCGGTGAACCCACCCCGCTTCACCGATCCGCGGGTGACGGGGAACTCCTCGCCGCACTTCAGCCCCAGGTAGGGGAAGTCACCGAGGGTGTCGTCGTAGTAGTAACAGATGTAGGCGGGCGTGATTTCGTCGGTCGAAATGTCGTCGCGCAGCTTGATGCCCGGACGCCAGTCGAGGTCCTTCCCGTCCAGCTGGTCGCGCACCAGCTGCGGATCCTCGGCGAGGAAGAGAACGCGCCCCGGCAGGTGAACCGCGCCGGGAAGCTTCCCGACGCGCCGGGCGCGCAGTGAGCGGAGCATGAGCGAAAAATGACCCCTTGCCGGGACCGGAAGCAACCGACCGCGATGCAACTTGCTGCACTCATGATAAGCGTCCGTCCCTCAAGGTGATAGGGTGTGCCCCTGGCCTAGCGACAGGGACCCGGATAAGTTTGCGCCCGCTTTTTGACAGTCGCACCTCCCGGCACCGCGGAGCGCGCACCTGGAACTGCCAACGTCCCATCGGTTGCCGCTGTCCTGGCTGCTCGAGGCGGCGAGTCCGCCGCTCGTTTACCGGGCCTACGCCGAGATCGTGGCGGAGGGACAGCGGGACCCGCAGCGGCTGGCGGCGTTGCGCCAATCCGTGCTGGAGTACAAGCCCGCGCTCGCGATCGCCCGCAAACAGAAGCCGACGGGCCTGTGGGGCGGCAACCTGCTCGCGCCGCGCCCCTCGAAGGCGCACGGCTGGACGGAGGTCGGGACGGTTTACCAGTACCGGCGGTTATTGGAGCTGGGCTGGCCGCCGTTCGAGCGGCCGTTCCGGGACGCCGACCGATTCCTGTTTCAGCTGCTCTCGCGGATCGAGCCGGACGACCCGGACAAGACCATTGCGCAGCGGGCCCAGGAGCTGCTGGTCGAGTTCCACAAGCCCGCCAAGGCCGACCCCGGTCTCGGCCGCTGGGCGCGACGGCTGGGCCGCGAGGCGGCGGCGTGCGCGCTCGCCCGGGGAGGCCATGCCGACGACCCACGGGTGCGGGGAACGGCGCACACTATTGCCAGCAACATCTCGCAGTTCCTCCGCAGCGAGCTGGCGGAGAAGCCCTTCAAGAAGGCTCACGGAAAGACGGTGCTCGATCCCGCGGCGACCCCGCCGACGATCTTCGCGGTAGAGATGCTCGCCTTCCTGCCGGGGGTGCAGCGGGAGCGCGCCGGGTTCGTCGAGCGACTCGGGCACTACTTCTCCACGCCGGCCCCGCGGCGCGCGTTCTTCGTCGTCGCCGGGAAGAAGGTCCTCAAGCCGGTGTTCGAGCTGCTGGGCGACCCGTTGCGAGCGGACGCCCAGGGTCACGTGACCGACCTGCCCCTCACCGCCTACTGGCTGGAGCTGCTGGCGCGCCTAGGCCTGGTGCGCCAGCTCCCGAGCGCCAACCGCGTCCTGGCCCGCCTCTACAGCGAGTGCGACGACCAGGGGATCTGGAGCCCCAAGAACCTCCGCGCCATGCCCAAGGCCGCGAGCCCGCTCACGGCGCATTACTTCCCGCTCGAGGGACCCGGCCGGAGCCCGGCCCAGCGGCAGACCGACCTGACCTTCCGGCTGGCCTTGATCGCGAAGTTGCTCGCCATCCCGATCGAGGTCGTCTAGCCGACTTGCCGCGGTCATGAAAGGGTAGTAGTCATTACTACTACCTCATGGCACCGGCGTCCCTCGATCTCGCCCCCTTCGGCTTCACGGCGACCGAGTCCCAGGCCTACGCCACGCTGTTGCGCCTCGGGCCTTCCACCGGCTACGCCGTCGCCCACGCGGCGAGGCTGGCCCGCGCCAACACGTACGGCGCCTTGGAAGGACTCGTGGCGCGGGGCGCCGCCGCCCGGCTCCCGGGACGGCCGGCGCGCTACCGCGCCGCCGACCCACCGGCGCTGCTCGCCCAACTGGCAGCGCAACAGGGAGCCGCGCTCGAGCGGCTGGGCCGCGCGCTCAAGGACGTGAGCCGCCCGGCAGAGCCCGACACGCGAAGCATCGAAGGGACCCGGGCCGTGGCCAATCTCATCCTGCAGCTCGTCGCGCGGGCAGCGCGCCGGGTCGAGGGCGTCATCACCGCGGAGCTGTTCCGCCCCACGCTGCCAGCCTGGCGCCGAGCGGCGGCGCACGCCGAGCTCGTGCTGCGGGTCTCGGGCGACGTGCCGGCCGAGGCCGGGCCCATCGTGACCGGTTCGGCCGACCCGGACACTCCCACGGTGCTCCTGATCGACGACGCGCACGTCATCTCGGTCGCGGGCGCCGGCGACACCGCCGCCGGGATCTGGAGCTCGCACCCCGCGGTCGCCGCGCTCGCGCGCGCCACCCTGCGGGGCCTTGCATGACGCGCCGGCTGGTGTTGGTCCTCGCCTGCGCCGGAGCCTGTCGGACGGCCCCCATCCCGGAGGACCAACGGTACCCCGCCGGCACGGACTTCACCGCCCGCTACGTCGTCGTCGACGGCACGCGGATCCGCTACATCGACGCGGGCCGGGGGCCGTCCGTGGTTTTTCTCCACGGGCTCGGCGCATCGATGTATGCCTGGCGGAACACGCTCGCTGCGGTGCGGGCGGCCGGGTACCGAGTGGTGGCCTTCGACAACCGGGGTTTCGGGTTCTCGGACAAGCCACCGCACGGCTACGACAACGCGGCGTACGCCCGGTTACTCGCGGCGTTCATGGACTCGCTGCACGTCGCGGACGCGGTCCTGGTGGGCCACTCCATGGGAGGCGCGATCGCCGCCGAGGCGGCGATCGCGTGGCCCGACCGGGTGCGCGGCCTGGTGCTGATCGGC
>QHTX01000130.1:21002-23177 GCA_003220975.1 Gemmatimonadota bacterium | reverse complement strand
CGAGCCGCTGCTGTTCCGCGTCGCCCGCTGGCCAGTCGTCGGCCCGCTCCTGCTCGCGTTCCGGGGACGCGGGCTCACCGAGCGACTGCTGCGATCGACCTACGCGGACCCAGGCAAGGTCGTCGCGGCTGACGTGGACCAGTACTACGCCCCCGTGGCCCTGCCCGCGTACGGGCGTGCGCTGCGGGCGACACTGCGGGAATTCCAGTTCGACGGGCTCGGGGGAGGGCGACTCAATCGGATCGCGGCACCGACGCTCGTCGTGTGGGGCGACGAGGATCGCTGGATCCCGACGAGCGTCGGCCGGCTGATGGCGGGCCAGATCCCCCGCTCCGCCTTCGTGATGGCGAGGCACGCCGGCCACGCCGTTCAGGAGGAGGCCCCGGCCGACGTGAACCACGTGTTGATCAGGTTCCTGAAGCAGGGGGTGACCCGGGTGCCCGAGAACCTGGCGCTGGGGTTCTGAGACGGTATGTTTCATCAACCATCCGGTTGAGGAAATAGATTTCTGAAGCCTAAGCTCACTAATTCCAGGGCGTTGCGCATCATTACAGCGGCGCGCGAGGAGTTCGCGCGCCGCGGCTTCGAGGGCGCGCGGGTGGACCAAATCGCGCGACGCGCCGGGGTCAACAAGCAACTCCTGTTCTACTACTTCCACTCGAAGCGCGGTCTGTTCGGCGCGGTGCTCGTGCGCGGCGCCACCGAGCTGGAGCAAGCGCTCGCCGCGATCCCCGCGTCGCAGGAGCGGCCGCTCGAGCGCATCCGGATCACCCTGGAAGCGCAGTTTCAGTACCTCGCCGCCCATCCCGACCTGGTCGTTCTGCTCACGCAGGCAGGCCGCTCGGAGGCGCGCCCGTTCGCGCCCGCGATCAAGCGACTGGTCGTGTTGCTTGCCGAGGGACAGGGGCGGGGCGAGGTGCGCGACGACGTGGACCCGCACCTCGCCGCAGCCCAGGCGCTGGTCCTCATGGTGGCGTACTTGGGCCTGGAGTCGCTGATCGCGGCGAGCGCGGCGCCGCTCGGGGCCGACGAGCCGGCGCTGCGCGAGCGCTGGAAGGACGCGGCCGTCAGGCTGGTGCTGGACGGGGTGGCGGCCCACTAGGCCGACCTACCAGTTGATCCAGTAGGACGCCTTCACGAGGAAGGTGTTGTTGGGGTGCAGGTCGAACATGTCGCGGAAGTTGCCCGCCAAGGAGCGCGGTCCTTCGATTTGTGTATAGTCGGCGCGGCCCTGCGTCCATACCACGAACAGCGTCGAGCCCGGACGGTATTCCCAACGCAGCACGACGGTGGAGTTGAACTCCTTGTCGTTGAACCCGCCGGGGGTGGCGGCGTAGGGTTTGTAGCGATTGTCGAAGGCCGCGGCGTTCGGGTCGGCGAGCTCGCGCACGTTCGAGTAGGTGCCCTTGCTCACGAACGGCTGCGCATAGAGCTGCAGGGTGAGGACCGTCGAGAGCGTGTAGTCGACCCGCCCCGTGAGCGACACCGTTTTCTGGTTCAGATGCGCAAAGGTGTAGTGCGTTCCGGTCGAGTCCTTGATGGTGCCGTGCGGCTGGATGTCGTTGACGTTGTGCGTCGCGCTCAGGGTGAGTGACGCTTTGAACTGAGACGCCACGCGAAGGGTGATCTGGGTATTGCCATTGAACCTCTCAGACCGGCCCCCGTCGCCCCGGAAGTAATTGAGCCACATGTACGGGACGAGCGCCGGACGCGCATCCCCGTCCACCTCCCCCCACGCGGACAGGTAGGGATCGTTCCGCACCGCCGGCCCACCCCGCGAGCAGTTGCGATCGCAGAACGTGGTGCCGAGCTGGCCCGTAGTAACCCCGCCGTGCACCCACCACCGGTTGTTCAGCTGCACGTGCGCATTCGTGTTAGCGGCGCGCTCGACGGGCGTGCCGGCCGCCGTCCAGTACTGCCACCAGTTGAAGTTCCAATAGGCTATCTGGTACAGCGCCGTCGGGCGCAACGATTGCAGACCGAACCACGTGCTCCAGCTCTGCTGGTCCGCCTGGAGCAGGAAGCCGAGATCGTTGGCCTCGAAGCCCTGGGAGCGGCGCTGGTAGCTCGTCTCGAACCGGGTGATCCCGCCTCCTAGCTTGCTGAAAAACAGCTCTCCGGCGTCCCCGGACAGGGCCGTCCGCGTCGAGTCGTACGTCACACCCGCTCCCGGGC
>QHTX01000130.1:0-20985 GCA_003220975.1 Gemmatimonadota bacterium | reverse complement strand
CCGTGTCGGTGCCGGCCACGCGGCTCAAGTCGAGCGAGCCGGAGACCTGATAGTGCCCCTGCAGGAAGCGGTGCCGGAAGTCGAAGGCACCGACGTAAGCGCTGCGGCGCAGGAAGTTCTCGGTTCGCTGGTCGAGGCTCCGGTTCACCGCCGTCAGCATGACGCCGATGCCGCTCTCGCCGTTGCGGAAATCCTGCTGCCCCCGCACGACCGCGTAGTTGGTGGTCGGCTCCGTGGTGCTGTCTAATGTCCCCGTGGCGCGCTGGGTGATCGCTTCGAGCACGCCCACCGTCTGCCCGCCCGGGAGGCGGCCGGTCAGCTTCGCCGCGCCGTAGATCGTCGTCGCGGTGGGCGAGTTGGGGTCGCCGTAGCCGAGTTGCGGCGCGCGCCCGATGCGACGCGAGTAGAACAGGCCCTCACCGTTGCAGTTCACCTGGCTGCAGTTCACGTCGAAGCGAAAGATCCCGGCGCCCTGAACGAAAAACGGCCGCCGTTCCTGGAAGAAGGTCTCGAACACGGTGAGGTTGAGCACCGCCGGATCGGCCTCGACTTGGCCGAAGTCAGGATTCACGGTCGCGTCGAGCGTCAGGTTGGAGGTGATCCCGTACTTCAGGTCGGCGCCCGCGGTCACCTTCTGGGAACGGTCGAAGCCGCTGGCGAGCGGGACGGACACGTTCTTCGTCACCGCGTACGGCGCGATCTCCGGTCGCCGCGGTGAGGGCAGGCCGTCGAGCCCGTGCAGCTCCCCGAGCTGCGACGAGATCCCGGACTGGGACTGGCGGAACAGCGGCCAGCTGACCCGCTCGGTGTAGCGCTGGAGGTCACGCCACACGCCGAAGCCGAACGTGTTGGTGCCGCGCGGCACGTAGCGGAGCTGCGACAGCGGGATTCGGAACTCGGCCGTCCAGCCGAGCGAGTCGACGGCCGTGGCGACCTCCCACACGGCGTCCCAGGCGTCGTCTTCCTGCGTGTCGTTGTAGATCGCGTAATCCCGCTTCACGCCGGCTGGATTCACCGCGAACTCGTAGCCGGAGCGGCGATCGTGATAGGAGTCGATGATGATCTTGAGCTGATCCGTGGCCGCGCGGACGTCGCGCCGGGCGAGGAGCCGGAGAATCGAGTCGGGGTGCGGGTCGAACGCCCGGACGAAGACGTAAATGTTGCGGTCGTCGTAGGCGACCTTCGCCTCGGTCGCGAAGCGGGGATCCCCGTCTTGCTTCGGCTGGAACTCGCGGAACTGGGTGATCGCGGGGGCCTCGCGCCAGACGGGATCGTCGTCGCGTCCGTCGATCGCCGGCGGGTGGGCGGCCCGCACGGCGGTGGCGGTCGTGGCGGTGGGCGGGGGCACGACCCCGCCGCCGGCGGTCTGCAACGTGAGGGCGAGCACGACGGCGAACGGCATGACGGGTCCGAGGGCCTGGTCGCACCATTAGACAGGCCCTACGCGAAAAGGGTTGGACCCGTTTCTGGCTAGTTCTGCTTCGCGACCAAGCTCGGCTCGACGGGCGCCGGACCCTCGAACACCAGATGGCCGGCCTCGAACTTCGCGCCCCGCAGCGCCAGGCTCAGCACCTCACCCAACTCCCCGACGAGGTGGACCTGGAGCGATTTCCGCACGTCCTCGGGGAGATCCTCGAGGTCGGGTTCGTTCTCCATGGGGAGCACGATGGTGGTGATGCCCGCGCGGACCGCACCGAGCACCTTCTCCTTGACCCCGCCGATCGGGAGCAC
Organism: Gemmatimonadota bacterium; assembly: GCA_003220975.1. GTDB lineage: Bacteria > Gemmatimonadota > Gemmatimonadetes > Gemmatimonadales > GWC2-71-9 > AG41. Next base: position 19,254 of record QHTX01000130.1, on the reverse strand, counting down.
GCGGCCGCGCAACGTGATCTCGCCGGTCATGGCGAGGTCGTGGCGCGCGGGCCGCCGGGACAGCGCGGAGACCAGCGCCGTCGCCATCGTCACGCCCGCCGAAGGCCCGTCCTTGGGAATGGCGCCCGCCGGGACGTGCACGTGGATGTCGGTGTCGGCGAACGCCTCCTCCGGAATACCGAGCCGATCCGCATGGGACTTGGCGTAGGTGAGCGCCGCGCGGGCCGACTCTTTCATCACGTCGCCGAGCTGGCCCGTCAGGACCAGATCTCCCTTGCCGCGCATCACGCTCGCCTCGACGAACATGATGTCGCCGCCGACCGGCGTGTAATACATCCCCGTGGCCACGCCGATCTGGTCCTCCCGCGCCATGCGCTCGGGGTGGACCCGGGGCCGGCCGATGAGATCGGCGACGTCGGGAGCGTCCACGGTGACGCGCGCAGCCTCCCCGACCGCGATCTTACGGGCGACCTTGCGGCCCAGCTTGCCGATCTCACGCTCCAGCTGGCGTACGCCCGCCTCGCGCGTGTAGCTCGTGATGATCTCTCTGAGCGCCGCGTCGGTGACCGCGAACTGTTCCGCAGTCAAGCCGTTCTCGGAGAGCTGGCGCAGCACGAGATACCGCTTCGCGATCTCGAGCTTCTCGCGCTCGGTGTAGCCCGCGAAGTTCACGGTCTCGAGCCGGTCGAGCAGCGGTCCCGGGATGCTCTGGAGGAAGTTCGCGGTCGCGATGAAGAGCACCTCCGACAGGTCGAACGGCACGCCGAGGTAGTGGTCCGTGAACGAATCGTTCTGGGCCGGATCGAGCACCTCGAGCAGCGCCGCCGCCGGATCGCCCTGGAACGAGACGCCCAGCTTGTCGACCTCGTCGAGCAGGAAGACGGGGTTCTTCGCGCCCGCCTGCTTCATCCCCTGGACGATGCGCCCCGGCATCGCGCCCACGTAGGTGCGCCGGTGGCCGCGGACGTCCGCCTCGTCACGGGCGCCGCCGAGCGAAATCCGCACATAGGGCCGGCCCATCGCACGGGCGATCGACTTCGCGATCGACGTCTTCCCGACGCCGGGTGGGCCGACGAACAGCAGGATCGACCCCTTCTTCTGCTTGTCGTCCTCGTTGCCACGCGCCCCCGCCCCCGCCCCCGCCCCCTCGTCTCCCCGGGGAGCGCGCTGCCGCAGCTGGCGCACCGCCAGGAACTCGAGGACTTGGTCCTTCACGTCCTTGAGCCCATGGTGGTCCTGCTCGAGGATCTCGGCGGCCCGCTTCAGGTCGAGCGACTCCTCGGCCCGCTTGTTCCACGGCAGCTCGGCCATGGTCTCCAGGTACGTCCGGATCACCTGCGCTTCCATGGAGTCGCGGTTCGCCCGTTCGAGCCGCTCGAGCTCGCGGTCGACCTCCTTCTTCGCCGCCTCAGGAAGATCGAGGTCCGCGAACCGCTTGCGCAGCTCCTCGACCTCGCTCCCCTCGTCCTCCTCCCCGAGCTCCTTGCGGATCGCCTTCATCTGCTCGCGCAGGAACATCTCGCGCTGCCGCTCGCCCAGCTCTTCCTGGACTTGCGACTTGATCTGCTCCTGGGCGTCGAGCACCCCGATCTGGCGCTGCGCGTGCACCAGCACGCGCCGCAACCGATCTTCCACCGCGAGGGTCTCGAGCAGCGCCTGGCGCTCCGCCGGCCTGATCTCGAGGTAGCCCGCGACGAGATCCGCGAGCCGCCCCGGCTGGCTGGCGCCCTCGAGTACCTGGCGCACGACCTCCTCCGGCAAACCCGACTTCTGACCCAGCTCGGCGGCGCGCTCTCGCGCCTCGCGATGCAGCGCCACGAAGGCGGGGTCGTCCGGATTGATCGGGGGCAGGTCCTCCACCTCGCGCACGACGGCCTCGAGGTGGCCCCCGGTCTCGGTGTAATGGACCGCGGTGCCGCGGCCCTCGCCGTGCAGCAGCAGCTGCACACCGCCGAGGCCGCGCTGGATCTGGCTGATTTTCGCGATGGTCCCGGTCGTATACAGCACGCCCGGCGTGACATGGTCCGCGTTCTCGCGCTGCGAGACCGCGAAGATGAGATGGGCGTCGGTCTTCAGTGCCGCCTCGATGGCGCGCAACGTGGACGGGCGTCCCGCGCCGATGGGCGTCGAGACACCAGGAAACAGCACGACGTCCCGGAGCGGGAGCACCGGAAGCGTCAGTCGTTCAGACATAGGCTCGAGCTCGCGTGAGTGTGAGTAAACACAATGGCCTCGCCAGGGGAAAGCATCGTCCATGCCACCGAGAAAACGCGCGGGAGCACTCGCGCGTTCCGCGCGCCGGCGGCCAAATAGGCAGGAGCTGCCGAATAGCCATCGGACGCGGGCCCGCGACCGTCACCTTGGCGCGGAGAGCCCTAAGTCGAAACCGGTTGGCTGGTTGCACCGCCGCCTCGCCGCGGCTAATCTATGCGCGCGCACTTCACGCGGACCCGAATGAACGAGGCGGACAAGTCACTCACCGCGCGCCTGATCCAGGCGCTCGGGAAATCCTACACCGTCGAAGGAGAGATCGGTCGCGGCGGCATGGGCGTGGTCTTCAACGCCCGGGACGAGCGCCTCAAGCGGGAGGTCGCCGTGAAGGTCCTGCCGCCGGAGCTCGCCTTCCGCGAGGAGATCCGCCTGCGCTTCCTGCGGGAAGCGGAGACGGCGGCCCGCTTGTCCCATCCTCACATCGTCCCCATCCACTCCGTCGGCGAAGGGCCGGACGGGCTGGTGTACTTCGTGATGGCGTACGTGGACGGCGAGTCCGTCGCGGCCAAGCTCAAGCGCCGGGGCTCGCTTCCCGCCGAGGAGTCGCGGCGCATCATGCAGGAAACGGCCGATGCGCTGGGGGCGGCGCACGCGCTCGGGATCATCCATCGCGACGTGAAGCCGGACAACATCCTGCTCGAAGGAAGCCGCGGCCGAGTCGTCGTCACGGATTTCGGGATCGCGAAGGCGCTGTCCTCCACGACCGGCCCGGCGACGCTCACCGCCACCGGCGTCGCGATCGGCACCCCTCATTACATGAGCCCCGAGCAGGCGGCAGGCGACCGCGAGATCGACGGGCGCTCCGATATCTATAGTCTGGGCGTCGTGGCGTACCAGATGCTCACGGGCGAGCTGCCGTTCCACGCGCCCACGGTGCCCGGCATCCTCATGAAGCACATCACCGAGCGCGCCCCGCTGATCACCGACAGGCGGCCGGACCTTCCCGAAGACCTCGCCGCCTGTGTGATGCGCTGCCTCGAAAAGGACCCCGAGGACCGCTGGCCCACTGCCGACGCGTTGCGACGCGCGCTCGAGTCGCGCGGCGCGACCATGTACAAGCCGCGCGGCGCGGTGCCGCCGGCAGCCCGGTCGCGCGCCGAGCGGCTGCCGCCGGCCCGGCCCCTGCCATCGCTCCCGGGAGCGGACGTCCGCCGGCCGCGGGGGAGGGACCGGTGGGAGCGGGGGGAGCGAGGGGAGCGGGGGGGCCGGCGGCGCGACCTCGCGCCCGCGACGCCGGGGGGCGAGGCGGCGATCGTCCGGGATCTACGGAACCGCTTCGTGACGTGGGCGTCGGTGTGTGGCTCCCTGGTCGTGATCGACGTCGCGACGGGGAGCCATCTGCCGGGGTGGTCGCTCATCGTGGCGGGGATCTGGGGGGGCGCGGCGCTCGTGCCGCGCTACGTCCGGCTGTGGCACGCCGGGTACTCCTGGCGCGACGTGCTGGCCCGTCCGCCCGCACCGGACGCCATCGCGGTGCGGTTCGGCGCGACCGCCGGGGGAGGGGGCAAGGTGGGGCCGCGCCCCGCGGACCTGCCCGAGGCCACGTCGGGGGAGTTCGGCCGCCAGGCCGAGGCCATCCAGCAGGCGCGGAGCGATCGCAAGGCGATCCTCCGCATCATGGAGCGGGTGCCGAAGTCGGAGAAGAAGCTGTTGCCGGACGTCGTGGCGACGATCGACGGGCTCCTGAACCGGGCGGAAGACCTCGCGCGGGCGCTGCACGCCATGAGTGTGGGTGTGGACGCCGCCGCCCTGGCCCGGCTCCAGGAGAAGCTCGAAGCGATCAAGCGGCAACCGGAGAGCGCCGAGCGCGAGCGGCAGCTCGATCTCCTCGAGCGCCAGCGCCAGACGCTCACCGACCTGCTCACCCGGCGGCAGCTGATCGAAGACCAGATTGAGTCGTGCGTGCTCGCCATGCAGACCGTGCGGTTCGACCTGCTGCGGCTCCGGTCGGCAGGTGTGGCGGCGGTGCTGGACGACCTGACGCACGCGACGCAACAGGCCCGGGCCCTGTCGCGCGACGTCGATCACGCCATCGCCGCCGCTGGGGAGATCCGCGAGGCCCTGGGCGAGCAGCCGCGCGCCTAGAAGGCGCGCAGCTCGCGCATCGCTTGTGCGAGGTCTTCCGCCTGGGGCAGGATGAAGTCTTCGAGATCGGGCGCGTAGCCGACGAACGTATCGGTGGAGGCCACGCGCTTCACCGGGGCATCGAGCCAGGGGAAGCATTCATCGGCGATCCGCGCCGCGATCTCGGCCCCGTAGCCCCACGACAGTGAGTCTTCGTAGGCGACGAGGACCTTGTTCGTCTTCCTGACCGACGCGGCGATCGTGTCCCAATCCACCGGCGAGAGGCAACGCAGGTCGATCACCTCGACGCTCGCCCCGTCCCGCTCCTCGAGCTCCTTCGCCGCGACGAGCGACCGCTGCACGACGGCGCCGTACGTCAGGACCGTCAGGTCCCGCCCTTCCCGCACGACCCTGGCCTTGCCGAACGGGATCATGAAGTTCGGGCCCGGGTTCGGGGCCTTGTTGTACGTCTGGCGGTAGAGGTGCTTGTGCTCGAGGAACAGCACTGGGTCGTCGCAGCGGATCGCGGTGCGGAGCAGGCCGTTGGCGTCGAGCGCGGTGCTCGGGCACACGACGCGGAGTCCGGGGACGGCCGTGAACACCACCGCGCCGGTCTGGGAGTGGTAGATCGAGCCACCCTTCAGGTAGCCGCCGTACGTGACCCGCACGACGAGGGGGCAGCTGAACGCGTTGTTCGAGCGCCACCGTAACGTGGCGAGCTCGTTGCGGAGCTGGTGGTAAGCGGGCCAGATGTAATCAAAGAACTGAATCTCGACGACCGGCTTCAGGCCCCGCGTGGCCAGCCCGATGGCGCGGCCCACGATGTTCGCCTCGGCGAGGGGCGAGTTGTAGACCCGATCGCTCCCGAATTGCCGCTGCAGGCCCCACGTGACCTTGAACACCCCGCCCTTCCCCTTCACCTGCTCGAGATATTGCTCCCGGCTCGCGTCGGCCACGTCCTCGCCGTACACGAGAATGCGTGGGTCCCGCGCCATCTCGTCTTTGAGGCAGCCGTTCAGCAGATCCACCATCGTCGTGGGATCCCCCGTGAACTGGGGGTCGTCTTCGGTGTCGAACTGCTCGGAGGCGGGGTCGACGTCGGGCGAGTAGACGTAGAGCAGCGCCGTCTCGGGCTGGGGCTGGGGCGAGGCGAGCGCCATGTCGGCCGCGACCTGCACTTCCTCGTCCACCTCTCGCTTGATGGCCTCGATCTCGGCCGCGGTGGCGACCCCCTCGGCGATCAGGCGCTTCGGGAACGTGAGGGTGCAGTCACGCTTGGCTTCTTCCTCTCGCTCCTTGGGCGCTTTGTAGACGACCTCGTCGTCGGAGAGCGAATGGGAGTAGGGGCGGGTGACGTGCGCGTGCACCAGCGCCGGTCCCTTCCGCTGACGGACGTACTCGGCGGCGCGGAGCAGCACATCGTACGAGGCGACGGGGTCACACCCGTCCACCTCCTCCACGAGCAGGCCGGGAAAGTTGCGCACCAGCTTCGAGACCGAGCCGCCGGCCGTCTGCACCTCGACCGGGACCGAGATCGCGTACCCGTTGTCCTCGATGAGGAACAGTACGGGCAGCTTCAGGGTGGAGGCGCTGTTCAACGCTTCCCAGAACTCGCCCTCGCTCGTGGTGCCGTCTCCGGCCGAGACGTAGACGACCTCGTCCCCCTGCGTCGGCTTCTCGGCGATAGCGTCGATGCGCTGATAGCGCAGCCACGCCTCAGCGCATCCCACGGCCTGCAAGAACTGCGTGCCCGTCGGGCTCGACTGGCTCACGATGTGGAGCGCCTTGTGACCCCAGTGCGACGGCATCTGGCGGCCGCCCGAGTTGGGGTCGTCCGCCGCCCCGACAGCGGAGAGCAGCATCTCGGTGGGCGTCATGCCGAGGGTGAGGGTGAGGGCGCGGTCGCGATAGTAGGGATAGAACCAATCGTAGGCGGGACGGAGAACCTTGCCGGCGGCGACGAGGACGGCCTCGTGCCCGGCGCCCGAAATCTGGAAGAAGATCTTGTTCTGCCGCTTGAGCTGGATCTCCTTGTCGTCGAGGCGCCGGGACAGGAGCATCAGCCGACAGGCGTCGAGCAGGTCGGCCTTGGACAGAGTCTTGGCGGCCCGGGGCCTGGAGGAGGGCTGGGTGCGCGTCGCCATGCGTGAAAAGATAAGCTACCACCGCTCCAGCTTCACGTCTGCGAGCACGCTGCTCAAGTCATTGAACTTGAGTTCCTTCGGTTCCGCCGGCAGGACCGGGCTCACATACTCGCCTTGAGTGCCGCCGACCTGGACCCGGAAGTGTGCGAAGCGGTTGTTGCCAAGGTCCGCGGACACGAGCACGAACATCCGGAAGTCGGGCGGTACGTGCTCTTGAGTCACCCGGAGACGGACCGTGTACTTGCCGTCAGCCGTGGGCTCGGCCTTCCACGCCACGTGATAGGTGGGAATCGCCGTCCCCTTGACCCACTCGTCGAAGAACCAGTCCATCGGCATTCCCGTGTGGCGCTCGACGACTCCCTGGAAGTCATCGGTAGTCGCCACCTTCCCGAGGTAGGACGCGTAGTAGTCTCGCATCATCGCCGTGAAGCGATCATCCTTCCCGGTGCCGAGGTCCAGCATCATCATGCGGAGCATGTGGAAGACCCAGGCGCCCTTCTCGTAGATCATCACGTTGTACCCCTGCCGCACGTCGGGCGTGGCGTTGCGTGCGCCGATCCAGATCGGGCCGACGTCCCCTTTCTCGCCCTTGATGTCCGTCTTGTAGTGGTCAAGGTACTTGAAGTAGCGGTCCTTATGCTCCGACTCGCTCTGGAGGTACAAGAGGGCGGAGAACGAGGCTAACCCTTCGCTGAGCCAGGCATCGCGGTACGACCCGGGGCCGACCCCATTGCCCCACCACTGGTGGGCGACCTCGTGCGCGCGGAACCACTCGTCGAAACCGTCCAGCGTCGTGGCCTGGAAGGTGACCCAAGAGAGGTCGATCATTCCGGGGAAGGACACGCCCTCACCGAAGGGGATCTCCGTGACGTAGAAATGCGAGAAGGGCGACGCGCCGAACAGCAACGTGAATAACTTCAAGCTGTTCGAGACGTCCGCGGCGACGTTCTCCCGCATGTGGGTTTGCTGCGGTAGGTAGACGCCCGCCGCGATGGCCGCATGTCGCAGCTCCCGATGCGCGTCTTCGGAGAGGAGGACGTCGAGGGACGGCTCGCCCGGCCGCTCCACGTGGTAGTTCTGGAAATCGCCCAGGTTGAACGATGCGAAGGACGTCGGGCGCTTTGTGACCCAGCGCGTCGTCACGACGTTATTTGCGAGGGCGGAGTCCACGCGGTCGCCGATGGTTGCCAGCGGATAAAAGCTCGGCGCACGGTAGGTCACGTCGAACAGGGCAAAGGTGCGGCCCTGGCCATTCTTGGGATACCAGGACGCCAGCGGGCTCACGAAGAACCAGCGCGCGAGGCGCTCAATGAGGTCGCCGTGGTAGAAAATGGTGAGGGACAAGGAGTCCCCGGGCTGCAGTCGGTGGGGGGCGCGCACCCACACGTCGTCGTCGTCCTTGGCCTTGAACACGGCAGCGGAGTCGCCGCTGCTCCAGCGCGCGGAGTCGGTCAAGAGTTTGGGGTAGAGGAAGAACCGTAACCACGGGCCCACGGGCTCGTTGACGCGCAAGGTGAGCATGGCACTCGCCGAGAAGCCTATGCTGCCGCTCGAATTCAGCGGAAGCCGCACGTCGATCTTGTAGGCGGGAACACCGAGCTGCTCGCGTAAGATCCAAGCCCCCGCCATGTCGGCGGCCGTCGGTCGCGGGAACTGCGTCACGACCGCCCAGTTGGCGCCCCACCGGAGCCGGCTCACGGGGCGGTACAGCTGCACGGCCTCGGTCACCTCCGGATTGATCTGGAACAGGACCGGTCCCCCGTGGGCGCGTTCCACGCGCGCGAGAAAGAACCCCGTAAGCTCGCTGTTGAGCAGCGGGCCCATCACGGCGCCGCTGAACGACCCCTCATTGTCGCCCTTCAGTGAGCCCACTAGGTCGCGGACGTGGTCGGCGACGTCTCCAGGAATGTCCCCCTGCCCGAAGGTCAGCCCGCGCAGCTGGTCGGCCGTCGAGTCGGAAAAGATCAGGATCAGCTCGGTGAGAGTGTCGTCAAGGGACGGGGAGCCGACAAACCGCTGGAGCTCCGCCTGCTCAGCCGGGACCGACGGCGCGAAGGTGAGCCGGCCCCGGCCGCGAAACACCGCGCCGACGGTCCGACCGCCCACCGGCGACAGCAGATAGAGCGTGCCACGCTCCAGGGCGAGCCGACAGACATCGCGGCTGAGGGCTAGGTGATTGACCTCTGCCACCTGTCCGGGCTGCGGCGCGAGCTTCATCACCTCGCGGTATCGCTCGAGGTAGGCCGCCGCAGGAGACCCTGCACCGAGTTGCGCGGCGAGCGGGCTGACGGCGAGCGCGCAACCAAGCGCCGGGACGGCAAAGAGACGGGACACGACGCTACTCCTTCGTGGTATGACGCAATCGTAGGTCTCGCGCCCCGCCGCGGGAAGAGTCAATATTTCACGCCATGGACGAGGCGGCCAAGAAAACCGTGCTGCGCCACTTCCCCTACGGCCTCTACGCCCTCACCGTGCGCCACGACGGCGAGGAGCACGGCATGACGGCCAACTGGGTGACGCAGGCCTCGTTCGAGCCCCCCATGGTCGCGGTCGCGGTGGAAAACACGTCCAAGACGATCGCCATGATCCGCGACGCGCACCACTTCGCGGTGAACCTGCTGCAGCAGGGCCAGCGCGAGCTGGCGGGCAAGCTCGGCCGGGCGTCCACCAGCGCGCCGCACAAGCTCAAGGGGATCAAGACTAAGCCCGCGCCGGCCTCCGGCGCCCCGATCCTGGCGGACGCGCTCGGCTGGGTGGAGTGTCGAGTCGTCGCGACCCTGCCCTCGGGCGATCACACGCTGGTGCTGGGCGAGGTGATCGGGGCGGGCGTCGAGCACGACGGCGCGCAACCGCTCACCCTGCAAGAAGCGGGCTTCAAGTACTCCGGCTAGCGCCGGAAGACGACCTTCCCCCCGACGATCGTGTACCGCACGCGCGCTCGGTCGAGCGAGTCGGGCGGCAGCGTGAAGAGATTGCGGTCGATCACGACCACGTCGGCGTCGTACCCGGGTGCGAGCACGCCGCGCTTTGCTTCGTCGAACGTCGCGTAGGCACTCCCCACCGTATAAGCGCGCAGCGCCTCCGCCACGGTGATCTTCTGCTGCGGCACCCAACCCCCCGGGTTCTTGCCGTCGAGCGTGCGGCGCGTCACCGCGGCGTAGACGCCGAGGATCGGGTCGAGCGGCGCGACGGTCCAATCCGACCCGAACGCGAGCTTCGCGCCCGTGTCGAGCAACGTGCGGAAGGCGTAGGTGGTCTTGATGCGCTCCGGGCCGATGCGCTGCTGCACCCAGCGCCCGTCGTCGATCGCGTGGTAGGGTTGCATCGAGGGAATCACTCCGAGCTTCCCGAACAGGGGGATGTCCTCCGGCCGGAGGTGCTGCGCGTGCTCCACGCGGAACCGGCGATCGCGCGGACCGTGCGCCCGGGCCACGCTGTCGTAGATCGCGAGCAGAATGGCATTGGCGCGGTCGCCGATGGCATGGACCGCGATCTGCAGCCCCGCAGCGTCGGCCGCGCCGATCCACTGGCGCATGTCGGCCTCGGGGTGTTGCAGCAGCCCCGAGTAGCCCGCCGAGTCGCTATAGGGCTGGAAGAAGTACGCCGTGCGCGATCCCGCCGAGCCGTCCATGTAGCCCTTGAGCCCGCCGATCTTCACCCAGTCGTCGCCCGGCCCGAGGCGTCCGACGGTGTCGGCCACGGTACGCCAGGACTCGAGCGGCAGGTACACCGCGACGCGCAGCGTGAGGCGCCCGGCCCGCTCGAGCCGGCGATAGCTCGCGAGGTCCTCCCAGGAGGCGGACATGTGCGCGGTCGCGGTGACGCCGAGCGACGCGGCGTGGGCGAGCGCGCGGGCGAGCGCGGAGTCGCGCTGCTCAGGTGAGGGCGGTGGAATCGCCCGGCCGATCAGGTCGAGCGCCCGATCCTTGAAAATGCCGATCGGCTCACCGGTGCGCGCGTCGCGCACGATCTCGCCGCCCGCGGGCGCTGCCGTCCCCCGCGTGACGCCCGCGGCCTTCATCGCCGCCGCGTTCGCGAGCGCTTCGTGCCCGTCCAGCCGATTCACGAACACGGGATTGTCGGGCGTCACCGAGTCGATCCACTCGTGGCGCGGCAGCGGCGCCCCCCGCCACAGGGTGTGATCCCAGTCGCCGCCCAGGATCCACTCGCCGCGTTTGCGGGTCTGCGCGAAGGCGGCGATGCGACGGACGAACTCCTGCGGGGTCGCGGCGTCCCGCAGGTCCAAGGACGCGAGCTGGAACCCCCCGTCGGTGAAGTGGGTGTGGGCGTCCGCGAGGCCGGGCAGCACGAGCCCCCCGTCCGCGCGCACCACCTCGGTGCGCGGGCCCACGTAGCGCGCCAGTTCGGCGGAATCGCCCACGGCGAGGATCTTCCCGCGCGCGATCGCCACCGCGCCCCGTTGCGGGCCGCCCGAGGACAAGCCGGTCCACACGACGCCGCCCGTAATCATGATGTCGGCAGTCCGGGGGGGGCTGCAGGCGGCGAGCGACAGGCACAGCAATCCCAGGGGGCGGGGGCGGTGGCGGCTCATGGAGGTCCTCAGCGGAGTTTCGTGATGCGGCGGATGCTCTCGAGGGCGGTGATCGCATCGGCGCCGGGTGATGCGTCGGCACGCGACTCGCCGGAAGCGGGGAGCGCGCCGAGGGTGTCGCGGATGTCGAGCAGCACCTCGAGCAGCAGCTGTTCCCGTTGATAGGCGGCGTCGAGGTCGGCCATGCGGGCCTGGTCGCCCAGGGCTTTCGCGCGCTCGTAGGCTTCGCGGTAAATGGCTTCGAGGTTCGCGAGGACTCTCTCGCGCGGCCGACTCATGGGTCGAAAGATACGGGTCGCAGCACCAGCCCGCTCGGCACCTTCGGCACAAAGTACGTCGACTTCGGCGGCATGACGTCTCCCGCGTCCGCCACCGCGAACACCTGCTCCACTTTGGTGGGATTGAGCAACACCGCGGCCGCCGCGCCGCCGTGGCGCACGGCCTCGAATGCGGCGTGGGGGTCGGCGGTGTAGCCCAGCGACGGCGTGGCGGTGTCGGCGCCGAGGATGTACTGCACCACGAGCACCTCGATGCGGGCGACGTCGAGCGCGCGCACGGCCGGGGTCTTCCCGAGCCCCGAGACCCGCTCGAGGGGCGCGTCCTGCTTCAGCACGAGGCTCACGTCGTAGGCGCCCGGGAACGCCACGACGCACGCCGTCCGCTCCCGGCCCAGCTCGGCGAGGCGCTCGATCCGGTCCATGCAGGGCGCCACCCGTCCCACCTCGAACCACTCGCGCCACGTCTCGATGAGCCTCGCCGGGTCACGCCCCGCGCCGAAGATGATCCGGTGCGTGGGGAGGATCGTGAGCCCCGGATCGGCGGCGGAGACGATGAACGACAGCAGGCGATCGGCTTCGGGATGGTCCTGCGCGTACGCCACCGCGGTCTCATAGCGGTGGTGGCCGTCGGCGATGTAGAGCTGCGCCCGGCCGGCGAGGGCGGCGAGCCGCTCCGCCGGCGTCCCCGCCACCATCCACACGCGGATGCGCACGCCGTCGAGCTCGGCCCGGGCCTCCGGCACGCCCGCCGCCGCCCGGGCGAGCGCCTGGGCGAGCGCGCCGTCGGCATCCGGTGCCACCAGGAGGATCGACTCGAGGTTCGTCCGCGTAGCGCGAAGCAGCGCCAGCCGGTCGGCCTTCGGCGCCGAATGGGTGCTCTCGTGCGGGCGCACGCGCTGCGTGGTGAACGGCTCGGCGCGCACGCTCCCGAACATCCCGAGCCGCGTGCGCCGCTCGCCGGACGGGAGCGGGAAATCCTGGGCGACGACGTACACGGACCCGGCGACGTCGCGGGTGAAAACGCCCTCGGCGCGCCACGCCGCCAGCGTCGCGGCGGCCCGGGCGTACCGGTCCGCGCCGGCCGGCGCTTCCGGCAGGATGAGATGCACGATATTGTGAGGATCGCGCCCGGCGTAGCGCGCCCGGTCCTCCCGCGTGATCACGTCGTAGGGAGGCGCCACGAGCGCCGAGAGCCGCGGCTTCGCGGCATACCGCTCGCCCCGGAACGCGGCGACCAGCGGCGGCAGATCGGCGTTCACGATGACCCGGAGCCCTCCTTGTCCCTACGCGAGACGCAGCAGACGGTCGATCGCTGGATCGGCCAATATAAGGAAGGATATTTCCCGCCGCTCACGAACCTCGCCCGGCTCACCGAAGAGGTGGGTGAGCTCGCGCGCGAGCTGAACCACCGCTTCGGTGAGAAGACGAAAAAGCCGGGAGAGGCCGAGGGCTCCGTCGCGATGGAGCTCGGCGACATCCTCTTCGTCGTGATCTGTCTCGCGAACTCTCAGGGGATCGACCTCGACGACGCGTTCGCGCGCGTGATGCAAAAGGTCACCTCGCGCGACGCCGCGCGCTGGACCAGGAAGGAACGTTGACCTCCTCGTAGATGTGCCGGTAGGACTCGAGCCGGTCGGGGTCGAAGGTCCCGGCTCCGGCCGCCTCGCGCACCGCGCACCCCGGCTCGGCCAGATGACGGCAGTTGTCGAAGCGACACTGGTCGAGGAACCGGCGGAACTCGGGAAAGCACACGCCGAGCAGCTCGGGATCGATCCCCCACGTCCCCACCTCGCGCAGCCCCGGTGTGTCCACCACGTAGCCCGCTCCCGCCCCCCCGGCCCCCCCGCCGGGGAGCGGGACGAGCAACGCCGCACGGGTCGTGTGCTTCCCCGTGCCCCATTTCTCGCTGATCTCCCCGATCCGGAGATTCAGGCCCGGATAAAGCGCGTTCAGGAGGCTCGACTTCCCCACCCCGGACGGCCCCGCGAGCACCGACTCCCGCCCGCGCAGTAGGTCGCGCAGCGCCGTCAGCCCCTCGGGCTGTTTCACGGACGTCGCGAGCACCTGATATCCCGCGACCCCGTAGCGCCGTGCGAGGCGCTCCAGCGCGCTCCGGTCCAGCTCGATCTTGTTGAGGATCACGACGCACGGCAGCCGGTTCGCTTCCGCGATCACTAGGAAGCGGTCGAGCATCCGCGGGTTCGGCTCCGGATCCCGCGCCGCGGCCACCACGAGCACCTGATCCACGTTGGCGGCGATCGGCTGTCGTCGCGGGCTGCGCTCGCCCGCCGCCCGGCGGGCCAGCACGCTGCGCCGCCGGCGCACGCCGACGATCGTGGCGCGCCCTCCCCCCCCCTCCCCCCCGGTAGGCACGTCGAGGTCGACCACGTCGCCCGCGACCACGCGGTCACCGTCCTGATGCTTGAGCCTGCCGCGCAGCGTCGCCGTGACCTCGCCACGGTCCGTATCGACGCGGTAGGTCGAGCCCGTGCGGGCCAGGACCACTCCCGTCGTCACGGGCTCCCTCGGCGCTCGATGCAACGGTCCAAGTGCCGCTTCACTTCGTGCAGCGGGAGGGCGAGCAGCGGCGCGAGGGCCGCGGCCGACGTTACGCCCCAGGCGAGGTAGTCCGTCTCGAGATGACCGACCGGGCGGTCGCCCGCGCTCGACCAGCGCACGAACAAGAGCGCCGCCCCGTAGCGGCCGGCCGCATCCGGTGTGTCGTCCACGAACGTCGCGACGGAGTAGGCCTGCCCGTCCGTGCCGCCGAACGCCGGCGCCCGCTCGTGCACGCGCTGATAGCCCCCCAGCGTGTCGTCGCCCCCCGCGCCCCCCGCGCCCCCCGCCTCCCCCGCCGTCAGTTCCGCCGTAACGACTCCCGCATCACGTTGCCGAGCAGGAACGCCACGTTCGCCGGCCGCTCGGCGAGCCGACGCATCAGGTAGGGATACCACTGGGTGCCGAAGGGGACATAGACGCGGACGTTGTAGCCCTGCCGCTTGAGCGCGAGCTGCAGGTCGCGTCGGACGCCGTACAGCATCTGGAACTCGAACCGCACGGGCGCCACGCCCTTGTCGCGCGCGAACGCCTTGGCGTGCTCGAGGATCCGCACGTCGTGCGTCGCGATCGCGGGGTAGTTGCCCCTGAGCAGTAGCCGCTCCATACAGCGCACGTAGTTCGCGTCCACGTCGCGTTTGCCGGGAAACGCGACCGCCTCGGGTTCCTTGTACGCACCCTTGCACAGGCGCACCCGCCCGCCGAGCGCGATCATTTGCTCCACGTCTTGCTCCGTGCGGCGCAGGTACGACTGGAGCACGACCCCCACGGCGTTGCCGAACTGGGGATGGAACGTCTGCCGGAAGAGCTGCAGGGTCCGCTCGGTGTAGTCGGACTGTTCCATGTCGATCCGCACAAACGAGCCGTCCGCCTGCGCCGCGGCGATGATGGTGCGCAGGTTGTCGACGCACGACGCCGCGTCGATATCCAGCCCCATCTGCGTGAGCTTGACCGAGATGTTCGCGGCGGCGCCGGCCGCCTTGATGCGATCGAGGGTGTGGAGGTAGGTGTCGCGTGCCGCGCGAGCCTCGGCAGCGTTGTGCACGGCCTCCCCCAGGAGGTCGAGGCTCGCCGTGATCCCGGCCGCGTTGAGCTGTTTGAGCGCCGCGACGCCCGATTCCACCGTCTCACCCGCGACGAAGCGCGCGGCGAACTTGCGGGCCAGCCCGTTGGCACGGACGAACTTGAAGATGCGCGGCTGCTCGCTGAGCCAGAGGAGGCCGGCGCGGATCATCAGGGATAGAACTTGCGGTTCGCGCGGGCCTGCTCCTGAAGGACCTCGCACGGCGCGAAGCGCGCGCCGTAGCGCTCGGCGAGCCGCTCCAGCTCGCCGGCGATGCGCGCGGCGCCCAGGTCGTCGGCGTGGCGCAGCGGGCCTCCGCGGAACGGCGGGAACCCGAAGCCGAAGATGGCGCCGATGTCGCCGTCGCGTGGCGTGCGGACGACGCCCTCGCCCACAGCCCGTGCGGCCTCGTTGAGCATCACGAGGACGAGCCGCTGGATGATCTCGGCCGGCCGCGGGCCGCCGTTCGGCTGGACGCCGATCAGCTCGTACACCGCCTGATCCACGCCGCCCTTCTTGCCGCGGACGTACGTGTAGAACCCCTTCCCCGCCTTGCGCCCGAGCCGCCCGGCTTTGACCATGCCGGCGAACGCGGGCGACGGCGTGAAGCGCTCGCCGAACGCCTCGTACATCACGCCCGCCACCTTCTCCGCGACATCCATCCCGACCTCGTCCAGCAGGGTGATGGGGCCGACGGGAAAGCCGAACCCGACCATCAGGTGGTCGATGTCGTCGATCGCCACGCCCGCCGACAGCAGGTGACCGGCTTCGTTCATGTAGGGCGTGAGGATGCGGTTGATCCAGAAGCCGGGGCTGTCCTTCACCACGATCGCGGTCTTCCCCATGCGCCGCCCGAAGGCCACGGCGGTGCCGATCACCCCCGGCGCCGTGCGCTCGGACGGGATCACCTCGAGCAGCGGCATCCGCGCCACGGGCGAGAAGAAATGCATCCCGATCACGCGTTCCGGCCGGTTCGCCGCCTCGGCGATGCGCGCGATGGGGATCGTGGAGGTGTTGGAGGCGAACACAGCCGTGTCGCGCGTGGCGCCTTCCACCTCTTTCAGTACCTGCTGCTTCACCGTCAAATCCTCGAACACCGCCTCGATCACGAGCTCCGCACGACCGAAGCCCGCGTAGCCGTCTCCCCCGGAGAGCAGCGCGACGAGACGGGCGTGCTCGAACCGGGTGATGCGGCGGCGCTTGAGGCGGTCGTCCAGGATCTCGCGCGCCGCCGCGAGCCCCTTCGCGACGCGCGGGAGGTCGGCGTCCTTCATCCGCACGTCGACGCCGGCCTGCGCGACCGCGGTACCCGCAATGCCCGATCCCATGAAGCCCGCGCCCACGACGCCGAGCCGCCGCACGTCGACCGGCGCGGGGGGGGGCGGGGCGGGGTTGGCCATCCCGAAATCCTTCTTGAGCGCGGTGGTGGCGAAGAAGATCTGCACGAGCTTGCGGGAAACGTCGGTGACGGCGAGCTGGCCAAACAGTTGCGCTTCGCGCTTGAGCCCCGCCTGGAAGCCGTGCTTCAGCCCGTACTCGACGGCGTCCAGCGCGGCGAGGGGCGCGGGGTAATGGCCCCCGGTCTGTTCCAGCACCTGCTTCCGCGCCGCGCGGAACACGAGCCGCCGTCCCAGCGGGTTGCCGTCGAGCAGCCAGCCGCCGAGTCCACCCCGCCGCTTGCGCTTCGGCCGCCAGCCACCCGCCATGCGACGGGCGGCGGCAAGGGTGACATCCTTCAGGATCGCCGGGTGCACGAGCTCATCCACGATGCCGAGGCGGAACGCCTTGCGGGCGGGCTCGACCTTCCCGGCGAGGATGATGTCGAGCGCGGCGCGCGCACCGATCAGTCGCGGCAGCCGCTGGCAGCCGCTCGCGCCGGGGAGGATCCCGAGCTGCACCTCCGGGAGGCCGAGCTGGGTCTTGGGGTGATCGGAGGCCACGCGGTAGCGGCAGGCGAGCGCGAACTCGAGCCCGCCGCCGAGGCAAGCGCCGTGGATCCCCACGGCCACCGGCTTGGGGAAGCGCGCCACGCGCTCGAGCAGGTCCTGCCCGTCGGCCGAGAGGCGCTCCGCCTCCGCCGCGCTCGTGAGCGCGACGAACTCTTCGATGTCGGCGCCCGCGATGAAGTTCTCGGGCTTGCCCGAGAAGAACGCGACGGCCTGCACCGCCGCATCCCGCTCGAGCGCCTCGAACGTCGCGAGGACGTCCTGCTTGACCGCGCGCGAGATCTTGTTCACCGGCTCGCCCGCGAGATCGAACGTGACCACGGCGATCCCGTCGGCGAGCTCCCAAGTGAGCGCGGCGGCGGGGGGGGGTGGGGGGGGTGCCATCAGCGACGTTCCAACACCACGGCGATAGCCATGCCACCCTGCGCGCAGATCGACAACAGTCCGAACTGCACGTCGCGGCGCGCCATCTCGTTCGCGAGCGTCGTGACGATGCGCCCGCCGGTCGCCCCGAACGGATGGCCGATCGCGATCGAGCCTCCCATGACATTGATGATGTCGGGATTGATCTCCCACCCCTTCGCGGCCCACCCCTGGAAGTTCGAGAGCACCTGCGCGGCGAACGCTTCATGGACCTCGATCAGTCCGAGGTCCGCCCACTGGATTCCGGCGCGCTCGAGCGCCGTCGGGACGGCGAAAATCGGCGCCTGGAGCAGCTGCCAGCCGGGATCGACGGCCGCCACCGCGTAGGAGCGGACATAGGCGAGCGGGGTGTAGCCCAGCGCCCGGGCGGCCTCGTCGCTCATCACCAGGACGGCCGACGCCCCGTCGGTGAGCGGCGACGAGTTCGCCGCCGTGACCGAGCCGTACTGACGGTCGAACACGGGCCTGAGCTTCGCCATCTGCTCGAGCGAGGTGTCGCGGCGGATGCCGTTGTCCGTGGTGAGCACGGGCTCGGCCGGCCGCTCGGGGAACCACGGCGCGATCTCGGCCGTGAGCCGGCCGTCGTCCGTCCCGCGCGCGGCAAGCTCGTGGCTGCGGAGCGCCCAGCGATCCTGCGCGTCACGCGCGATGTGGTTCTGCTTCGCCATCTTCTCGGCGGACTGGCCCATCGTCTCTCCGGTCGACGGCTCGGCGATGGCGGGCGAGACGGGGACGAGGTCGCGCGGCCGGATCCGGCTGAAGGTGCGGAACCGGGCGCCGAGCGTCTTGGCTTTGCTCGCCTCCACGAGGATATCGGCGAGGCGGCGCGACGCGAGGATCGGGATGTCGGACAGCGATTCCACGCCGCCTGCGAGCACGACGTCCGCGTCGCCCAGGGCGATCTCGTCGGAGGCGTTGGCGACCGCCTGGGCCGACGACGCGCAGGCGCGGTTCAAGGAGTAGGCCGGGATCTCTCTAGGGAACTGCGGGAGCAGGCTCACTTCGCGGGCGACGTTGGGGACGAGCGCCGAGGGCACAACCTGTCCGAAGATGACGGCGTCGACCTCGGCGGCGTCCAGGCTCGTGCGCTCGAGCAGCTCGCGCGTCACGAACCGGGCGAGGTCCACCGCCCGGGCGTCCTTGAGCGACGTCCCCGACTTGCAGAACGGCGTGCGGCAGCCGGCGACAACCGCCACGCGCCGTCCGTTTCTCAGCGGCATTACATTCTCCTCGCAAGACGTAACACGCACGAAACCTACCACGACCCCCGGAGGGGCGGGAGTTGTCGCTCGACACGCCGTTCTCGTTTCGCACGCGGGTCGCGGCGCTCGAATCGATGGCCGCCGAGCCGGTGGACGTGCTCGTCATCGGCGGGGGAATCACGGGCGCGGGAATCGCGCGCGACGCGGCATTGCGGGGCTTCCGCACCGCCCTCGTGGACAAGGGCGACTTCGGGGGCGGGACGTCCTCGCATTCGTCGCGGCTCATCCACGGCGTATCTCGAACAGCTCGACTTCGGGCTCGTGTTCGAGGCGAGCCACGAGCGGCACGTGCTGTTGCGGATCGCGCCCCACCTGGTGCGTCCGCTGCCGTTCCTGTTTCCCGTGTACCGCGGCGCCCGCGTTCCCGGCTGGAAGCTCGTCGCCGGCATGTGGCTCTACGATCTGCTCGCGGCGTTCCGCAATGTGCGGCTCCACCGCTGGCTCGGGCGCAAGGCCGTGCTGCGGCTCGAGCCCGGGCTGCGGGAACGGGCCCTGCGCGGTGCCGCCCTCTACTACGACGCACAGACCGACGACGCCCGTCTGGTGATCGCGACGGTCCGGAGCGCCGCGCAGGCGGGCGCGCTCGTCGCGAATTATGCCGCGGCCACGAGTCTCGTCAAACCGGACGGCCGGGCACGCGGCGCCACGGTGCGTGACGTGTTCAGCGGCCACCCGTACACCGTGCGAGCGCTCGT
>QHTX01000052.1:19922-24858 GCA_003220975.1 Gemmatimonadota bacterium | reverse complement strand
CGAAGGCGAGCGCGGGCAATCAGCTCTACACGATGCTGTACCACCCCTCGGGAGCGGGGCAGACGATCGCCAGCAATTTCCCGGTTTCGATGGAGCAGCAGAGTGCCGTGGCGGGGGTCAACAACCGGACCGAGGTCACGGCGTCCCCGGTCTTCAGCATTGGCGCGTGGCACCGTATGGAGTTCGTGTTGCAGCTGAACACGATCGGCCAGGCGAATGGCGTGTTCCGGTGGTGGATCGACGGGACGCTGGTGATGGATTACCCCGACATGATCTACGTCGATGCGGCGAACCCGCTGGGGTTCTTCACGTTCAAGTTCTGGCCCTATTGGGGCGGCGGCGGCGGCACCCGGACGCGGGACGACTACATCCAGGTCGACCACCTCTACCTCTCCGGCATCCCGAAGTAGCAGCAATGGCAGCGCGGGCCCCCCGCCGTGGGCGGGGGGCTTCGTATTGCCAGGCCGCAGCTGTTGCGGTGGCGCAACGCGCGTCGCAGCACGAGCCACGCTGTCTGCAGCGCGGTCCGCGAGCGCGAGTCTTGCCGTCACCGACGTGGATGTTCAGCGACCGGCGATGACGACCATCTCGCACGCCCGCGCGTTCGACGCCCCCGCCCCCCCCCCCGCCCCCGCCCCCGCACCCGTGCCTGCGGAGCGGCTGCGGTGGGACGCGGTGCAGGTGACCCTGGCCGTCCTGCTCGGCGTGCAGGTGTGGCGCGTTCACGAGCTGTTCCCGATCCTCGCCATCTACGGTCTACCGTTCGCGGCGACGGTCGTGGCGCTGCTCGTGTACTGGCTCGACCGCGATCAGCGGCGCCGCATCGGCGGTCTGCATCAGCCCGTGGTCCGGGCCGCCGTCGGCATTCTGGCGCTCGTGGCCCTCTCGGTTCCGGGAAGCCTCTACCCCGGCCTGAGCCTGGGATTCCTGCTCAAAGACTACCTGCGCAGCGTCATCCTGATGCTCCTCGTCGCCGGGAGCGTGCGCGGGCTGGTCGACCTGCGACGGCTCGCGTGGATCCAGCTCGCCGGCGTGACGCTCCTCTCGGCCGTGATTCTTGCCCGGGCTCAAATGACGAGCGACGGACGGCTGCACAACATGGATTACTACGACGTCAACGATCTGGCGACGCTCATTGTGTGCTCGCTGCCGCTCGCCGTCTACCTCTGGCGGCCGGCCCGGCCCGCGGCGCGCCTGCCGCTGGCAGCGGCTATCGCGTTCCTCATGATGACGCTGGGGAAGACCGGTTCGCGCGGCGGGTTCCTCGGGTTCCTGGCGGTGGCGGCCTACCTGCTGCTGCGGTGGCAGGCCGTCTCCGGGGCCAAGCGGGTGGGGACCGTGGCCCTACTCGCCGTGCTGCTCGTGGCCGTGGCCGACGATGCCTATTTCGAGCGCATGCAGACGCTGCTCCATCCCTCAACCGACTACAACTGGAGCGGCCAATCGGAGACAGGCCGCATCGAGGTGTGGAAGCGCGGCATCGGCTACATGGCGAGCCATCCCGTGCTGGGGGTGGGGGCGCAAGCCTTCAACGTGGCGGAGGGCACCTTGGGCGGCGCCCGCATGCAACAGTATGGCAAGGGCTTCAAGTGGTCCGCCGCGCACAACGCGTTCATCGAGATCGGGGCCGAGATCGGCGTCTTGGGTTTGATCCTCTTCGTCGCGCTGCTCGTGGCGGCGTTCCGCACGTTATCGGCCGTGCGTCGGGGGCCGTCAAACGAGGCGACGCTCGTCGCGCAGGCCCTCACTGCGTCGCTCGTCGGGTTCGTCGTGACGGGCATGTTCCTCTCTCAGGCGTATTCCGCGAACTTCTACGCGTTGTTGGGGATGACCATCGCCCTCGCCAGAATCGCCTCCCCCCGACTGGTGGCGGTGGTGCCTTCGGTCCCGCCGACGCACTTTGCGGCGGTCGCCTACCCGCTGCGACGCGGCGTTCCCCCAGACGATCGATGAGCGTACGGTCCGCACTCAAGACGGCGCTCGAAACCGGGCTCGCGCACAGTGGCATCGCCGGGCTACAGCGAGCGCGGCTGTCCCGACAAGCGCTCGTGCTGGCCTACCACAACGTCGTCCCTGACGACTGCGGGCCCTGCGGTGATCGATCGCTGCATCTCCCGCACCGGTCGTTCGTGCACCAGCTGGACCATCTGCTGCGAACCTGCTCAGTCGTGCCCCTCGCTGAGATCCTCACACCTGCCCCCTCGAGGGAGCGGCGTCCCCGCGTCGCCNGTCGCCATCACGTTCGACGACGGGTATCGTGGCGCGGTCACGCTGGCTGTAGAGGAGCTGGCGCAGCGGGGTGTCCCGGCGACGCTCTTCGTCGCGCCGGCGTTCGTTGGACGCGGCACGTTTTGGTGGGACGTCGTGACACCGGGCCTGGATGGCGACCTCCGCGAGCACGCGATCTGGGATCTGGGGGGGGAGGATCACGCGGTGCGTCGCTGGGCCGCAGAGCGCGGCCTCGGGAGTCATCCCGTGCCGGAGTACGCGATGGTCGCGTCGGAGGAAGAACTGCAGTCCGCCCTGCGACACCCGGGCATCACGCTCGCCTCGCATACGTGGAGTCATCCCAATCTCGCGCGCCTCCCAGCGGCGCATCTCGCTGAGGAGCTGACGCGACCGCTCGACTGGCTGCGCCAACGGTTCTCGTCGGTCATTCCGTGGCTGACCTACCCGTACGGCTTCGCCACGCCGGCGGTCGCAGCCGCGGCCGCCGCCGCCGGGTACCGCGGCGCGCTGTGCCTGGGAAACGGGTGGTTTTCGCCCGACCGCGTGAACCGGTATGCAGTGCCGCGCCTCAATGTCCCATCCGGTTTGTCCCGACACGGGTTCGTCTTGAGAATGTCGGGCCTGTTGCGCGCTCTCCCGTGAAACGGCGACGCGTGCGGGTGCTCCACGTGGTCCATCGGCTCGACTATGGCGGCCTCCAGCGCCTGGTCGGAGCCATCGTCAGTCTCATCGACCACGATCGGTTCGACAGTCACGTGATGACGATGACCCACTTCGGTCCGCTCGCTGAGGGGCTCGCGGCCTTCGCCGAGCTGCATCAGGACGAATCGATCCCGCGCTTCTCGATGGTGTGGCCGCGACGCGCGAGCGGCAAGATTCGCTCGATCGCCCCCGACGTCGTGCACACGCACAGCGGCGTATGGTACAAGGCATCCCTCGCCGCTCGCCGCGCGGGCGTGCCCCGGATCATCCACACCGATCACGGCCGTCCACACCCGGATCCCTGGGTGGCGCGGTTTCTGGACGGGCTCGCCGCCCGCCGTACCGATGTCGTCGTGGCGGTGTCGGAGGCGCTGCGGCGCCAGCTGGCGGACACGGTCGTTCCCGACCCTGCGCGCATTCGCGTCATCGTGAACGGCGTGGATACCAGCCGGTTCGGTCCCCGGGCGGTGAATGGTGCGGTGCGTCGTGAGCTCGGGATCCCGGCCGGCGTGCCGATCATCGGCAGCGTGGGCCGGCTCGATCCCATCAAGGGGTACGACGTGATGATCGACGCCTTCGCCGCGCTCCGGGCGAGCTGGATGGGGGGCGACGGACCGGCGCCCGTACTGCTGCTGGTGGGAGACGGGCCGGAGCGCGCGCGGCTGGCGGCTCTCATCGAGCAGTCCGGTTTGCGGGATGTCGCCCGGCTGGCGGGCTGGCGCAAGGACGTCGAGCGCGTCTACCCCTTGCTCGACGTGTTCACGCTCTCCTCGTGGAGCGAGGGCACCTCGCTCGGACTGCTCGAAGCCATGAGCGCCGGGGTGTGTCCGGTCGTCACCGCGGTCGGGGGGTCTCCGGCGGTCCTGGGCGGGCGCCTGCGCGAGCGACTGGTGCAGCCGGGAGACCGCGCCGCGCTGGCCGAGGCCTGGCGCGGCGCGCTGACGCAGCGCGAGCGGCGCGAGGCCGACGGGGCGGCCGCGAGGGAACGGGTGCAGCAGGCCTTCAGTCTCGACGCCATGGTCCGGCGATACGAGCGGCTCTATGCCGGCGAGGACGGAGCCTCAACGGCGGGCGTACCCGGGCATGGGGAGGGGGGGGCCTCGACGTAGGCGCGGTGCCACACGGAGAAGCACAACAGCGCCCACAGAATGCCCGCGCGGTTGTGGCGCCGGGCGAAATGGTCATCGAGCAGCCCGCGCACCGCGGTGGGATCGAAGTAGCCGAGTCGGCCGAGCCGGTCGGGGGCGAGCTCCTCTTCGATCACGCCGCGCAGCTCGTGGCGGAGCCACTCGGCGGTGGGGCCCACGAACCCGCGCTTCGGCGCCCGCAGGTGATGCTCGGGCAGGCGCTGCCGCAGCGCGCGTTTCAACAGCCGCTTGTTCTGCCACAGGCCGATCTTGACGCGGTCGGGGAGCGGGAACACGCGCTCCACGAGCTCGTGATCGACCAGTGGGACCCGGATCTCCAGCGAGTGCGCCATAGCCATGCGGTCGCTCAGCGCGAGGACGTCGTCCGCGAGGAAGGTCTTGTAGTCCAGGTACAGCGCGGCCGCGAGGCCGCCCGGTGCACCATGGCGCCCGTAGAGCTCGCGGAACCGGGCCTTCGCCTGCGCGCCGCGCAGCTGATCGCGCACTGCCGCGGTGTACAGCCTGTGCCGGTCCGGATCGGGGCAGCGGGTGAGATAGCCGAGGAACCGGTCCGGGGCGGATCCATTGCTGGGGCGGAGGAACCGCTTGAGGCGGTCGACGGTGAGCGAAGCGCCGTCCGGCTCCCACAGCAGATTCGCGAGCGCGCTGACGCCCCACTGCACGCCGCGCGGCAGGCGGGCGTAGTGCTCGCCCACCAGCAGGCCGATGTGGCGCCGGTAGCCCGCGAACAGCTCGTCACCCCCGATGCCCGTCAGCGCGACCTTGTAAGCTGCGCCCACGGCCCGCGACAGCAGCCAGGTGGGCACCGCCGACTCGTCGGCGTGGGGCTCGTCGAGGGCGTAGGTGATCGGCTCGAG
>QHTX01000052.1:16116-19901 GCA_003220975.1 Gemmatimonadota bacterium | reverse complement strand
CGAGGGCGTAGGTGATCGGCTCGAGCAAATCGCGCACGTCGGGGTGTATGTCCACTTCCGTCAGCTGCACCCCGTAGCGGGAGGCGAGGCGCCGGGCGAGGGCCGTTTCATCCGCGCTCGCGGCGCTCGAGCCGAAGTAACGCGCCGTGAAGGCGTGCGGCGCATCGCTGGCCAGCGCCCAGCTCGCGACCACCGCCGACGAATCGAGGCCGCCGCTCAGGAACGCCGCGACCGGCACGTCGCTCACGAGGTGGGCCCGCACCGACTCGTCGAGCCAGGTCACCAGCTGCGCTTCCACGTCGCGCGGCGCGGGCTCGCGCTGCCGCGGGAGATCCCAGTACCGCCGGATCGAGAGCTCGTTGCCGCGGCGCCACATGGCCGTGTGGCCGGGCTCCAGCTTCTGGACATCGCCGAACGGCGTCGCGGGCGCCGGGATGTAGCCGAGCTGGAAATACATGTCGAGCGCGTCCCAGTCGAGCGCCCGGTCGGTCAACCCGGCGGCATGCAGGGCTTTCAATTCCGACGCGAATGCGACACCCCACGGCGCGGCGGTGAAATACAGCGGCTTGATACCGAACCGATCGCGCGCGAGGAACAGCGTCTCCGCCGCCGCGTCCCAAATCGCGAACGCGAACATGCCGCGCAGCCGCCGGACGCAGTCCGCGCCCTCGTCCTCGTACAGGTGGAGGATGGTCTCGGTGTCGCCGTGGGTCGTGAAGCGGTGCCCCCGCGCGACGAGGTCACGGCGCAACTCGCGGTAGTTGTAGATCTCGCCGTTGAAGACGATGACCTTGGAACGGTCCTCGTTGAAGATCGGCTGCCGCCCGCCTGCCAGGTCGATGATGCTGAGGCGTCGCATGCCCAGCCCGACCGGCCCCTCCACGTACGTCCCCTCGTCGTCGGGCCCGCGATGGCGGATCGTCCCGCACATCCGCCGAATCACAGCGACAGAAACGGGACGCCCCGGGTCAGCGTGCGCGATGCCGACGATGCCGCACATACGTGGAGGCGGTGCAGCAAGACCGGGGCCGCCTGCTGACGCGGCCGGTCGAGCCGCCGCGTTGCGCGCCCGCCACATGTCCGGGCTCGCCACCGTGACGACTCGCTTGGCCTCCTGGGCACGGAGCTTGTTAGCTGTCGGAGTGCCTCGATGCGGAGCGTGGGATGACGGCGGTCTGCCTGTGGGCGCTGTGTGGGGTTGGCGGGTTTGTCTTCTATACCTATCTCGGCTATCCCCTCCTGCTGATGATCCTGGCCGCCGTGCGGCGCCGGCACTCTCCGGTCGCTCCCCTGACCGAGTGGCCGAGGATCAGCATCGTCCTCCCCGCCTACAACGAGGAAGCGGTCATCCGCGACACGCTGGAGAACCTGCTCCGGCTCGACTATCCGGCCGACCGGCGCCAGATCCTCGTGGTGTCGGACGCTTCGACGGACCGCACCGACGCGATCGTGGGTGAGTACGCGAGCCGCGGCGTCGAGCTGCTGCGGCTGCCGCACCGTCGCGGGAAGACGGGCGCCGAAAACGCGGCGCTCCCGGTGTTACGGGGTGAGATCATCGTGAATACCGACGCCTCCGTGCACGTGGAGCGAGGAGCGCTCAAGGCGTTGATCGCGCACTTCGCTGATCCGACCGTCGGCGTCGCGTCGAACCGCAATGTCAGTGTGGCGCGGGCGCCGCAGCACCCCAACTACGCCGAGTCCTGGTACGTGGGCTACGAGATGTGGGTACGCGACCTGGAATCGCGGGTCGCGGGGATCGTCGGAGCGGCGGGCTGCTTATACGCGGTACGGGCGCCGATCCACATGCGACTCCTGCCCGAGTCGTTGAGCCGCGACTTCGCCGCCGGCCTCGTGGCGCGGGAGCTCGGATGGCGCGCCGTCTCGGTCCGAGAGGCGGTCTGTTACGTCCCGCGGATTTCGTCGTTGCGGCGCGAATATCGGCGCAAGGTCCGAACCATGACTCGCGGCATGGAGACCCTCTACCGCGAGCGCCAGCTGCTCAATCCCGTCCGCTACGGGCTGTTCTCGTGGACCCTCGCGAGCCACAAGGTCTGCCGCTGGGTCATTCCCCACTTGGGGATTGTGGCGCTGGGCGCGCTGGCGTGCCTCGCGTGGATCGCTCCTTGGGCCCGCTGGGCCTTGGGGTTCGCCGGTTTCGCGGCGCTGTGCGCCGTGGTGGCGTGGTTTTGGCCCGAGGGCCGGCGGCTGCCGAAGGTGGTCGCCGTGCCCGCGTACCTCGTGATGGGCAACCTGGCCCCCCTACACGCGTCCCTCCGGGTCGCGCGGGGCGAGGGCGCGCCCACGTGGGAGCCCACCCGCCGGGAGGCCGCGCAGCCGGCGGTGGTCGCGTAAGCGGCCCGGCGCCGCCTGGCGTTGCTCTGCCGCAACACATCGCATACGCCTGGACTCGGCATCACCTCTGAAGTCCTTGTCGCAGCGGGAATTGAACACCCGTTCCACAAGTTGCCCGGCACAGCGTACCTCTTGCATCCCACTGCCGTCATGAGTGAGAGCGTCTCCGGGATGGTCGGCTTTGAGGGGGAGGCGGGGGCCCTGGCGCAGCGAGGCGGCGACAAGCGGGCTGCCACCGGGGAACGACGGTGCGCGAACCAACTGGCTCTGGCTCGCCGAAATCTCCCGCTGGGAGCGGGCGCTCGACCTGGGCCGCGACGGCGCGCCGCAGATGGCGGGTCTCGCGGAGCATTTCAGGAGCGTCCATTACCTGGGCTTTGACCGGAGCACGCTCGGGCGGGCGTGGACCAGGCTCACGGCACAGGGATACGCGAACGTGGCGCCCGCCTGCGCGACTCCCCTCACGCTGCCGTATCGGGACGGCACGTTCGACTGCGTCACCCTCGATGAGGAGTACGCCGGGGCGACCCTCCTGGAGGAGTGTCGCAGGATTCTTCGGCCGGGCGGCTGTCTGTACGTCGGCCTCGCCAATCCCCGCTGGTGGGGCCGCGCCGCCAACGGGGGCGGCGGCGCCCAACGAGTTCCCGGGTTGAAGCGCCAGCTCGCACGCGCGGGGTTTTCGCTGGTGCGCGTGTACTGCGCTGAGCCGTCGTACGAGCAGCCGCGCTGTGTCATCCCGCTCGACCGTCGCGCGGTGCTCGCCTATGAGCGCCTCGCCCGAGGGCCCTCGCTCCACGGCCGCCTGCGGCGCGCGCTCGCATGGCTCGGGTTGGGCGCGGTGCTCTATCGGTCCCTGATTTACTTGGCCTACCGGTGAACCAAGAGCTGCGCGAGTTGCTGGCGATCGCCCGGATCGACGGGGGGAACGGCGCCGCCGTAACCGGGTCGGACTGGTCCCGCATTGTGCTGCTGAAGAACTGGGGCGGCATCCCGCCGTTGCGACGACTGGCGAACACGTACCTGGAGAGCTGCGGATTCAACTTCCTGTTGCTCGGCCCGGAGGGGGCGCCCACCCACTTCTGCAAGTGCCATCCCGCCACCAGCATGGCGCTGCAACACGAAATCGCCGTGCTCGCGGCGCTGAGCCACGATGCGGAGTTGAGCAGAGCGGTCCCGAAGACGTGGGGCGTGCGGTCCGGCGGGCTGCAACTGCTCATCAGCGCGTACGTCCCGGGGACACCCTTCGATCACACCGTCGCCCACCTGTCCGCGGGCCAGTGGGCCGGCACCATGAACCAGATCCTGGCAGTGACGCGGCGCGTGGCGCAGCGGGCGGCGGAGACGCTGCCCAATCTGCTGGGGCGCGGCGAACCGATTGGCCTGCGGGAGGCGGCTCGGGGGTCCCTCGCCTACCTCGAGTCGGTCGGCCTGGC
>QHTX01000052.1:12143-16089 GCA_003220975.1 Gemmatimonadota bacterium | reverse complement strand
GTGCCGGCGGGACGCTCCACGGATCGCCGCAACATGGCGACCTCTGGCCCAGCAACGTCGTGCATTCGGGCGGATCGTGGTGGCTGCTCGACTTCGAGGTGTTCGGGGAGGTGCAGGTGCCGCTGTACGACGTCTGCCACTTCGTCCGCACCTGCTCGGACCTGCGGTACGGGGCCGGCCGCCGTGCGACGGCCGGCCGATGGATTGATCGCCTGATGGCAGGCGGAGCGGAGAGCGAGGCGTGCCGGGGCACCATCGCGGCGGTCGCGCGCCAGCACGCCCTCGGCCCGCGTGAGGTCGTCGGCGCACTCGCTTATTACCTGATCGACGTGGCGACGCAGTTTCACAAGCGCGGCGGACCGCGCTGGTATTGGGAGCCTCACGTGCTGGAGGTGAAGCGCTTGGCCGAGGTCCTGGGAGCAGGCGTCGACCTGGAGCGGCTGCTGTGACGAACGCGGCGTCCGGGCTGGGCCGCATCGGGCGGCACACGTTGATCTACGGCGTCGGCGTGGTCCTGGGCCGGGCCGTGAGCTTCATCATGCTGCCCGTGTACACGCGCTATCTGACGCCGGCCGATTACGGCACGCTGCAGCTCCTCATCATGGTCCTCGAGGTGATGTCGATCGTGGCGGGGTCGCGCCTCGGTGCCGGCATCTTCTACTACTTTCACAAAGCCGACACCGACGGGGACAGGCAGGCGGTGCTGTCGACCGCCGCGTTCGTCCTCACCGCGTGCTACGGGACGGTCGCGCTCGGCACCTACCTGGCGGCTCCCCACATCGCGGCGATCGTCTTCCGCTCGACGACGGAGGCCGGGCTCGTCCGCATCGCGGCGGGCACGCTCGCGACCGAGAGTCTCCTACTGGTTCCGTTCGCCTACCTCCAGGTCCGTGAGCGCTCCGCCTTCTACGTCGGGGTCAACGCGGTGAAACTGGTCCTGCAGGTCGGCCTGAACGTCCTGTTTCTCGTCGGGATGGGCCTCGGGGCCGCCGGCGTCCTGTGGAGCAGTCTGATCACCAACACGCTCGTGGGAACAGCCCTCACCATCTACCTCTTCACGCGGGTTGGCTGCCGCGTGTCTGGTCGCACCGTACGGGATCTGGTGCGGTTCGGCCTCCCCTTCGTGGCGACGCAGGTCGCGACCTTCATTATGACCTTCGGCGATCGCTACTTCCTCAACAAGGCCGGTGACGCGGCGGTCGTCGGGCTCTACGGCCTGGCGTACCAGTTCGGCTTTCTCCTGTTCGCGCTCGCGTGGGAGCCGTTCAACAGCATCTGGGAACCGGCCCGGTTCGCGATCGCGCGGCGCGCCGATCGGGACGAGCTGTACGCGCGTGTGTTCGTCTACTTCAACGTGTACCTGATCACCCTGACCGTGGGGATCGCGCTCTTCGCACACGACTTCCTGAACCTCGTGGCCGGGCCCGCCTTCCGGTCGGCCGGCAGTCTGGTGCCCGTCATCCTCGTCGCGTACGTGCTGCAGGCGTGGTACGGGATCCACTGGCTCGGCATCCAGATGCGGGAGCGCACGGAGTACATCACGTTCGCCAATGGCGTTGGTACGGTCGTGGCGCTGGTCGGCTACGTGGCGTTGATTCCCCGGTGGCTGGGGCTGGGTGCGGCGTTGGCAACCGTGGCGGCGTTCGCGGTGCGGGAGTGGCTCACCTACCGGTGCTCGCAACGGCTCTGGCCGATCAGGTACGACTGGCGGCCCGTGGTACGGCTCGTTGGCATCGCGTCGCTGGCGTGCTGTGGCGGAATACTGCTCGCTCCGAGCGCGGCGCTCTGGCAGTCGCTCGCCTGGCACGCGACGTGGCTCCTGGCCTACGGGGTCGGGACCTGGTTCGCCGTGCTCTCTGCGCAAGACCGGGCGAGCATTGCGCGGGCAGCAGGCTCGCCCTTGACGCTGATGGCCGGATTGCGGGGACCGCTCGCCCAGGCGAGCACACCCGAGGTCGGGTGACCCGATGAGCCTGCGCGTCCTCTACCATTACAGCACCCCGCAGTTCAACACCGGATCGCCCAAGGCGTTGGTCGGCTTGATTGACGCCTTGGACCGTTCATGTATCGAGCCGCTGTTTCTTGCCTCCTCCGACGGCCCGCTGGTCGATGCGTTGGCGGAGCGCGGAGTCGGCATCGTGCGCGGCCCGGTCGCCAGTGTCAGCTACCGGCGGCCGCTGGTCGCCCTGCGACAGATCGGACGCCAGGCGAGTCTGCTGCGCTCCCATCGAGTGGACGTGGTGCACGTGAACGAGTTGGGATGGAACACCGACCTGGTCCTCGGCGCTTGGACTCGCGGCATCCCGGTCATCCTGCACATGCAGAATTCCGAGCCCATCGAGCCAAGCGGCCGACATCGCGCACTTCGAGCGCATCCGTCACAAGTGCGCAGTCCTCAACAACCCGGCGGACCTCGCGGCATGCAGCCGCGGCAGGTCGATCCGTCCTGCCCTCGGCCTCGCGCACGATCACCTCGTCGTGGGCACGGTGGCGCAGGTGTGCCGGCGCAAGGGGATCGATCTCCTGCTCGACGTGGCGAGGATCCTCCTGCCGGAGTTTCCGCGGTTGGTATTCGTGATCGCCGGCCCGGTCGGTCACCAGGAAGACGCGTTCGCCGAGCGCATGATGCAGTTGGCCCAGGATCCCGCCTTCGACGGACGGGTCCGGTTCCTTGGTCCCCGCGGCGATGTGCCCGATGTCCTGGCCAGTACGGACGTGTTCTTCCTCCCGACCCGCGCCGAAGGGTTCCCGGTCGCGGTTCTTGAAGCCATGGCGGCCGGACTGCCGGTGGTAGCGAGCGATGTGAGTGGGATCCACGAGATGATCGCCGCCCCGGAGCTCGGGTGGAGGGTTCCCCCGGACAGTCTCGAGGGTTTCACGGCAGCCTTGCGTACGGTGCTGCGGCTCCCGGACCGCGGCAAAGCCGTGGGGGAGCGGGGCCGCCGCAGCGTGTATCGACGATTCGACAGCGCCACGGTGCGCCGCAAGCTCGAGGCGCTCTATCGCGGTCTCTGTGGCCCGGCCGCCACGACGCGCGGCCGCACCGCGCCTGCGTGACGGCATGGAACTTGTCTCTACGGTCCGCATGGTGACTGCGTCCGAAGCGTTCGGCTCCCGCGGCGACGTGCTGGTGGTCGTCTCCGTGGATACCGAGGAGGACAACTGGGTTCCGGCTCGGACCGGGATCACGCTGAACAACATCAAGGCGCTGCCGCGGCTGTCACGATTCTTCGGCGCGCTGGATGTGCGGGCGACGTTCTTCACGACGTACCAGGTCGCGACCGATCCGCGCGCCGCCGACATCCTGCGGGAGATCGCCGCCGGCGGCCGCGCCGAGATCGGCGCGCACCTGCACCCGTGGAATACGCCGCCGGTCGAGGAAGCGCTGTCGGGCCGCAACACGCTGATGAAGAACCTCGCCCCGGGCCTCCAGCTCGCGAAGCTCGAGCGCCTGACCGCGGCGCTGGGCGATGTCTTCGGAGCTGCGCCGACGGCGTTTCGCGCCGGCCGCTTCGGTTTGGGGCCGGCCGCGGTGTCCGCCCTCCTCAGCTGCGGCTACCAGGTGGACAGCAGCGTGACGCCGTTCGTGAGCTGGGAAGCCACCGACGACGGTCCGACGTTCGTGGGCGCTCCGCTCGCCGTGTATCGGACCGACCCCGGGCGGGACGTGCGCGTGTCCGAACCGTTCGGGCCGCTCGTGGAAGTCCCGATTACCTGCGGGTACACGAGGTTCTCAGCCACGCGCTGGCCGCTCGTGCATCGCCTGCTCCACGCCCGCGCCGTGCGCGCGGTGCATCTCCCCGGCGTCTGCGCCCGCCTCGGCGTCGTCAAACGCACCATTCTGAATCCGGAGTTTGAGTCGGTGCGGGACATGCTCGCGCTCTCCCGGGGAGCGTTGGAGGGGGGCGTGCACCATCTCCACCTGTTTTTCCATAGCGTGGCCCTC
>QHTX01000052.1:9676-12137 GCA_003220975.1 Gemmatimonadota bacterium | reverse complement strand
GGGCTCATGCCCTGGGTGTCCGGGGCGGCCGACGTGGAGCGCCTCTACGCCACGATCGCGCGCTACCTAGAGGGCCTCTCCAAGATGGTCTCGTTCCGGTTCGCGACCGTGAGCGAGGCCGCCGAACGGCAACAGCCCACCCTGGCGCACGCCGTCCATGCCTGACGATCCCCCCCGGCTGCTCGTCGTCACGTATCACTTCCCGCCGGATGGTTCGGTCGGAGGCCTGCGCTGGGCGGGCATCACGAAATACCTGACCCGGCTGGGCTGGCAGGTGGCGGTCGTCACGGCCGCGGCTCCCATCGCGAGCGACCCGGCCGTGCGGGCGCACGTGGAGTGGTGTCCGCGGCGCCGCACGCTCATCGACTACTACCGGCGCGTGCGGCGGCCGGACGAGCGGTCCGACGGATCGTCCCCCAACGGCACGCGGTTGGCGCGCTCGGCCAGGCCGGGCGGTCTCCTCGGCGCGCTCCGCACGGAGCTCGCGGCGTTCCTGGCGTTCCCAGACGAGAGTAGGGGCTGGACCTTGCGCGCCGCGCGGCGCGCTCGGGCGCTGGTGCGACGCTTCCATCCGCAGGTGGTCGTGAGCAGCGGCCCACCCCACTCCGCCCACCTCGTGGCACGGCTGGCGACGATCGGGCAGCCCGTGCGCTGGCTCATCGACCTCCGCGATCCGTGGGCAGGGCCCCACTCGAAAGCCTGGGAATCCCATCCCGTCGTCCAAACGCGACTGTTTGGCGTCCTCGTGCCGCGGCTGGAGCGGCTCACCGTCCGGGCCGCCGACGGCGTCATCGCCAACACTCCCCAGCTCGCGGCGGTGCTCTCGGCGAAATATCCCAAGGTGCCCGTCCACTGCGTGCCCAACGGCGTCGACGCGGAATGCCTGCCCCCCGTACGGCATCCGTATCCCGGGCTGAGCATCATCTACGCCGGCACGCTGTACGGCAGCCGCGACCTCGGGCCCGTAGTGCAGGCGTTTCGCGGCTTCCTGGAACGCCACCCGGAAGCCGCGCAAGCGGGTTCGAAACTGCGCATCGCCGGCCACGCGGAGGCCTCGTCCGCCGCCGCGCTCGGGGAGCAGGTCACCGCGTCGGGTCTGGGGCCGTATGTCGAGGTGCTGGGTGCGGTGCCGCGCGCCCAAGCGCTCGACGTGATCGCCCGGTCACGGCTGGCCGTCGTGCTGGCCCAGGAACAAGAGCTGCAAACCCCTGCCANNNCTGCCAAGCTGTACGAGCGCATCGCGATGGGGATCCCGGCCCTCGTCGTGGCGGAACCGGGCAGCGCGGCGGGTGTGGAGGGAACCCGACTCGGGGCGGCCGTCTTCGAGCACCGGGACGTGGCGGGCATCGGCGGCGTGCTCGAGCACCTGTGGCGCGACGGCTCGCAGCAGCGGGCTCGACGTCCTGCGCCGGTCACGTACGACACGATCGCGCCGCTCGTCGATCGTCTGCTCCGGGAGCCGGCAACGGCGCCTCTAGGCCGGACCGGTCGGGTATCTCAGGATGCGACGGAGACCTCGCGTGCCGGCCCCGGCTGACGCATCGCGCGCAGGAGCTGGAAGAACGCAGCGATACGCGCGCGGTGGAGAGCGGCGCACACAAGTGTGTAGGCGATCGCTCCAACGGCGACTTGAGCGCTGAAACCGAGGACTCGCGATACCTGTGCTGCTCCGGCAGCGCGCTCCACCGCAACTACCGCCGCCCCCATGATCAGCGAGGCGCTGGCCGCCGGCCACAGCGCCCGTAGGTATTCGCCGCTCGACAGCTCGATCACCTGCAAGACGCGCCGATATGCGGGTAGCACGAGCAGCGGAAACACGACGACCCACACCAGGGCGAGGCCGACGGTGCCCCAGCGCGCGCCCAGCAGGTAGAACCCCGTGGGAAGAACCGTGACGCAGAGCAGGCCGTACTGCATGCTGAGACGCGTTTCTCCGACCACGTTCAGCACTTGCGGCAACAGGGGCGTGACGGCGCGGAAGCCGGTGCTCAGGGCGAGCAGCTGCAAGGGGGCGATCGCACCCTGCCATTTGTCACCGAGCGTGAGGAGCACGAAATCCGGCGCGACGAGGGCGAGGCCCAGGCTCGCCGGAAAGGTGATCAACGCGAGACCTTCGGTGACGCGGAGTAAGTAACGCCGCAGGGCCGCGTGGTCCCGCTGCACCGCCGAGAACACCGCGGGGGTGACCTGACCCACGAGGCTCGTGATCTTCTCGATGGGGACGTTCGCCAGGTTCCAGCCGACCTCGTACAGCCCAAGCGCCACTTTCCCCAAAATCCGGCCCGCGACGAGAAAGTCCGCGTTCGAGTAGACATACCACGCGAGCCGCCCGACGATGATGTGCCGGCTGAACGTCATGGCATGGGTCAGGGACTGCCGGTGGGGCCACGCGAATCGCGGTCGCCGCAGCGCCACCGTCGCGGCCGTCCGCACCGGGTTCCGAGGTGGGCGGGGCGGGCAT
>QHTX01000052.1:0-9506 GCA_003220975.1 Gemmatimonadota bacterium | reverse complement strand
GCGGGATCGCGGCGCCGCACGAGATGACGAAGCTGCCCACCCCGATCAGCAGCGACAGCCCATTGAGCTGCGCCACCTCCGACTCCCCCAGGTCGCGCAGCGTGACCACCGTGGTCCCCAGGCCGAACTCGCTGAGCAGCGTGATCACGCCCAGATACACCCAGGCCATTCCGACGAGGCCGTAGTCCTCGGGGGTGAGGAGTCGGGCCACGATCAGGGTCGACGCCCACGTCAGGAGCTGGCTGGCCCACTTTGCGCCGCCGGTCCAGGCAATGCCGCGGATCAGGGATCGGTCGAGCTCGCGGACGTCCGCACCGGGTTCCGAGGTGGGCGGGGCGGGGATCGGCTGGCTCGTCATGGCGCCTGCGGTGTGAGCAAGAGCGGGACCAAGGGGGTGCGGGCAGGAGGGGTGCTGCGACGGCGCCACACCCGGGTCAGCGATGCAGCGATAGCGCGGGAATCGCGCTCCTTCCCTCGTCGGCGCTGGGGCGAAGCAGACCGTGAGTGAGCAGCGCCTGCGCCGCGCGATGAATCGTGTCGAAGCTCATGTCCGCCCGTTCCGCGATGTCCAGCAGGCTGTGCCTTCCGTCGGAGAGGTTGAGCACCCAGAGGAGCGCGTACTCGTGGTGCGGCAGCTGCGCCTGCCCGTCCATGCCCTCGTACAGTCCCCGTTTGCCGAGTTGCGGCTCACACTTGGGGTTCTGATTGAGGTAGACGGCGTTGCGCTCGAGGATGTCGAACGTCGTGAGGCACTTGGCGGCTGAATCGGCGAGCGCTTCGGGACGGACGAAGCTGAGGTCGTCGGCGGACGTGTGGTATTGGGGAAAGCGTCCGTGCGGCGTCCGCATCAGGCAGCCGACCGGAAGGTCGAAGCCCGGTGAGCCGTATTGTCGCTCGTCGTAGCCGTAGGGGGTGAAGTCCAGGACCTCGTAGGGCTGGCCGGAGTCCTTGAGCACATGGCTCACCGCGCGATCGACGTCCGCGTTCCCGCGGCGGCTTTTCTTGTAGGTGGAGGCTCCGGCGTCACCCACGCAGACCAACACCAGACCGTGCTTGATGCGGGACACCCGGCGCTCGTTCAGCGCGAGCCACGCGATGGCGCCAATCGTGCCCGGAAGGAAGAGAAACCGGTAGGAGTACCGCCGGGCGCGCGCGCCGAGCGCCTGGGCGACGGTGACGGCGACGGCGATGCCGGACAGGTTGTCGTTGCACAGGGACGGATGGCAGATGTGGCACGACACCAGGACTTCCTCTTCGCTGGCCCCGGGGAGGTAGCACTCACCATACGTAAGCGACCCTTCCTCCAGCGAGGAATCAATGCACACGTCGTACACGTCATCCGGCAACGTGCCGAGCTGCTGCTCGCTCAGACAGAAGCCCCAACTCTCGCGGTAGTACGAGGTGCGATAGGGGATCCAGTCGGGATGCTGCGGCAGGGTAAAGAGGTGCGGCCGTAACTCCGCCAGGCGCATGCGTTGCCGCACCGGCACGCTGTAGCTCACGACGTGCAGATTGGATCTGCGAAAGTCGACGAGGCGCTCGCCGCGGGAGTCCTTGATGTAGGCGTCGGTGATGTTCCATTCCTTCGGCACGGTCCAGTCGAAGACTTTCGTTCCCGTCGGCACCTCGTGCACCGACAACGGCACGTGCTTGCCCACGAGGCGCAGGGTCTCGCGCACGCCGTTCCCGGTGATGCTCCGACAGATCGGATACAGTTCGGCGATCAGCTGGTACATCCGGGCGCCGCCGTCTGGGCCCGTCATCGGTACACGGCCTCGGCGAAGTCCGGGTAGTTCTGGTCCCGTGGCAGCATGATCGGTTGATCGAGGGGCCAGGGAATGCCAAACGCCGGATCATTCCATCGGACTCCGCGGCTGTGAGCGGGGGAGTAGTACTGGGACATCTGGTAGAAGACCTGCGTGTTGTCCTCGAGCGTCTGAAATCCGTGCGCGAAGCCTTCCGGGACGTACAACATGAGATGGTTCTCCGCGCTCAGCACGACCGCGAGGTGCTGCTTGTATGTGGCGGACTCGGGGCGCAGATCGATGATGACGTCGTAGATCGATCCCATCGAGCATTGCACCAGTCGCGCCTCTTCATGCGGCGCGGCCTGGAAATGCATGCCCCGCAGCGTCCCTTTGCGTCGATTGAACGAGATGTTGCACTGGACCAGGGCGGGGTTCAGACCGTGCGCCGTGAATTCCCTCGCGCACCACGTCCGCGCAAAGAACCCGCGGTCATCTTCCAGCAGCTCGGGTTCGATCAGGAATGCGCTCGCCAGCCTCAGCGCCGTAAACATCATTAGTAGACTCGGGGCTCGGGAATCGGGACGACGAACTGACCGCCCCACTCGCGGATGCACGCCAACTGGCGGATGATCTCATCCTTCAGGTTCCAAGGGAGGATCAGCACGTAATCGGGTCGCGTCTCGCGAATCTTCTCCGGCGCATGCACCGGGATGTGGGTTCCCGGGAGAAACTTGCCCTGCTTGTAGGGACTCTTATCCACGGTGTACGGCAGGAAATCCGTCCGGATACCGCAGTAGTTGAGCAGCGTGTTGCCTTTGCCCGGCGCTCCGTAGCCGACGATAGTGCGACCTTGCCGTCTCGCTTGTATCAGGAACTCGAGGAGCCGGCGCTTCGTGTCCTTCACGCGCTCCTCAAAGGCCGCGTAGTAGTCCGGGCGCCGCAGGCCGGCGGCTTCCTCCGCTGCCGCGAGCTCGCGCACCCGCGGCGCCACCGGCTTCGAGGAGTCCTCCACATGCCGGGCATAGAGGCGGAGCGAGCCCCCGTGCGTTTCCAGCTCCTCCACGTCGAACACGACGAGCCGATGGGCCGCGAACACCCGCTCCGCCGCCAGGAACGAGAAATACGAGAAATGCTCATGGTAGATGGTGTCGAATTGATTGCCTGCAACGAGCCGCATCAAGTGGGGAAATTCGACGGTGACGACGCCGCGGGGAGCAAGCAGGACCTGCAGCCCCGCCACGAAGTCGTTCAGGTCGGGCACCTGGGCGAGCACGTTGTTGCCGATCAGGAGGTCGGCGTGCCTGCCCGCGGCCGCCAGGTCCCGCGCGGTGGCGCGCCCAAAGAACTTGACGAGCGTCGGCACGCCCTTGCGGATCGCCACCTGCGCCACGTTCGCCGCCGGTTCGATCCCCAGCACGGGGATGTCCCGCGCCACGAACCACTGCAGCAGATAGCCGTCGTTGCTCGCGACTTCCACCACGCAGCTGTCGCGGTTCAGCTGCAGCCGCTCGATTATCCGGTCCGTGTAGACGCGCGCGTGGTCGACCCAGCTGTCGGAATACGACGAGAAGTAGGCGTACTCGCGGAAGATCGTCTCGGGGCTGACGTACTCCTGCAGCTGCACGAGCAGGCATTGATCGCAGACGTACACGCGCAGCGGGTAAAACGGCTCCATCTCGTCGAGCTGGTCCGCGTCGAGATAGCTCTCGCACAGCGGCGACATACCCAGATCGACGAACGTGCGCGTGAGCGGCGCGCCACAGTGGCGGCAGCACCCGCGATGTGCGGCCGGCGGCTCCCGCGTGCGTTCGCGCTCGCTCGGGAGGAGGATTCGGCTCGACGTGGTCACGCTTGCGCTGCCCCCTTAGGGGTCTGTGGAGTCGCAACATGCGTGCCACCACCGGTATGCTTCTTGAGAACAACCGGGCCGGGTTTCACTTCGGGACGATGAACACGACGGGACCGAGATTCGACTTCGCGGTGATCGGAGGCGGTATCGTCGGCCTGGCCACGGCGATGACGCTGCTCGAGAGAAGCAGGCGCTCGCTCGTCGTGCTGGAAGCGGAGCAGCGCCTTGCCGCGCACCAGAGCGGGCACAACAGCGGCGTGATCCACTCCGGTCTCTACTACAACGCCGGCTCGCTCAAGGCGCGCACCTGCCGTGAGGGACGCGAGGCGTTGTATCAGTTTTGCCTGGAGGAGCGGGTGCCGTGCCGCCGCTCCGGCAAGCTGGTCGTGGCCACGACGGCCGCGGAGCTCCCGATGCTCGAGGAGCTGGAGCGGCGGGGGCGGGCCAACGGGCTCGCGGGCCTGCGGCGCGTCGAGGGTCGGGCGCTGCGCGATCTCGAGCCCGAGGTGGCAGGCCTGGCCGGGCTGTGGGTCGAGGACACGGGCGTCGTGGACTTCGCCCAGGTCACCCACGCTTACGCCCGGCGGGTGCGGGCGGGGGGGGGAGAGCTCTTGACCGGCGCTCGTGTCACCCGTGTGCGGCGCGAGCCCGGGCACCTGCTCATCGAGACCACGCGCGGCGAGCTGCGGGCGGGACGGCTCGTAAACTGTGCCGGTCTGCAGGCTGATCGGGTAGCGCGAATGTGTGGTGTGGACCCGGGGATCCGCATCGTTCCGTTCCGGGGGGAGTACTACGAGCTCGCCCCGGAGCGCCGGCCGCTGGTGAAACATCTCATCTACCCTGTTCCTGATCCGACCCTGCCGTTTCTCGGCGTCCACCTGACGCGCACCGTCGACGATCGGGTCGAGGTCGGCCCCAACGCGGTCCTCGCGCTGAAGCGCGAAGGCTACCGCTCCTGGGACGTCTCGCCACGGGACATCGCCGACATGGTCTCCTTCCCGGGATTCTGGAGGATGGCTGGGCGGCATTGGCGCAGTGGCTTCGCGGAGTGGCGACGGTCGCTGAATCGACGGCAGTCCGTCCGGGCCGCGCAGCGCCTCGTTCCCGCGCTGCGCTCGCGCGATCTCGTGGGCAGACGCAGCGGTGTTCGCGCACAGGCCGTGGACCGCGCCGGCAGGCTGCTGGACGACTTCTACGTCGTCGAGACCGACGACGCGCTTCACGTCCTCAACGCCCCCTCACCGGCGGCGACCGCATCGCTCAGCATCGGCCGAACCCTGGCCGATCGACTGCTGGGTTGACGCGCGGCGCTGTCGCGCGGACGCAACAGGATCGCCTCCAGGCGGCGTCGCCGCCGCTCGTCACCTCCCGTACCGCCGTGCATGTCTCTTGCACAGTCCGAGCCTGAGGCTCGAAGGAAAGGGAGTCTGGGGCGATGAGGGTCCTGGTCACGGGTCACAAGGTCCCGATGCTCCGGGCTGCGGACCTGGACGTCGTCGGTCTGGATAGCGAGCTCTTCGCCGAGTGCACCTTCGGGGACGCTCCCCGTGACGGAGCGGGCCTTCGGGTGGATGTCCGGGATGTCACGGGTGCGGAGCTGGTCGGCTGCGACGCCGTGATCCATCTGGCGGCGCTGTCCAACGATCCTCTCGGCGACATCAATCCGGATTGCACCTATGCGATCAACCACCGCGCGTCCGTGCGCCTGGCGCAACTGGCCAAGGCGGCGGGAGTCTCGCGGTTCCTGTTTGCGTCCTCATGCAGCCTGTACGGCGTGGCGGGCGAGGAGATGCTGCGGGAGGATGCCGCGTTCAACCCCGTCACCCCGTACGGCGAGTCCAAGGTCCGAGCCGAGCGCGACCTCTCGCGGCTGGCGGACGACGACTTCAGCCCGACGTTTCTCCGCAACGCGACCGCGTACGGCGTCTCGCCCCGGCTGCGCGTCGATCTCGTGGTCAACAGCCTCGTGGGTTTCGCTCACACGACGGGCGAGATCCTGATCCAGAGCGACGGGACCCCGTGGCGGCCGCTGGTACATGTCGAGGATATCTGCCGAGCGTTTCTGGCGGTGCTGCGTGCGCCCAGGGAGCTCGTGCATAACGAGGCGTTCAATGTCGGGAGGACGGAAGAGAACTATCAGATCCGCGAGCTGGCTGAGATGGTCGCCGCGGCCCTGCCCAGCTGCACGGTGAAGTACGCCGCGGGTGGTGGGCCCGACCCGCGGTGCTACCGGGTCGACTGCAGCAAGCTCGCGGCCACCCTGCCGGAGTTCCAGCCGCAGTGGACGGTGCGACGCGGCATCGGAGAGGTTTGCGCCGCGTACCAGCGATACGGTCTGACCCGCGAGCAATTCCTGGGAGAGCGGTTCCTGCGGATCAAGCGGATCCAACAGCTGCAGCGCGAGGGGCGGGTGGATGCGACGCTCCGGTGGGCGGGCGATGATTAGGGCATCGCTACCGTCGCTCACCGACCAGCGGCGTTATTGGGACGAGCGCTGGGACCGGCAGCGACTGCCCAACGATTACCAGCGGCGCCGCGGTGACGCGGTCCTGGCGATGCTCGAGTCGCTGCGCCTGCGAGACCCCGAGATCCTCGACTTCGGGTGCGGCACCGGGTGGTTCACGGCGGACCTGGCCCGTCGGGGACGGGCGACGGGGATCGATCTGTCCGAGGTGGCGATCGCGCAAGCCCGCACCGCCTACCCCCAGGTGCGGTTCATCGCGGGCGACCTCTACCAGACGACGTTCCCCGCCGAGCATTTCGACGTCGTCGTGTCGCAGGAAGTCGTCGCCCACGTCGAGGATCCGGCCCGCTACCTGGCGATCATCGCGCGGATCCTGAAGCCGAACGGACACCTCATCATCACGGCGGCGAATCGCCTCGTGATCGAGCGGTGGGACTACGGGCCCGATCCGGACGCCCATATCAAGTTCTACCTCACGCGCCGGGAGCTCAAAGGGATGCTGCGCCGCCGGTTCCGCGTGCTGCGCACCGCGAGCATCATCCCGCTCGGAGACCGCGGGATTCTCCGCCTCGTGAACTCCTACAAGCTCAACCGGGCCCTGGGCTGGCTGCTCTCACCGCGCTCCGTCGAGCGGCTCAAGGAGTGGGCCGGCTTCGGCTACACCCTGCTGGCGCTGGCGCAGAAGCTCCCGTGAGGATCGGCGTCTTCGGTCACGTCGGCAACCAGAACCTCGGCGACGAGGCGTTGATCGCCGCCGTCGTCGAGAATGTGCGACGCCGCTATCCCGACGTGGAGCTGCGCGCCTTCACCACTCGCCCCCAGGATACCGAGCAGCG
Organism: Gemmatimonadota bacterium; assembly: GCA_003220975.1. Taxonomy (GTDB): domain Bacteria; phylum Gemmatimonadota; class Gemmatimonadetes; order Gemmatimonadales; family GWC2-71-9; genus AG41. The sequence continues at coordinate 2,609 of QHTX01000052.1, read as the reverse complement.
GCACGGGATCGCGGCGTTTCCGATCCGTCGGATGAACGGAGGCCCCGTCACCAGGGCGGCGCGGTCGGAGTCCCTCGGCGTGGGGGGCGACCTCCGTGCCCGGCTCCGGCGCGTCCCGCTCCTGCCGGGGCTGGTCCGCGCGGCGCGACGGCTGGGAAACGCGGCGCGCGCCGTCGCGCTGGAGCTCCGGTTTCTCGTCCAGTCGTATCGCCGTCTCCGCGGCACGGACCTGCTGCTGGTCGCGGGCTCGCAGCAGCTGAATGACTACTGGGGAGGGCCGTGGGCGTTCCGTTCAAGTGGTCCCTGCTGGCGCGGGCGTCCGGCACGAGGGTGGCCTTCCTCAGCGTCGGTGCGGGACCGCTCGAGACGCCATTGGGCAAGTTCTTCGTCAGGCAAGCGCTACGGCTGGCGGGCTACCGCTCCTTCCGGGACGACGACGCGCGGAGGTGCATCATGCGACTCGGCGTCGTGGGAGAGCTTGCAGTGGTGCCCGATCTCGCCTTCAGCTTGACGGTTGACGCTCCCCACCGCTCGGTCCCCCGGACCGAGCGTCGCATCGTGGGCATCAACCCCATGCCGGTGTTCGACGACACGTATTACCCGGAGCACGATCCCCGGGTGTACGGGCACTACGTCCGCACGCTGGCCGCCTTCGCAGACTGGCTCGTCGAGCGGGGGTACGACGTGCGGTTCTTCGCGACGCAACTGCTCGTCGACCATCAGGTCATCGACGACGTGCGGCACGTCATGAAACACGACGGCACCCAAGCCAGCGTGCGCTCCTTCGACGACCTGGTCGCGGTGATCGACGGTCTGGACCTGGTGGTGGCGACGCGGTACCACGGGACGCTGTTCTCGCTCATGCGACGCAAACCTGTGCTCAGCATCGCCTATCACCGCAAGTCGATTGAGCTCATGGCGCAGATGGGGCTGGCCGAGTACGCGGTCGACATCGAGCTCGTGACGCTGGAGAGGTTACAGGATCGCTTTCTCGCCCTTACCGCTCAGGCCGCCTGTGTCACGGAAGCGCTCGGCCGGAGGGTGCCGGCGGTCCGAGCCGCGCTCGACACGCAGTACGCACGCGCCTTCGGTCTGCTCGAGGCCGTTTCGTGAACCGGGGGGCGACGCGAGGGCGTCTTTCCCAGGTGGTCGATTGGTGCACGCGGTCATCGCATCGCGCACACGAGATGCTGCGCCAGCGCTGAGGCGCCGCTGCAACGCCGGCGCGTATCTCCTGGAGTGATCAGCGGTTTGGCAGTAGGGGACAGTGGCGCCGAGTTTGCCGCACCCACCGTGGAGGCACGCATGCACTCGGTCTTCGTTGACGCGGCGGCGCGCGATGATATGCGGCGCGAGCAGCTGTATCGCGGCCAGCTGTTCGTGTACTCGCCGACGCCGAGCTCGTTGGCGCTGTGCGAGTTCGCACGGTCGTTGGCTCAGGCCGCGTTCGCGCCGCTCGATCCGGAGACCGCCCAGCACAGCATGCCGGTCGAGGAGTATGCGGCGCTGCTCGCCGAACTGAAGCCGAGGTTTATCCACCACCCGCAGTGCAAGGAGCACATCCGCGGCATCCTCCGCGAGCTCGGATGCGACCTCAGCAGGACGTACTTCGACGTGCCTCGCATGCGGACGGCGACGAGCGACGCCTACCTGACGGCTGGATTGGCGTACGCGTTCCATCCCCATCGCGACACGTGGTATTCAGCGCCGCTGTGCCAAGTGAACTGGTGGCTGCCGATCTACGAGATCGCACCCGACAACGCGATGGCGTTTCACCCCCGGTACTGGAGTCAACCCGTTCGCAACGGCTCGAGCGAGTACAACTACGACGAGTGGAACCGTCAGGGTCGCAAGACCGCCGCAACACAGGTCAAGACGGATACGCGCAAGCAGCCGCACGCCGAAGAGCCGCTGGAACTCGATCCGCAGATCCGCCTGATACCTCCGGTCGGCGGACTGATCATGTTCTCCGCGGCGCAGATGCATTCGACCGTCCCGAACACGTCCGGGCGCACCCGCTTCAGCGTCGACTTCCGCACGATCCACATCGACGACGTGGCGGCCCGGCGCGGCGCGCCGAGGCGTGCGGCTGCTTGCGCGTATCCGTCTTGACCTGTGTTGCGGCGGTCTTGCGACCCTGACGGTTCCACTCGTCGTAGTTGTACTCGCTCGAGCCGTTGCGAACGGGTTGACTCCAGTACCGGGGGTGAAACGCCATCGCGTTGTCGGGTGCGATCTCGTAGATCGGCAGCCACCAGTTCACTTGGCACAGCGGCGCTACTGGGACGAGCGCTGGGACCGGCAGCGGCTCCCGAACGACTATCAGCGACGCCGGGGCGATACCATCCTCGACCTGCTCGGGTCGCTGCGGTTGACGAATCCGGAGATCCTCGATTTCGGTTGCGGCACGGGGTGGTTCACGGAGCAGCTGTCCCACGTGGGTCGAGCCACGGGCCTCGACCTCTCCGAGGCCGCCATCACCTACGCGAAGGCGACCTACCCGCACGTGCCGTTTATCGCGGCCAATCTGTTCGAGCTGTCGTTCCCCGTGGAGCAGTTCGACGTCGTCGTATCCCAAGAGGTGCTGGCGCACGTCCAGGATCCTATGG
>QHTX01000129.1:23389-25768 GCA_003220975.1 Gemmatimonadota bacterium | reverse complement strand
CCGCGGCCCGGCCCGAGCGCTGAATCACCCCGCCCCCGCGAGCCCTGCCTCCTCCCGCCGCAACTCCACCAGCCGCAGCTCTCCCGCGACCACCCGCCACCGCTCCGTCACGAGCAACTTACTGCCGTTGTAGTCGGTCCCCCCCCGCCGCGCTAGCGAGTAGTACTGGACCGTGAGCGCGTCCCGCTCGAACGTCAAGTTGGCATACCCGTTGAACCCCACCGAGTCGTTGGCGTCGAACTGCTGGTACACCCTGTTGTCCCACAAAAGGGGAACCGGGCCCTTCTTCGCGTCGGGCTCCCCCCGCTCCACCGGCATCCCGCCGTTGCCGAGACAGCGGCCGTACGCCTCGATGCCCCCCGCCACGCCGTGCCGGCCGTAGATGGCGAGGCGATGCTCGTGTCCCCAGAACCACAGGACGGGCTTCGACACGTAGGCGCGCAGCTGTCGCGCCGGGTTGTCATAGCCGTCGTCGAACGCGGAGTAGTACTGGTGGTGGGCGAGCAACACGACACCACGGTCGGCCAGGAGCGGAGCGACGACGACGCGGAACCACTCGAGCAGCCGATCTTCCAGCGGACACGTCGGCTTGATCCCGGGGAGCTGCCTGAGGAGGGGAACCTGGCTCAGGACCGGGAACCCCTTGGAGTTGTATCCGGTGTCCAGGCCGACCATCGCCCAATATCTGTTGAGCAAGCAGAAGAAGCTGGCCCGCTGCCCGCGCGGTCGACGGGTGACGGGATCCAGGATGCCGAGCCGCGGCAGGAACTGGTCGAAGTACGCGTTCCCGTTCGCGTACATCTCGTGGTTGCCGTTCAGGGCGAAGCTGCCGTTCGATCCCAGGGGCCACGTGACCGCCGCGCCGTCGGACGGAGCGGTGCCGAGGCAATTCTCGTCGACCTCCTCCCGATCGCCGACGTAGTACACGTCACCCAAGTGGATCGTGTAGTGAGGGTCGAACGCGCGCATCTGCTCCGCGACCCAATACGACTCGACGGTCCCTGCGGCCCAGTCGCCGGCGAGGCTCAGGCGGATCGGGCGGTCCGCGCTCGTCGCGTCCGCAAGGTCGGCCTGGAGCGGGTATACCCCCGGCGTCCCGGCCCCACGGAGGTCGTAGCCCGGGAACTCGTGTTTGGCCTGAAAGACGTGGCGCACGTAGCTCCAGACCCAGGGCCACCAGTTCCGCGGCAGCAGCGAGGCGAGCTTCTTGGGAAAGGACTCGTCGGGCGTGACGCCCACGGCTTCCAATCCCTTGCGGTAAAAGGAGTGGAAGGCCGAGCGCCTCACGCCCTGCAGGCTGCGCAAGCTGCGGAAGCCGCTCACACCGCGCGCCCGTGGTGGGGGCATGACCGCCAAGTATCACCCGCAGGACGCGTCCGTCAATGAACTCGTTCGGCAAACATTCGGGACGCGTGTCGCGTCTCCGGCCCTCGCTGCCGCAAAAACACCCTAGAGGATGGGGCCACAGCGCCACACCTTAAAGCACCGGGAGGGTGCTCTGTGACCGATGACGCTCGGAAGGGCTTCCTGTCGCCGCGCGAGCGTCGCACGGTCGAGGCGTTCGCCGAGGTGTTCATCGCGGGGCAGGGCGAGGCGCTCACGCCCCGCGAGATCGCCGACAACCTGGACGCGCACCTCGTGCGCGTGCGGTCCAAGCGCAAGGCGAGCGTGCGGCTCGTGCTGTTCGTGATCGAGTACATCGTCCCGCTGCTCGCGCTGCGCGGGCCGTTCTCGAAGCAGAGCCCCCGCACGCGGCGCCGCATCATCGAGCGGTACCTCATCGGACCGCGGGCGGGGCGGCTGCTGCGAAACCTCGCGAAGATCCGGACGCTGTTTCTGCTCGCGTACTACGGCGACCCCCGCGTGTACCCGAGCAGACCTGCGTCCCCTGGAGCCGCCCACGCCGGCCGTTGCGCCGCCCGCCGTCGGCGAAGCCACGATCGTGACGGACGTGTGCGTGATCGGCTCAGGCGCGGGCGGAGCCGTGGTCGCCTACCACGCCGCGGCGTCGGGCGCGCGCGTCGTCGTGCTCGAGGAAGGGCGCCACGTGCGCACCGGCGAGATCACGCACAGCGAGCCGGCGATGTCGGCGCTGCTGTACAAGGAGAGCGGGCTGCAGGCCACGGTCGATCTCGAGATGACCATCCTCCAGGGCCGCGCGCTGGGCGGCACCACGGTCATCAACAACGCGATCTGCTTCCGGCTCGGCGACGCGGCGCTGACGCGCGGCCGCGATGTCCTGGGAGAATGGGCGACGCTCGGCGCCCGGCTCGATCGCGCCCGGCTCGACGCTTCCTACCAGGCGGTGGAGCGCATGGTCGGGGTGAAGCCGCTGGGCGACGCCCTCGTGGCGGACGTCGTGGTCCCGCCGGGGACGCC
>QHTX01000129.1:0-23212 GCA_003220975.1 Gemmatimonadota bacterium | reverse complement strand
CGTACGCGCGGCGGCTCTCGGTGCTCGAGACCTACCTCCCCCAGGCGACGGCGCGCGGCGCGCGGCTCATCCCCGAGTGTCACGCGGTGCAGATCGTCACCCAGCGCGACCGCGCCGTGAGCGTGCGCGCCGAGCTCGCCGACGGCCGCGCCATCGAGGTGCGCGCCGGCACCGTGGTCGTGGCCTGCGGCACCATCGGCTCGAGCGTGCTGCTCCTGAAGAGCGGGATCCGACGCAACGTCGGCAGCCGGTTTTCCTGCAACGTCGCGACGCCGGTCCTGGCGCGTTTCGCCCAGCGGCTCGACGCGTTCGAGTCGCTCCAGATGACGGCGTTCGTGGACGCCCGCGACTTCCTGCTCGAGAGCACGTTCAACCCGCCGATGACGTTCGCCGCCATCCTGCCCGGGTGGTTCGAGAAGCACTTCGACCGGATGCGGGCCTACGACCGGTTCGCGAGCGCCGGTGTGGTTCTGGGGACGGCGGCGAATGGACAGGTCAAGCGCTGCGGGCTGCTGCGCGACCTGCTCGGGCCGGTGGACTTCCGGCTGGCGCCGGCCGATCTCGAGACGCTGAAACGCGGCATCGCGCTCCTCGCCGAGCTCCACTTCGCCGCCGGCGCCGAGGCCGCTTTCCCGGGGACGTTCGTGGACCACGAGATGTCGGCTGCGCGCTTCGCGCCCGGCGGCCGGATCGACCGGGCGGCGATCGAGCGGCACGTCGCCGAGATCGTGCACCGCCCCGAAGACCTGACCCTCAACACCGCGCACCCGCAGGGCGGCAACCCGATGAGCGACCGGCCTGACCTCGGCGTCGTGGACAGCGCGTTCCGTGTGCACGGATTCGCCAACCTGTTCGTGTGCGACGCGAGCGTGTTTCCCACGAGCATCGGCATCAATCCCCAGCTGACCATCATGGCCCTGGCGGACTACGCCTGGCGCCATTGCATTGCGGCATGAACGTCCAGCACCGCAAGACCTGGAAGAACCACCTCGGCAATCAGGCGATCCAGCCGCTGCGGCTGTACGCCCCGGAGTCGCTCGACGACGTCGTCGCGCTCGTGCGGGAGGCCGAGCGGTCGCGCTGTACCGTACGCGCGGTCGGGTCCGGGCACTCGTGGTCGGACGTGGCCCTCACGCCCGGCTTTCTCGTCGACACCTCCGGCCTGAGCCGCATCCTCGATCTCGAGCCGCAGCTGCTCCGCTCCGGCGTGGATGCTGCCCGCCTCGTCCGCGCCGAGGCGGGCATCCGGCTGCGCGAGCTGAACGCCCACCTCGACGCCCACGGGCTCGCGCTCTCGAACATGGGAGGGTACGACGGGCAGACCGTGGCCGGGGTCATCTCCACCTCCACCCACGGCTCGGGGATCGGGTTCGGTCCGCTGCCCGAGCAGATCCGCTCCCTTGATCTCGTGGCGGGGGGCGGAGCGGTGTACCACATCGAGCGCGGCGACGGCCCGACCGACCCGGCGGCCTTCGCCCAGCGCTACCCCGAGCGCCGGCTGGTGCAGGACGACGACTGGTTCAGCGCCACCGTCGTCGGGATGGGGTGCATGGGCGTGATCTACGCCGCGACGCTCGCCGTCGAGCAGAAGTATTGGCTCAAAGAAGTGCGCGTGCTCCGCAGCTGGCGGGAGGTGAGGGCCGATCTCCGCGCGGGCGACGTGCTGCGCGACAACCGGCACTACGAGTTCCTCTTCAACCCCTACGAGGTCGACGGCACGCACCAGTGCCTCGTCACCACCCGCAACAAGACCGCCGAGCCGGTCGGGAAGCCCAAAGACAAGCTCGAGCGGCATCCCCTGTCGGAGATCTTCGCGTCGCTCCCGATCACGGCCAAGATCATGCACGTGCTGTTCGACTGGCTGCCGAAGCTCACGCCCGAGTTCATCAATCGGATGGCGCTCGAGGGGCTGGTGGACGACGAGTACACGAACGTGAGCTACAAGGTCTTGAACATCGGCGCCGCGAACAAGCTCCCGGCCTACTCGATGGAGATCGCGGTGCCGCGGGACCGGGCGGCCGAGGCCGTGGAGCTGGTCATGGCGATCGCCGAGCAGCACCGGCGGGTAGGCGAGGTGTACGAGACCGCGCCGGTCTCCGTGCGGTTCGTGAAGGCGTCGGACGCGTTTCTCTCCATGATGCAAGGGCGCGACACGGCGATGCTCGAGCTGATCATGGTGGGCGGCACGGAGGGGGGGTTCGAGCTGCTGGGCGCGTATGAGGAGGCGCTCTACGCGCTGTCGGGGCGGCCGCACTGGGGCCAGGTCAACTACCTGACCGGGGACCTGGTCCGCTCGATGTACCCGCGCTTCGACGACTGGCTCCGCGTCCGCGAGCGGCTGGACCCGCAGGGGACGTTCGACAGCCCGTTCACCAAGCGGGTCGGGATCTCGCGGCGGGGGTTCCCACCCGGCTGAGGCGGTGTGCAGGGGTGGGGTGCATCTTTCACCCGTGCGCCTCGACGACCTCGTCCAGACCTCCCGCCGCGTCGCCCAGACGAGCGGCCGGCTCGCGAAGATCGACCTGCTCGCCACCTCGCTGAAGCAGGCCGCTCCTGAGGAAATCGAAACCGCGATCGCCTTTCTCTCGGGCGCCCCCCGGCAGGGACGGATCGGCGTCGGGTACGCCGCCCTCCAGGCTGTGCGGGCCGAGCGCGCGGCCGCTACACCGACCATAGAGCTCGCCCAGGTCGACGCCGAGCTCGAGCGCCTCGCCCACACCACCGGCAAGGGCTCGGCCCAGGCGAAGGACCGCCTGCTGCGCGAGCTGTTCGCGCGCGCGACCCAGGACGAGCAGGAATTCCTGTTCCGGTTGTTGATCGGCGAGCTGCGCCAGGGGGCGCTCGAGGGACTCGTGACCGAAGCCGTGGCGCGGGCCGCCGGGCTCGAGCCCGACTTGGTGCGCCGTGCTGCGATGCTCGCGGGCGACCTGGCCGCCGTGGCGCGGGCCGCGCTCGTCGACGGAGCTGCGGGGCTCGCGCGCTTCCGGATCGAGCTGTTCCGGCCGATCCAGCCGATGCTCGCCCAGGCCGCGGCCGACGTCGCCGAAGCCCTGGCCGAGCTCGGCGAAGCCGCGTTCGAATACAAGCTCGACGGCGCCCGTATCCAGGTGCACAAGGCCGGCGACGACGTGCGGGTCTTCTCGCGCCAGCTGAACGACGTGACCGTAGCCGTGCCGGAGGTGGTGGAGGCGACGCGCCGTCTCCCCCTGCGCGAGACGATTCTCGACGGTGAGGCGATCGCGCTCCGGGCCCCCCCCGACGGCACGCCGCTGCCGTTCCAGGTGACGATGCGCCGCTTCGGTCGCAAGCTCGACGTGGACCGCCTCAGGGCCGAGCTGCCGCTCGCGTCGTTCTTCTTCGACATCCTGTATGCCGACGGCGCACCGCTCCTGGATGAGCCCTACGCCCGGCGGTTCGCGGCGCTCGCGGACGTCGTGCCCGCGGCGCAGCGCGTGCCCCGCATCGTGACCGCCGACCCGCAGCAGGCGGCGGCGTTCTTCCAGCGGGCGCTCGCTGCCGGTCACGAAGGGCTGATGGCCAAGGCGCTCGGTGCCCGCTACGAAGCGGGGGCGCGCGGCGCGGCGTGGCTCAAGGTGAAACCGGCCCAGACGCTCGACCTCGTGGTGCTCGCCGCCGAATGGGGCCACGGGCGCCGCCGCGGCCGGCTCTCGAACCTCCACCTGGGCGCCCGCGACCCCGACACCGGCCGGTTCGTGATGCTCGGCAAGACGTTCAAGGGGATGACGGACGAGATGCTCGCGTGGCAGACCCAGAAGCTGCTCGAGCTCGAGGTCGGGCGCGACGACGGGGGGCACACGGTGTACGTGCGCCCCGAGCTCGTCGTCGAGGTCGCCTTCAACGACGTCCAGGCGAGTCGTCAGTATCCCGGCGGACTCGCGCTGCGGTTCGCGCGCGTCAAGCGCTACCGTCCCGACAAAGGGCCGGCCATGGCCGACACCATCGCCACGGTGCGCGAGCAGCACCGGCGCAGCGGTGGGGAGGGATAGGCGGGCCCACTACTTGCGAGCTGGGAGGTCCGAGTTCCCGAGTTCCAGATGTCCCTGACGCGCAGCCAGAACGAGCCCTGTTGTGGCTGCAGTTCGCCTATCGTCAACGCGATCCCGGGCTCGTCTACCTCGCTGCCGATCCGCTGTTTGACGGTGTGCGTCCCGATCCCAGGTTCCAAGACCTGACCCGGCGCGTCGGTCTCGCCCGCTAGCGCTTGGCCGCCCGCGCCGCCAGGATCCGAATGAGCGCGGCGTTGGTCCACGGCTGCCAGCCGTGCGGCTTCATCGGCCGCCCGTACACGAACTCGGCGTCCGCCGCCGGACGGGCCCGGGTGAGGAATTCTTCCAGGCGATACACGGCCAGGTTCAGATAGAACGTGTCCATGTCGCCCGTGAACACGTGGATCTTGCCGCGCAGCTTGGGGCCGAGCGTGGCCCAGTTGCGCTCGAGATAGTCCCGCAGGTCGTAGTCGTGGGCCTTGAAGTACTCGGCCACGTCGCGCCGGACGCGTCCGGTCCCGAGGTCCCAGAGCTCCGCGGGATAGCCGTCCTCGCCGACGGGGCCGTAGGTCGCCTCCCAGATCGCGAACTGCTCGCCCGAGCGCGCGTGGCTGCCGAGCACCGCCTCGAACTGGCTCTCCATCCGCACGCTGATGCGCCCCTGAGCCGTGACCTCCTGCTCGGCGGGCACTTCGTAGCCGATCCACTCGCTCACAGGGTACACGAACGCATTGGTGTCGCTGTAGATGTTCACCAGCTCGTAGCTCCGGAAATCGACGGGGTCGGGGTAGAGCACCCAGGTGCCGCCGAAGAAGTCCGGGTGGTACACCTGGAGGGCGAGCGCTTCCCAGCCCCCCGTCGAGCCCCCCGTGAGAAACCGCGCTCCCGGCTGGCGAATCATGCGGAAGTGGTCTTCGAGATACGGAATCAGCTCCCGCATGATCGCGTCGCCGTAGGGGCCGTTGTTGGCCGAGTTCACCGCGTAGGAGTCGTCGAAGTAGGGCGTCGGATGCTGGAACGTGACCGCGATCATCCGCGGGAAGCCGTCGGAGCGCCACGCACGGTAGAACTCGAACCCGGGCTCCCGCATGGTGCGGGCCAGCCGCGCCGCACGCTGCTCCGGCGTCTCTTCCACGCTGTCCGTCGAGAACCCGAACGGCGGGTTGAGGGTGAAGTGGCTCTGCTGGTACACCGTCGGGTAGCGGCGCGTCGTGTCGCGATCGTAGTCGCGCGGCAGCAGCACGGTGGCGCCGAGGTACATCGGATGGCCCCACCAGTCGGAGAGCAGCTTGCTCTGGATCTTGATGTGCTTCACCCAGCGGGTGTCGGGTGGCAGCTCGATCGGCGGCAGCGCGCGCACGAGCGACAGGCGCACCGTGTAGCCGGTCTGCGGGTCGAGGTGCACCCGCTGCACGTCGCTCACCAGGTTGCCCGGCGACTTGTTGAACTGCTGGCCTTCCCACTGGTCGTCGTGCAGCCAGAGGGTGTAGCCGTCGGCGCGGTGGAACTCGGCGTACACGCTCAACAGCGCCTGCACGTAATAGTCGCCCGCGGGGATGGCCTTGAGGCTCGCGACGGGATAGCCGAGGGTCGCCCCGTCGATCGCGGCCACCGCATCGGGGGCGACCGCGCTCACGTCCACCCCGAAGAAGGGCGTGCAGTCGCTTTCGTGGTGCACCTGGAGCCGGGGCTCCTCGTCGTTGCGGCGGCTCACGAACACGTACACGCGCCCGGTGACGGGGGTGTTGCGGACAGCCGGGCTCACCGTGATCTCGAACCGGGGACCTTGGGCAGCGAGCGGTGCGGCCGCGACCAGGGCGAGCAGGGCGGTGGTACTGAAACGCACGGGCGTTCCCCCCGGGGGAAAGGTGCGGTAGTATAACGCCCGGGGAGGGGTGAGGCGCTCCATGATCTTTCGGAGTCCGTATCCCGACATCACGGTGCCCGACGTCCCCTTGCACCACCTCGTGTTGCAGCGGGCGACCGGGCTCGGCGACAAGCCCGCCCTGATCGACGGGCCCAGCGGCCGGACGCTGACCTATGGGCAGCTCGCCCGAGGCGTCGAGCGGGTCGCGGCTGCCCTCGGGGCGCGGGGCTTCGGCACGGGCGACGTGCTCGGCCTGTTCATGCCGAACTGCCCCGAGTTCGCGCTCGCCTTCTACGGCGCCCTGGCCGCGGGCGGCGTCGTCACTACCGTCAATTCCCTTGGGACCGAGCAGGACGTCGAATATCAGCTCCGCAACGCGGCGGCCCAGTTGCTCGTCACGGTGGCGCCGTTCCTCGACCGCGCCGCGCCGGCGGCGCGGAGCGCGGGAGTGACGGAAGTGATCGCCTTGGGAGCGGCGGCGGGGACGACGCCGTTCGCGACGCTGCTCGCGACCGACGCGCCCGCGCCCGCGGTGCGCATCGAGCCCGCGCGGGACCTCGCCGCGCTGCCGTACTCGAGCGGGACCACCGGGTTCCCGAAGGGCGTGATGCTGACGCATCGCAATCTGGTGGCGAACCTCGTTCAGACCGATGCCGTGCACCACGTCGCCGAGCAGGATCGCGTCATCGCGGTCCTGCCCTTCTTTCATATCTACGGGTTGCAGGTCGTGATGAACCTCGCCCTGCGGCGGGGGGCGACGCTGGTGACGATGCCGAAGTTCGAGCTGGAGCCGTTCCTCGCGCTGCTGCAGGGACAACGGATCACTCGGGCGTTCGTGGTCCCGCCGCTGGTGCTCGCCCTGGCCAGGCATCCGGCGGTGGACGGCTACGACCTGTCCTGCCTGCGAGCGATGATGAGTGGCGCCGCTCCCCTGGAAGCGGCGCTCGAGACCGCGTGCGCGCGGCGCGTGGGCTGCGCCTTCATCCAGGGCTACGGGCTCACCGAGGCCAGCCCCGTCACCCACGCGAACAGCGACGAGCCCGGCAAGGCGAGAGCCGGTACGGTCGGCCAGTTGTTGCCGAGCACCGAGTGCCGCGTCGTGGATGTCGTGAGCGGTGAGGACTTGGGGCCCAATCAGGACGGCGAGCTCTTGATCCGCGGCCCGCAAGTGATGCGAGGGTACCTGAACGACGCGGAGGCGACCGCGGCCACGCTCGACGCCGACGGCTGGCTGCACACCGGCGACATCGGCCACGCCGACGCGGACGGCTACTTCACGATCGTCGATCGGGCGAAGGAGCTGATCAAGGTCAAGGGCTTCCAGGTGCCGCCCGCCGAGCTGGAGGCCGTGCTGCGCACTCATCCCGCCGTCGCCGACGCGGCCGTGATCCCGCTGCCCGACGAGCACTGCGGCGAGGTTCCCAAGGCCTTCGTCGTACCGCGGGGCGACATCTCGGCCGCCGACCTCATGGCTTATGTGGCGGAGCGGGTCGCGCCCTACAAAAAGATCCGCGCCGTCGAGTTCATCGACGCGATTCCCAAGTCGCCGTCGGGCAAGATTCTGCGACGCATGCTCAAGGAGCGGGCGGTCGCCCCGCCCGGGTGATAAGTTCAGGCACCCCCTTCGAGAGGACCTTGGTCATGCCCGCCCCACCAACCTTCCCGCGCGGCCGCTTCGTGTGGCACGAGCTCATGACGACCGACCCCGACGCGGCGGTCGGGTTCTACTCCAAGGTCGTGGGGTGGAAGGTCCAAGCCAGGAAGGACGATTCCGCCTACCGGCTGTGGATGGCCGGGAGCTCGCCGATGGGCGGGCTGATGCGCCTCCCGGAGCAAGCGCGCCGCATGGGTGCGCCGCCCCACTGGATGCCGTACGTCGCCGTGCCGGACGTGGACGCGACGGTGCGGCAGGCGCAGGGCTTGGGCGCGCGGGTGTACGTGTCGCCGCAGGACATCCCCGAGGGCCGGTTCGCCGTCCTCGCCGACCCGCAAGGCGCGACGTTCTCCGTCTTCAAGCCCGCGCCGGCCGGCAGCCCGCCGCCCGACAGCGACGACGTGAAGGTCGGCGGGTTCTCCTGGCACGAGCTGGTGACGACCGACTGGAAGCGGGCGTGGGACTTCTACCGCGCGCTGTTCGGCTGGGAGCACTCGTCGTCGATGGAGATGGGCCCGGGGAACACCTACTGGATGTTCAAGCGCGGGGGCGGTACGACGATGCTGGGCGGGATGTACAACAAGTCGGCCGAGGCGCCGCCTCACTGGCTGTGCTACGTGCTGGTACCCAACGCCGATCGCGCGGCGGAGACCGCGGCGCGCGCGGGGGGCAAGATCGTGATGGGGCCGATGGAGGTCCCCGGGGGCGACCGCATCGCGGGCGGCCTCGACCCGCAAGGCGCGGCGTTCGCCGTGCACGCGCGGGCGGCCCAAGCGGTGAGGCCGCCGGCGAAAAAGAAAAAGGCGCCGGCGAAGAAAACGAAGGCGCGGGCGAAGCGGTCCACGGCTCGCAAGACGAAGCCGAAGCGGCGCCGCTGAGGCGCATGAGCGAGTCGTTCACGATTCGCCGAGCCGAGCTGGCCGACGTCCCGATCATCGCGCGGCACCGGGCCCAGATGTTCCGGGACATGGGGGAGCTGGAGGACGCTCAATACCCGTCGCTCGTCGAGGCGACGCGGCGACTCGTGACCCGCATGATCCAGGCGGGCGAATACGTCGCCTGGCTCGCCGCTCCCGCGGGACGCGCCGAGGTGGTGGCCGGCGCGGGGGTCCAGCTGCGGACGCTCTTGCCCCGGCCCATCGCGGGCCGCGGCGCGATCCGGGAGGGCCCCGAGGCGATCGTGCTCAACGTGTACACCGAGCCCGCCTGGCGCCGGAAGGGCGCGGCGCGCGCCCTGATGGAGCACGTGATCCGGTGGGCACGCGAGCAGGGCGTGGGGCGGCTCGTCCTGCACGCCAGCCTCGAGGGCCGGCCGCTGTACGAGCAGCTCGGCTTCGAGCCGACCAACGAAATGCGCTTCATGGGAGCGCTCGATGGTTGAGGCGCCGCAATGGGTTCGGGTGCGCGGTGACGTCAACATCCGGCTGCGGCGGGGGGCGTGGTACGAAGTCGTGAGCCTCACCCCGGAGCAGGCCGTCGTCGACGTCAACGAGCAGCAGCTGAGCGTGGCTCGCTCGTTCCTGCAGATCGTGCCGCTGCGGCCGCAACGCTGGTCGGTGGTGGCCCGGCCCGCCGATGCCGTGAACCTGCCACTCAGCTGGGGTGCCACCTACGCGGTGTGCCCCGCCTGCCGGCACCGCGTGCCGCTGCGGGGACAGCCGACGGAGATGCGCTGTCCCAAGTGCAACGGGGTGTTCGAGATCGCCTGGGACGACCCGTTTTAGTCACTTCACCACGTCGATCTCCACGTGCGACGGGGTCTGCACCGTGCGATACACCCGGTGGGTCCGCGCCCGGTAGTCCGCCGCCCGCGCCTTGAAGACGTTGGGAACGAAGGTCTGGGGATTCCGGTCGTACAGCGGGAACCAGGTGCTCTGCACCTGCACCATGATGCGGTGTCCCTTCCTGAACGTGTACGCTTGCTGGTGCAGGTCCACGGTGTACGACTCCACCGCGTTCGGTGGGATCGGCGTCGGGTGCTCCCAGCTCTTGCGATACCTTCCCCGCATGATGTCGCCCGTGACCATCAGCTCGTAGCCGCCCATCGTCGGGCGGTCGGGCACTGTGTCCGGGTACACGTCGATGAGCTTCACCGCCCAGTCGGCGTCCGACCCGGTGGTCGCGGCATAGAGGTGGGCGACGACGTTGCCCGCGAGGGTGACGTCCGCCGCGAGCGGCGCCGTCTGCCACGTGAGCACGTCGGGCCGGCCGTCCACGAAGCGCTGGTCCTCGGTCTCCCAGCGGCGCCACCGCGACGTGGGAGAATAGGTCCGCTCCACCGGTCGAGGCCGGTAGGGAACCGGGTGCGCGGGATTGGAAACGAACGAGTCGACCCCCGCCTCCGTGCTCGGCGGGTCGAACGACAGCACGCCGCCGGCGCGGAAGTAGAGGCGGCGGTGCTCCGCCTCCTTGGGGGGCCAGCGATCGAAGCTGCGCCATTCGTTCGCGCCGGCGTCGTACACCGTCGCCTCGGCGAACTTGCCGTCGCCCTCCCCCTTCAACCAGTAGGCGAACCAGCGGGACTGTAGCTCGCGGAAGTCGAACCCGGTCGCCCGGCCGAACCGGAAGTTGCCGAGGGCGACGCCGGAGTCGGCGAACCACTGGCCGTGATACCACGGGCCCATGACGAGATGACTCAGGTCGGCGCTGTCGGTGCCCTCGAGCGCGGCGTAGCTCGCGAGCGGGCCGAACTCGTCCTCCTGGTCCCACCAGCCGCCCACGGTGAGGGTCGGGACGGCGGTGTGGGTGAAGTAGCGGGGCAGGGCGTGGGCCTGCCACACCGAGTCGTAGGCCGGATGCTCGGCGAAGCGGCGCCACGTGGGCCACTTGTCCGCGCCGACCGCTTGCGCCAGCGCGCCGAGGGTCGGGAACGACAGGTACCACTCGTAGGTGTCGTAGCGCGCGGGTGACGGCGTCACGCTCAGGTCGGACGACGCCTCCATCATCCAGGAGTACTCGAGGCCGTAGCTCGCCCGGAACGCGCCCTGATGGAAGAAATCATCCCCCATCCAGGCGTCGCCCATCGGCGCCTGGGGGCTGATCGCCTTGAGCGCGGGATGCGCGCCGATCCCCCCGACTGCGGTGAGCCAGCCGGGATACGAGATCCCGAAGATCCCCACGCGGCCGTTGTTGTTCGGCACGTTCTTCACGAGCCAATCGATCGTGTCGTAGGTGTCGCTGCTCTCGTCGGTACCCGCATGGCCGGAGTGGGGCGGACGGTTCATGTCGAAGGCTCCCTCGGAGCCGAACCGGCCGCGAATGTCCTGCTCGACGTGGATGTAGCCGTCGAGGCCGAGCCGCTTCGCACGCCGCGGGACACTCGCCGCGAAGCCCTCGGTCCCGTAGGGCGTGCGCTCCATGAGGATCGGTAGGGGGGCGGTCGCGTTCTTCGGGGTCACGATCACGGTGTGGAGCCGCACCCCGTCGCGCATCGGGATCATGACGTCGCTCGTGGCGTAGTCCGAGTCGGCGGCGGGCGGGGCGGGTTGCTGCGCCCGCGCCGTGGACGCGAAGACGGCGGCGAGCAGGACGAGGGAAACGCGCATGAATCCTCCGGTGTCTCACTTTGCGCCGTTAACGTTACCGAGTGGGGCCGGTCTCCAATCTTGAGGGTAACAGACCCTCTCACCAGACGAGTCTCAGGAGGAAATGTCATGCCTGTCTCTCGCTATCGCTACCGCATCGTGGCCGGCCTCGCGACCGCCGCGCTCGCCGTCGTGGCCGCGTGCCACACGGACACCGGCACCGCACCCCAAAATCCCGCGCCCACCGCCGCCCAGGCGCAGTCCCTGGGTGAAGCGATGACGGCCGACGCGCAGAGCGAGCTCGAAGGCATCACGCTCTCGGGCGGCGGCTCGTTCGCACCCGGGGTGGCCGCCGCGGCGCTCGGCGCCGACCCGGCGAGCTGCTCGCCCACGATCAGCCCACAGCCCGTCACGAACGCGGACGGCGACCGCGTCCCCGACTCGATCCGCGTCTCGTTCCCCGGGTGCGCCTTCGTCGAGGGAGACGAGGCCGACACGATCCGCGGCACGATCGACGTCGTCGATCCCACGCCGACCGCCAGTGATGGCTCCGTGAGAACCCGGTTCACCGACTTCACGCGCATCGAGGTGGAGAACGGCCGGGAGCGCTCCATCGTCCTGAACGGTACGCGCGAAGCCCTACGCGATGCGACGGTGATCTCGCAGAGCGAGATCAACTTCCAGACGGTGTACACGTTCGGCGACGGTCACACGGCGAGCTCCGATCGCAATTGGAACGCCACGTTCACGGCCGACGTGCCGGGCTCGATCCAGCCCGACCAGCCGCTGCCCAGCGGCACGCTCAGCATCGCCGGCACGGCCACGTGGGCGCGGGACGCGAACACGTTTTCGGTGACGGCGTCCACCGACCCCGTGCTGCACTACAACGCGAGCTGCACCGTCCGGCCGAAGTTCGATTCCGGGACGCTCCACCTGACCGTCACCCGGAACGGCGCTACCTCGACCGTGACGATCCAGTTCACGGCCTGCGGGCAGTACACGGTCACCCGCTCCTAGGCCCAGCCGCCGCCGGATGAAGCCCCGCGGGCGCTGGCGCGCTCGCGGGGCTTTGCGTTTTCACCCGCGCGCCTCATGTTACGCAGCGGATGACCGGAGCTGGACTCCCGATGCCCGGGCGCCAAGCGATCCTGCGGGAGTACGCGCGGCTCGCGCCCGGATACGACCGCCGCTGGTCGTCTTACATCCAGGCAGGGGTCCGGGGGACGCTGGCGCGGCTCGGCGCCCGGCCGGCCGGGGCCGTGCTGGACGTGGGGGGCGGGACCGGCGCGCTGCTCGCCGCGCTGGCCCAGTCGGAGCCCCCCCTCGGGGTCCGGCTCGCGGGGCTCGACCCGTCGCCCGAGATGCTCGCCGTAGCGCGCTCCAAGCTCGCGCCGGCGGTCGAGCTCCGCGTCGGCTGGGCGGAAGAGATCCCCTACGGCGACGCGACGTTCGACGTGGTTGTCTCCTGCAGCGTGTTTCACTACCTGCGAAGACCCATGGCGGCGCTCGGGGAGATGGCGCGGGTGCTCGCGCCGGGCGGGCGGCTGGTCATCACCGACTGGTGTGACGACTATCTCGCGTGCCACATCTGCGACTACGTGCTCCGGCTGTTCAACCGCGCCTACTACCGCGCGTACCGGGAACGCGAGTGCCGGGTGTTGCTCGAGGCGCTGGGGATCGGGCCGGTGCGCACGGACCGCTACAAGATCAGCTGGCTGTGGGGTTTGATGACGGCCGTGGTGCAGAAGCGGGGGGGGGCCGCTTGATCAGCGCAGCGCCCACCGCAGCGACACCGCCGCAGACGCGTAGCGCCACTGCGCCCCCCCGGGCGTCGCCCCCTCGCTCGCGATCGGTGAGTCTTCCAGGTCGAGCTCGACCTTCAAGTCGCGTCCCGGCGCGAGCGGCAGCACCATGAGGGAGTACAGGCTCAACGCTCGCCGCCAGGGTCCCATGGCCGGGGACCCTACGGTCGCAGGCCCCGCGAACGGGGGCGGCCCCGCGGGTGAGTTCCAGTCCGCGACCCGTTGGACGCCGACGCCGATATCGAACGCGAGCAGGGCGGACCCCGCGGTCTCGAATTCGAGGTAGGACGCCGCTTGCACGACTTGGGCGCGCTGCGGCGCGAAGTAGCCGACCGTGTCGGCGTGGTCATACCGGATCTCGTGGACCTGCGCCGACAGCTCGACGCTCGGCGTCGCGGCGAACGCCACCACGCCGCCGAGGGCGGTGCGGTGGTTCTGTTCGGTTGGGTCGCTCAGCGCGGTGGTGCGCCCGATCCCCCGCAGCTTCAGCGCTGGCGCGAGCGGGAGCTCGAAGATTCCCCGGAGGTCGGTCCGCGTCACGCGATTCGCCACGAGGCGCGGCGATGCGTCGAGCACGGTGCGCTGCGCCCGGACATCGAGCGCCGGTCCGCCCTCCGGAGCGCGCCAGCGGGCGCGGAGCTGGCCGGTGGGCGTGACGGTCGCGCTCGCGCCGCTCAGCGCGTCGAGCGCCGTCGCGCCCGCCGCCGCCTCGACCTGGAGCGTCGCCCGCGGGTGCCACGTCGCGCGCAGCGCGGCGTCCGTCAGACCGGTGGTCGTCACGCCGTCGCTCACCTGCTCACGGCCGGCCGCCACCCCGAGCCGCAGCGGTCCGGAGGCGGCGAGCTCGGCAGCGCTGCCGAGCCGCAGCGTCGTGTTGCCGTCCGAGTCGTGGCTGCCGCTCACCTGGGGCGCGAGCGCGGGCGCTGCCGCGACCTGCGCCATGGCGAGCCGCCGGGCCGTGGCCCCGTCGGGCGCGAGCGCTTGGGCGCGCTCCAACGCTTGGGCCGCCTCGGCCGGAAGCCCGGCCCGTGTCCGCTCCCGTCCGAGCTCCCGCCACGCCTCCGCGTCCGTGGGGTGCGCGGCGAGCCACTGCTCGTACGCCGCGATGGCGGCGTCGGTCCGCCGCGCGCGGGCAAGGACGCGCGCCCTCCCCACGATCGCGTCGCGCTCGCCGGGGGCGAGGCGCAGGGCGTGGTCGTACCACTGTAACGCGTCGGCGTAGCGCCCCGTGCGCGCCAGCACGTCGCCCACCGCCATGTATCCCCACGGGTCGGACGGCTCGAGCCTCACGTAGCGCTGGAACAGCTGCAGCGCCACGGCCGGGTCCCCCCGCGAGAGCTGCGCCAGACGAAACACGGCGCGGGAGTTGTCGGGGTCGGCGGCGAGCACGGCCCCGTAGTTCCGCGCCGCAGTGCGTGTGCTGCCCGCGGCGAACGCCGAATCCGCTCGGGCGAGCGCGACGGCCGCCGGGCTCCCGCTTTGCCCGGTCGCGCGGCGCGGATGGCTCGCCGCGAGCGCCTCGAGCAGCACCAGCGCAAAGAACGTCCGCGTCCGGCGGCGACCGGCGCCCACCGCGACTATCCGGCTGGGGCGCGCGATCGGCTCAGCTGCACGCGCACGCTCGTCCGGCCTGCGGTGGAACCAGAGCCGCAGCAGCTCGACGCCGAGCAGCACTGTAGCGAGCGTACCGAACGACAGCAGCAGCGCGGCGGTGCGGAGTGCGTTGCTCGGAGGCGGTCCGGCCAGCAGCCTCCCGACCGAGTGCGCCGCGTGCAGCGCGACCCCGAGCAGCCAGCCCGTCGCCCACATCCCCGCGAGGATGCCGCCCGCCAGGGCCGTCTGGCCGGCCACCGGGCGCCAACCGCCGGCGTCGGCTTCCGCGGCTCCTCGCCGCATCCGGCGGGACGCTTCGGACAGCGGCGTCGCGAGCGCGCTCAGCAGGTAGAACATCCCGCCGATCCCTGTCCCCGGCATTCCGACTGACATCGTCAGTGCCCCTTCTCGTACACGCGCAGCGAGCGGCCGAGCACGAGCTCGGCGCACACCGCGCGCAGGAAGAAGAGCGCGTTCACGGTGCGCAGCACGAAGAACGCGGGGACGCTCGCTAGCGCGCGGCGGATCTCCCGGCGGCGGGCCGCGCCGGCGAGCACGGGGACGAGCACGGCGGGGGCGTCGATCACGTAGCCGAGCAGGATCCAGGGGCTCCGGAGCACGACGGCGAGGAGCGGCAGCAGCAGAAGGTACACGGCGGCGGCGATCGTCGCGTCCCAGAACGCTACGGCCACAGCGGAGCGGAGATACGGCACGGTGAGCAGGCCGCGCCAGTGCAGTCGCACGTTCTGGACGAACCCGTGCGACCAGCGGCGCAGCTGCGTCGCCATCAAGGTGAAGGTGCGGGGCTCGATCGGGTAGCACACCGCCTCGGGCACGAAGCGCACCGCGTGGCCTCCCTGATACAGGCTCCACGTCAGGTCCATGTCCTCGGCCATCGTGCGATCGGACCAACCGCCCTGCTCCCGCAGGATGGCCGTGCGGTACATCGAGAAGCAGCCCGAGGAGATGAGCGGCTTGCCGTAGTACTCTTGCAGCTGCTTGTAGAAGGTGAAGGCGAACAAGTACTCGATGTAGCGCCCCCGCTCCCACACGCTGCGCACGCGTTGCGGCAGCACGAACCCGCACGCCGCCGCGACCTCCGGTCGCTCGAACGCCGGGAGCAGCCGCTCGAGGGCGTCCGGCGCGAGCACCGTGTCGGCATCGATCGCGACGGTGAGCAGTGTGCGGACGCGACGCAGCCCGAAGCTCTGCGCGCCCGCCTTGGACCCGGTGTTGTGCGGCGGCCGGACGACCGTCACGCCCAGCGCGCGGGCCACGTCGCCGGTGCCGTCCGTGGAGCAGTCGTCCACCACGGTGATTTCGAACGGCCGTTCGGTTTGGGCCTGGAGGCTGCGGATCGTGTCGGCCACGCTCGCCGCCTCGTTGTAGGCGGGGACGATGACCGTCACGTCGGCGCCGGCCAGAGTCCGGTGAAGCCGAGGGCGCGCTGCGGTCGCAAGCAACGTTGGGTGCCGTTCGGTTGTGAGGGAGGGTTGGACTGCTTCCCTGCGTAAAGACGTCGCCCGGCGCGCCGGCGTAACGTGCGGGCGTCTCAGCCTGTGACCATTGTGTCGGGTCACTCGAACGCGCGACCGTTGGGCCGGGGCGGGCCCGCTCCTGCGTGGCGCGCTTCCCAGGCACATCCGCCCCGCCTTAGCTTGCAGGCGGGATGACCCACCCCCCCCCCAGCGGCCTAGCCCTCCCCGGAAGGATCGGGGGACTGGCCGGCGTCGCCGCCAACCTGTCGTGGAGCTGGAACCGCAACGCGCGGGCGTTGTTCCGCCTGCTCGATGCGGCGCTGTGGCACCTCACCCGGCACAATCCCATCGAGCTGCTGCGACGCGTCGACGCCGTGCGGCTCGCCGCCTGCGCAACGGACCCCGAGTTCCTGCGCCTGTACGACGCCGTCGCCGCTGCGGCCGCGCGCGACGCGACGTCCGCCGGCACCTGGTTCGCCGCCTCGTATCCCGAGCTCGTCAACCGGCCGATCGCGTATTTCTGCGCCGAGTTCGGGCTGCATGCCTCGGTGCCGATCTACTCCGGGGGTCTCGGCGTCCTCGCCGGCGACCAGTGCAAGGCGGCGTCTGACCTGGGCGTCCCGCTCGTCGGCGTCGGGCTGTTCTACACGAAGGGATACTCGGACCAGCGACTACGGCTCGACGGATGGCAGGAGGATGCGGAGGAGCGCTTCGACCGGGCCGCGAC
This sequence comes from Gemmatimonadota bacterium, assembly GCA_003220975.1. Taxonomy (GTDB): domain Bacteria; phylum Gemmatimonadota; class Gemmatimonadetes; order Gemmatimonadales; family GWC2-71-9; genus AG41. Next base: position 6,560 of record QHTX01000129.1, on the reverse strand, counting down.
CCCGTTGCAGCCGGTGCGCGGGGCAAAGGGCGATCCGTGCCTCGCCACAGTCCGAATGTCCGGGCGCCACGTGAGCGTCGGCGCCTGGCGTGTGATGGTGGGCCGCGTCCCGATCTTTCTTCTGGATACCGACCTCGAGCAAAACGATCCCGCGGACCGCGGGCTCTGCCATCGGCTCTACGCCGGCGGGCCCGAGCTGCGGCTGCGGCAGGAATGGATCCTCGGCGTGGGCGGCGTGCGAGTGCTGCATGTCCTGGGATACGACCCGGCCGCCTGGCACGCGAACGAAGGACACGCCGCCTTCATGCTGGTCGAGCGGGTGCGAGAGCTCGTGACCCGAGGGACCTCGTTCGCGGAAGCCGTGCGCCGGGTGCGCGCGACGAGCGTCTTCACGACCCACACGCCGGTACCCGCGGGGCACGATACGTTCTCGCTCGAGCAGGTGGAGCAGTGCATCGGCCCGGTGTGGCAGGAGATGGGGGTCAGCCGCGAGGCCTTCTTCCGCCTCGGCCATCATCCGGTGGCCGACCACGACCGCTTTCATATGCCCGTCGCGGCTATCCGCCTTTCGGCGCGGGTCAGCGCAGTGTCGCGCCGCCATGGGGAAGAGTCCCGCCGCATCTGGGCCCCGCTCTGGCCCGACCGCGAGGTCGCGCGCGTGCCGATCGGCCACGTCACGAACGGCGTCCACGTCGCCACCTGGATGGCGAACCGGATCCTGACTCTGTTCGACTCGCATTTCGGGCCGGATTGGCTGGCGCGCGTGGACGACCCCGCGTTCTGGGACGAGGTCCTCGAGCTTGACGGCATCGCCCTGTGGGCCGTGCACAAGGAGCTCAAGTCCCATCTGATGCGGAGCATCCGGGAGCAGGCGCGGCGGCGCTGGGCGGACCAATGGAAGGAGGCCCTGCACCTCGTAGGCGCGGGGACCCTGCTCGATCAGGAAGCCCTCACGATCGGCTTCGGCCGCCGCTTCGCGACGTACAAGCGGGCCGACCTGATCTTCCGCGATCTCGACCGGCTGCAGCGGCTGCTCGTCAACCCCTGGCGCCCAGTGCAGATCGTGTTCTCGGGGAAGGCGCATCCGGGCGACGAGCCCGGCAAACAGGTCCTCCAGCGGGTGTACGCCCACACGCGGGAAGCCCGGTTCGAGGGCCGGATCGCCTTCATCGAGGACTACGACATGCATCTCGCCCACAGCCTGGTGCAGGGCGTGGACCTCTGGCTCAACGTGCCGCGGGCACCGCTCGAGGCATGCGGCACGAGTGGCATGAAGGCGGCCCTGAACGGCGTGCCGCAGCTCAGCACGCTGGACGGGTGGTGGGCGGAGGGTTACGATGGGCCGAACGGCTGGGCGATTCCGTCCACCCCCCTGCCGGCGGGTCTAGACGGCGATGCGGCCGATGCCGAGCAGCTGTACCGTCTGCTCGAAACCGAGGTGGTGCCGCTGTTCTACGACCGCGATGCCGAGAGTGTCCCGCGCGGCTGGGTGGAGAAGATGAAACATGCGGTCCGCGCGGCGGGGGCGCGGTTCACCGCCCAGCGGATGGTGAGGGAATACCTCACCGAGTACTACCTCCCCGCGATGCGGGGCGAGCCGTCGGCGGACGACCCGCCGACAGCCTGAAGGAGAGGGCCATGGGCGCGACGACACCAGCGCCGAAGTCCCACCGGCGCATCGCTCCCCGGCGACCTGCCGCCGGCAGCGCGGTGCCACGGCCGCCGGTCGCCCCGGCCGAGCGGGTCGGGGTCGTCCACCTCACGGCGGAGTACTGGCCCTTCGCCCGCACCGGCGGACTGGGTGAGGCGGTGAGCGGCTTGGCGACGACCCAGGCGGCCGCCGGCCACCCGACGACGGTCGTGATGCCGCTGTATCAGCTGGTGCATGAGACGACGCCGTCCCTCGAGCGCACGGCCTCGGCGCTCACCGTCACTCTTGGCGGGCACACCGAGCGCGCCTGGCTCTATCGCACTCCGCCGGGCCCGGGACCCCAGGTGTTCTTCATCGAGCATCCCGACTTCTTCGATCGCGCGGGCATCTACGGCGACAACGGGGCCGACTACCCGGACAACGCCCGGCGGTTCGCGTTCTTCTGCTTGGCCGCGCTCACCGCGCTTCCGGAGATCGCTCCGGAAGCGCAGCTGCTCCACGCGCACGACTGGCACACCGCCCTGGCGCCCGTGTACCTGCGCACGGCGTTCGCCGGGCAGCCGTTTTACAGCCGGCTGGCGAGCGTGCTGTCGGTGCACAACGCCGGGTTCCAGGGGCACTTCCCCCCGGAGACGATGGCGGAGCTGGGGCTCCCACCCGAGCTGTACACCGGCGACGCGTTCGAGTGGTACGGCCGGATGAACATGCTCAAGGGGGGGTTGGCGTTCTCGGACGTCGCCGTGACCGTCAGCCCGACGCATGCCGGGGAACTGCGCACGCCCGATGGCGGGTTCGGCCTGCACGACACGTTCATCGGGCTGGGTGATCGCCTGGCGGGGATCCTGAACGGCATCGATCCCGATCTCTGGAACCCGGAGGCCGATCGGGAGATCACCGACACCTATTCGGTTGACGATCTGTCCGGGAAGCGGCGCTGCAAGGCGGCGCTGCAGAAGGCGTACGGCTTGGCCCAGCGGGCGGGAGGGCACGCGCCGCTCTTCGCCATGAGCGCGCGGATGGTGGCGCAGAAGGGACTCGATTTGATCCTCGGCGCCGATCTGCTCTCCATCCCGGACGCGCAGTTCATCTTCCTCGGCGCTGGGGAGCACCGCTATCATGAGGCGCTGGGCAACCTCGCCGCGGCCGCCCCCGATCGCCTGGCAGTCGAGTTCATGTTCACCGATCACCTCGAGCACTGCCTGCTGGCCGGTGCCGACGCGCTGCTCATGCCGTCGTTGTACGAGCCGTGCGGGCTCACGCAGATGCGCGCCCAGCACTACGGCACGGTCCCGGTCGCCCGCAGAGTGGGCGGCCTCACCGACAGCATCGTGGACGGCGCCACCGGCTTTCTGTTCGACGAATACGCGCCCGCGGCGCTGGCGCAGGCGGTGGGCCGGGCGGTGGACGCCTACGCCGACCGCACTGCGTGGCGCAGGCTGGTGCGGGCGGCGATGGCGCAGCAGTTCGGCTGGGATCGCTCCGGCGAACAGTACCTCGCGCTGTATCGTCGGGCGCTCGCGCTGCGGTGATGGACTTCGTACTCGCGCTCCACAGTCACCTCCCGTACGTCCTCAATCATGGTCGCTGGCCGCACGGCAGCGACTGGCTGTGTGAGGCCGCGCTGGACACCTATCTCCCGCTGCTGGAGCGGCTCACCGAGCTCGCCGCCGAAGGCACGGCGGCGCCCGTGACGATCGGATTCACGCCGGTGCTCGCGAACCAGCTGGCGAGCCCCGCGTTCGCGCGCGAGATGGACGCGTTCTTCGCGCAGCGGCTGACCGCGTGCGACGAGGCTGCGGCGTCGCTGGCGTCGGGCGGCGACGCCGCCCTGCTGCCACTGGTGGAATTCTGGAGGGCGCGCCTCAATCGCCTGCAGGCGTTGTTCCGGTCGATCGACCGGGACTTGATCTCGGCGTTCCGCCGCCTCGAGGAGCATGGGCGCCTCGAGATCATTGGATCGGCGGCGACGCACGGCTACCTGCCGCTCCTGGGCCGCGACGAAAGCATCCGGCTGCAGCTGGCGGTGGGCCGGGAAGAACACCGTCGCCTGTTCGGCGCGACCCCGGCGGGTTGCTGGCTGCCGGAGTGCGCCTATCGGCCGCGCGGCCGGTGGGCCCCGCTGGGCGGGCGGGGCCGGACTCGCCCCGGCACCGAGGAGCACCTCGCGGACGCCGGGTTCCGGTTCTTCTTCACCGACGCGCATCTCGCCCACGCCGGCAGCCCGCTCGGCGCATACGAGGACGTTCCCTTGGGCGTGGAGCGGTTCGACGCGGAGCGGCACGACCCTGTTTCCCCCCCCCTCCACCGCGCCGGCAAAGCAGCGCGCTCGCCCTATCGCGCTTATCGGGTCTCCGGTCGTAGCGCGCGCGGCCAAGTCGCGACGCTCGTGCGGGACCCCCGCTCCTCCACGCAGATCTGGAGCCGGCACCACGGCTACCCGGGCGACGAATCGTACCTCGAGTTCCACAAGATCCGCTGGCCGGGCGGCCTCAAGCTGTGGCGGGTGAGCGGCGGGAGCGTAGACCTCGGCGCCAAGCGCCCCTACGAGCCGGCGGCCGCGGTCGAGCGCGCCCGGGGCCATGCCTCCCACTTCGTCGAGCTACTCGAGGGCATCGCGGTGGAGCAGCGCGCAGGTGCACAGAGCGGTGAAGGCGTCATCGTGGCGCCGTTCGACACCGAGCTGTTTGGGCACTGGTGGTTCGAAGGGGCGGACTTCCTTGCCGCGGCGTACCGCGCGCTGCGGGATCGTCCGCAGCAGCGGGTCTGCGCGGTCACGGGGTCGCAGCACCTCGCCGCCCATCCTCCTCGCGTGGGGCTGCGCCTGGCGGAGGGCTCCTGGGGAGCGAACGGCGATCACAGCATGTGGCTCAACGACCGTACGGCCTGGACGTGGCGGCGACTGTGGGCGCTGGAAGAAGCGTTCTGGGACCTGGCGCCCAAGGCCCTGGCCTCGGCCGCCGCGCGACCCGCCCTCGCACAGGCGGCGCGCGAGCTGCTCCTGGCGCAGGCCTCCGATTGGCAGTTCATCATCTCGACCGGCGCGGTCGTCGACTATGCGGAGCGTCGCTTCACCCAGCACTGTGACGACGCCGAACGGTTGATCAAGGCGCTCACCGGCGGAGCGCTCGAGGACGCCGGTCGGATAGCCGACGAGCTCGCGCGCCGTGACGACTTGTTCCCCAACGTGCTGGCCCAGGTGGCGGGAGCGCTCGGCGGTTGATGCGGTCCATCGTGATCCACGGGCATTTCTACCAGCCACCCCGTGACGACCCCTGGACCGGAGCCATTCCCCTCGAGCCGAACGCCGCGCCGTTCCACGATTGGAACGAGCGCATCGAGCGGGAATGCTACGCCCGCGTGGCCGCGTCGCTCGCGTCCATGAGCTTCGATTTCGGACCCACGCTGCTCGAGTGGATGGAGCAGCACGCCCCCGGGACGTACGCAGCCGTGGTCGCCGCGGGCCGCGCCGGAGGCGCGGTCGCGATGCCCTACCATCACCTGATCCTCCCGCTCAGCGCGCGCCGCGACAAGGTGACCGAGGTGCGGTGGGGCATCGCCGATTTCCGACGCCGCTTCGGGCGGGAGCCGGAGGGCATGTGGCTGCCGGAAACGGCCGTGGACGATGACACGCTCGACGTGTTGGCCGCTGCAGGGATCCGCTTCACGATCCTCGCCCCCCACCAGGTGCAGCGTGCCCCAGAAGGCGGGCTCCCCGGCTGGTATCGTACGGGCGGTGGCCGCCGGATCGCCGTGTTCATCTATGATGGCGCGATCTCGCACGACGTCGCGTTCGGACCCCTGGTACGCGACGCCGTCGCGTGGGTCGAGCGCCTGACCGCCACGCCCAACCGGCTGGTGGCGGTCGCGACGGACGGCGAGACGTACGGGCACCATCACAAGGAGGGCGACGTCGTCCTCGCCCGGGTGCTCGAGACCCTGGCACGGCGCGACGACGTTCGAGTCGAGAGTTTCGCGACGTTCCTGGCCCGGCACCAGCCCGAGGAGGAAGTGCGGCTCGTCGCACCCAGCTCGTGGAGCTGTCCCCACGGGGTGGAGCGCTGGCGCGCCGAGTGCGGCTGTCGCGCCGCGCCGGAGCGCGCCACGCAGCAGCGCTGGCGCGCGCCGCTGCGTGCGGCCCTCGACTGGCTCTCGGGAGAGCTGCACGCCGTGTTCGAGCGCCAGGGTCGAGCTCTGCCCCCGGAGCTCGAGCGCCAGGCGCTCCGCATGTTTACCTCGTGCGGCTGGTTCTTCGACGACATCGCCGGGATCGAGTCGGTGATCGTGCTGCGCTCGGCCGCGCGTGCTATCGAGCTGGCGGGTGCGGAGGCGCCGCGCCTCGAAGCGGGCCTGCTCGAGCGCCTCGCGTTGGCGCCGAGCAACGATCCCTCTGTGGGCTCGGGACGGGAGCTTTACTTGACGCGGGTGAAGCGGTGACCTCGGTCGGCTTCGCATTCGGCGTGCACCTGCACCAGCCGGTGGGGAACTTCGACCACGTTTTCGAAGCCCATCTGCGGGATGTCTACCGGCCGCTCATCGAGCGGCTGGCGGAGCGTCGTTTCTTCCCGTTCACGCTACACGTCTCGGGGCCGCTGCTCGAGTGGCTCGAGGCGCACGACGCGCCCTACCTCGACCTGATCGGTCGGTTGGCAGCGGAGGGTCACATCGAGCTCCTGCTGGCCGGCTTCTACGAGCCGGTGCTCGCGTCGCTCCCGCCCGCCGACCGGGTCGAGCAGGTAGGATGGATGCGCGAGGCGATCCAGCGCCGTTTCGGCGTCACGGCCACGGGACTGTGGCTCACGGAGCGCGTGTGGGAGCCCGACCTGGCGGCGGACTTGGCCGACGCGGGCGTGCGGTATCTCGTCCTCGACGACCGCCACTTCCTCGTGAGCGGCTTCGAGCGGGACCAGCT
>QHTX01000128.1:28355-37078 GCA_003220975.1 Gemmatimonadota bacterium | reverse complement strand
AGCGCGCCGTCTCGATCCTCGACGACGGGCTGGCCCGGAATCCGAGCGAGGAGCGACTGATCGAGTTCAAGCAGCGGCTCTGCATCGAGGGCGAGCTGTGGCGCTGCGCGCTCGACGGCTTCGTGACGCAGGTCCAGCGGGACTCGACCAAGCTCGCCGACTCGGGCCTCGTGAAGGCCGCGATCGGCGCCGCCCAGCAGGTCTCCGACACGCAGCAGCTCCTCTTCTTCGGGCACGCCGCGGTCAAACGGTTCCCCAAGACGGCCGCGTTCTGGAAGACGCTCGGCGCGACGTTCGACATGAAGGGCCAGAAGGACTCGTCGATTTGGGCGTACAAGCAGTCGCTCGCCCTCGACTCGAACGACATGGGGAGCACGCTGCTCGTCGCCAAGGCGATCGTGGACGCGGCGGTGTACGACACGGCGCAGGCCGGGAAGCTGAAGGCGGACACCGGTTCAGGAACGCCTTTGCGGATCGGGTCGACTCGGCGAAGAGCTACGTCGACCACGCGCTCACGTCGAGCGACTCGACGGTGCGCTTCAACGCCGCGCTCATCATGCTGCAGGCGGGATCGAAGATCGCGCAGGTCGGTGCCTACGATCGCGCCTACCCCTGGCTCGATCAGCTGCTGCAGGTCGTCGCGCCCCGGACACCGGCGGACACGGTGGGACCGCGCAAGCAGGTTCGGGTGCAGGCGAGTTTCTGGTACGGCTTGTCATCGACGTACTCCCTGAGCGGCCCGTACTCGGAGATGGTGAAATCCAAGAGCTGCGCGGACGCGAAGGCGATCAACGATCGGATCGCGCGCACCAAGGACGCCCTGGTCCTCGGCGCATCGATCTCGCCCGGGTTCGTCAATACCACGCTGCAGAACCTCGGCAAGTTCGAGGCGATCATGCCGCAGGTGAAGAAGCAATTCAAGTGTCGGAATTTCTGAGCCATTGAATTGACTTTCACGCTGGCCTATATTGCGGCGCTCCGTCGCAGGGGGCTGTAGCTCAGCTGGTTAGAGTGCCGGTCTGTCACACCGGAGGTCGCGGGTTCGAGCCCCGTCAGCCCCGCCTGAACCCGCCTCGCGGGACGACGCATCCGGCCCCGCCTGCCACGGCAGGCGGGGTCTTCGTTTTGTCCCGGGGTCAGGGGTGGGGGAGGGGGAGGGGGAGGGGGGGGGAGGCGACGTCTAGCTATCATGTGCCGGCCCTCGCCCGCGCCGTTCGGGCCTGGGCGGAGGGGAGCCGCCGGGCCGTGGACGCCACCGTAGGCGGCGGCGGCCATGCCGCGCTGCTGCGCGAGCTCGGCGCTGAAGTGCTCGCCGTGGACCGCGACCCCGACGCGATCGCCGCTGCCCGCGCCCGGCTCGGCGACTCGGGCGTCCGCTACTCCACCGGGCCGTTCGGCTCGGCGAAGGTGCTCGGCACGATCGAGACGTTCCGGCCGGACCGCATCCTGCTCGACTTGGGCGTGTCGTCCCACCAGCTCGATACCGACACGCGGGGCTTTACCTTTCGGCCGGGGGCGCCGCTCGACATGCGGATGGCGGCGGGGCGGGGTGTGACCGCCGCCGACATCCTGAACACCTGGCCCGCGGAGCGGCTCGCGGCGGCGTTCGCGGAGCTGGCGGACGAGCCGCGTGCGAAGCGGCTGGCGCGGGTGATCGTCAAGCGTCGGGGGGTGGGGGGGGGCCGCGCGGCGTTCGCGACGAGCGACGATCTCGTAAACGCGATCCGGGAAGCGCGGGGTCCGCGCGCCGGCCCGGCGGTGTTCGCGCGGCTGTTTCAGGCGCTACGGATCGTGGTGAACCAGGAGCTCGAGCAGCTCGACCTGGCGCTGCCGGCGCTGCGTGCGACGCTCCCGCCCGGCGGCCGGATCGCGGCGATCACCTATCACTCGGGCGAGGACCGCATCGTCAAGCACGCGTTTCGTGACTGGAGCCGGTCGTGCGTCTGTCCGCCGGGGCAGCCGGTGTGCACGTGTCGCGGCCGCCCGCTCGGGACCGTGCTCACGAAGAAGCCGCTGCGGCCCGACGCCGCCGAAATCCGCGACAACCCGCGGGCGCGCTCGGCCCGGTTCCGCGCCTTCGAGGTGGGGGAGGGGGAGGGGGAGGGGGAGGGGGATGCGGCTTAAGGGCCGCCACTGGATCGCCGCGTGGCTGGTGGCGTTCCTCGCGACCACCTGGGTCGTGTACGCCCGCCAGACGGCCGCGATCCGCGCGGCACGCGAGCTCGCCGAGATACGCGCGCGCCGGGCGAACCTCGAGGGCCGCCGGGCCGACCTTGAGCGGCGCATCCGCCGCGCCGAGAGCCGCGCCGTGCTCGTGCCGCTGGCCCAGAGCCGCCTCGGGCTCCACCTCCCGAGCGACAGCGAGATCATCCTGCTGCCCGGCCCGACCTCCGGAAGCGGATCGCACTAGCGATGGCGAGGCTCGCGGTCCGGCTCCAGGTGGTCGAGATCGCCGTGGGTCTGGGACTCGTGCTCCTGGTCGCGCGCGCCGCCGAGGTGCAGCTGCTGCAAGGGCGGCGCTGGGCGGAGGAAGCCCAGGCGCAGCGTACCGAGCGGATCGTGCTCGCGGCGCGCCGCGGAGCGCTGCTGGACCGCCACGGCACCCCGCTCGCGCTCACGCAGGAGACCTATCACGTCGGCGTCGCACCCAACGAGCTGCGCGATCCGGTGAAGGACGGCGCGCTGATCGCCCGCCGGCTCGCGCTGTCGGCGCGCGCCTGGTCCCAGGCGCTGCGGCGACGCTACGCCTATTTCGCCGGCCCGTTCAGCGCGCTCGAGGTACAGCCGCTGCGGAACGTGCGCGGCGTGCACTTCGAGCCGGTGCTCAACCGCTTCTATCCCGCTCCGGAGATGGCGCACGCCACGATCGGCCGGCTGGGCGACGATGGCCGCGGCGCGTCGGGCCTCGAGAAGACGCTCGACAGCCTGCTCGCGGGTCGCCCCGGCGCCGCGGTCGTGCTCAAGGACCGCGCCGGTCGCGAGTACGAGTCGCCGGCGCGCGTGATCGCCCAACCCGAGTCCGGGCTCGACGTCGTCCTCACGCTCGACGCGGAGCTGCAGGAGATCGCCCAGCGCGCGCTCGACGAGGCGCTGCGCCGCATGGACGCGGACGGCGGCGACGTCGTGATGCTCGATCCCGCGACCGGCGAGGTCCTGGCGCTGGCCTCGCACCAGCGCGACGGGACGGCGCGGCCCAGCGCGTTCACCGACACATTCGAGCCCGGCTCGATCGCGAAGATCTTCGCGGCGGCCGCGCTGCTGTCGCTTGGGCGCGTGGCTCCCGTGGACCGCGTGTCGGGCGAAGGCGGCACGTACCGTATGAAGGGCCGCCCCACGCCGGTCACCGACGAAGAGCCACTCCCCTTGCTCACGCTGGCGGATGCGATCCGCGTCTCGAGCAACATCGCCATGGTGAAGTTCGTGGCCCGGCTCGCCCCCGCCGAGCAGTATGGGGTGTTGCGCGATTTCGGGTTCGGGGCGCCGACGGGCATCGAGTTCCCGGCGGAAGCGGCGGGGCGACTCCGCCCACCGTCCGAGTGGACGCGGCCGTCCGCCGCGAGCCTGGCGATGGGCTACGAGCTGTCGGTGACGCCGATTCAGGTCGCCGCGGCGTACGGCGCACTCGCGAACGACGGCCTCCTGCTCGCGCCGTCGCTGATCCGCGAGGTGCGATCCCCGGGGGGCGCCGTGCTGTATCGCCACCGGGTGGAGCCGGTGCGGCGCGTGGTGCGCCCCGAGGTGGCGGCCGCGCTGCGCGATCTGCTGCGCGGCGTGGTGGAGCGCGGCACCGGCACCGAGGCGGCGCTCAGCACGTTCCCCGTCGCCGCGAAGACCGGCACGGCGCGGCGCGTGGTGAACGGGCGGTACGCCCCCGGACAGTACACCGCGTCGTTCGCGGCGCTCTTCCCCGCCGACCACCCCCAGCTCGTGCTGGTCGTGAAGATCGACAATCCACACAAGGGCAGCTACTTCGCGGCGCAGACGGCGGCGCCCGTCACGCGCTCGATGCTCGAGCAGGCGCTGGCGGCGCGCACCGTCGCGCTCGACCGGGCCCGCCTGTCCACGGCCGCCCCGCGTGCGACGGTCGCGCCGCTCGAGGACGACGGCGGTGTCGTGCCCTACGTCGTCCCCTGGCCCTACCACCCGGACAGCGCGGCGCCCGGTCCGGCGCGCCCCGTGCCCGACGTCACCGGCATGGAGATGCGGGCGGCCGTGCGCGCGCTGCATCGCCGCGGGTTCCGCGTGGCGCTCAAGGGATGGGGCGCCGCGGAGCACACCTGGCCGGCGGCGGGCGACAGCGCGGCGCTGGGTTCCACCGTCACGCTGTTCGCCGTCGCTCCGCGGCCCGACGCCGTCCCGCCGGCGACCCCGCCGCGCAAGCCTCGGCGATGAGCCGCCTCCCCGACATCGTGACCGCCCTCGAGCGGGCGCAGCTGCTCGTGGGGACGCCGGACCTCCACACGTGGCCCGCGATCACCGGGCTCACCGCCGACAGCCGCAAGGTCGCGCCGGGCATGCTGTACTGCGCGGTCCGCGGCTCGGTGGAAGACGGGCACCGCTTCGTGGCGGCGGCGCGGGAGCGGGGCGCCGTCGCGGCGCTCGTCGAGCGCGAGCAACCCGTGGAGCTGCCGCAGGTCCTCGTGCGCGACGGCCGGCGCGCGGCGGCGACCGCGGCGGCGGCGTGGTACGGGACGCCCGCGGCCAAGCTCGACCTGGTGGGCGTGACCGGGACCAACGGGAAGACGACGTCAGTAACGCTGGCGCGCCACGTGCTGTCGGCCCTCGAGCCGACCGGTTCGATCGGCACCCTCGGCGCGTTCGACCCGGCCGGCTTGTCCGTGCCGAGCGAAGCCGGGAATCTCACGACGCCGGGCCCGATCGACCTGCAGGCGACGCTCGCGGCGCTGGTCGAGCGGGGCGCGCGCGGCGCCGCGATGGAGGTGTCCTCGCACAGCCTCGACCAGGGGCGGGTGGACGGCCTCGTGTTCCGCGCCGCGATCTTCACGAACCTGACGCGCGATCACCTCGACTACCACAAGACGGTCGACGACTATTTCCAGGCCAAGGCGAAGCTCATCGAGTACCTCGCCCCGGACGGGCTCGAGGTCGTGAACGCCGACGATCCCGCGTGGCAGCGACTGCGCCGCGCGCACCGCCGCGTCGCGTTCGGCGAGCGCGGCGGCGACGTGACGGCACGCCGCATAGCGCTCGACGCCGCCGGCGCCCGCTTTGAGCTCGTGACGCCGACCGGGAGCGCGCCGGTGCAGCTACCGTTGCTCGGACGCTTCAACGTCGCCAATGCCCTCGGCGTGGCGGCGTGCGCGTGGGGGATGGGCGTGCCCGTCGAGACGATTGCCGAGCGGCTCGCGCACGCGCCCCAGGTGCCGGGCCGCATGGAGCGCATCGCTGAGCGCCCGTGCGTGGTGCTGCGCGACTACGCCCACACCCCGGACGCGCTGGAGCGCGCGCTCGAGACGGTCCGCCCGCTCACGACCGGGGGAGGGCGGCTGATCGTCGTGTTCGGTGCGGGCGGCGACCGCGACCGCGGCAAACGCGCGCCCATGGGGGAGGTGTGTGCGCGCCTCGCCGACATCGCGATCGCCACGTCCGACAATCCCCGCACCGAGGACCCCGAGAAGATCCTCGACGACGTGGAAGCCGGGATGCAGGGCAAGCCCCATCACCGCGAAGTGGACCGCCGCAAGGCGATCGCGCTCGCGCTCGAGCTGGCGGGGCCGCGCGACGCGATCCTGCTCGCGGGGAAGGGCCACGAAACGTACCAGGTGGTGGGAACGGAAAAGCAGCCGTTCGACGAGCGGATGGTGGTGAGGGAGCTCGGGGCGTCGTGACCGTCTGGACCAGCGCACGGGTCGCGGAGGCACTCGGCATCCGCGCTCCCGCGAATCTCACGTTCAGCGGCGTCTCGACCGACACGCGACACCTGCCACCCGGCACCTTGTTCGTCGCGCTCAAGGGCGAGCGCTTCGACGCCCATGACTTCCTCGCGGACGCGAAGGGCAAGGGCGCCGCCGCCGCGGTCGTGCGCAGCGGCACGCCGTCCGTGGACGGGCTGCCGTTCTTCGAGGTCCGAGACCCGCTGGCGGCGCTCGGGCTGCTGGCGCGCGCCCGGCGCCGCCTGCTCGCGCCCGGCAGCCCGGTGGTCGCGGTGACCGGCTCGAGCGGCAAGACGAGCACGAAGGAAATGATTCTTGCGGTGCTGGGTACCACGTACCGCGTGCACGCGACCGCGGGCAACCTGAACAACCTGGTGGGCGTGCCGCTCACTATCCTCGGCGCGCCCGACGACGCGGAGGCCCTCGTAGTCGAGGCTGGCGCGAGCGTTCCCGGGGAGATCCCGCGCCTGCGCGACGTGATCGAGCCCACGATCGCCGTGATCACGAACGTCGGATACGCGCATGTGGAGGGATTCGGCTCGCTCGCCGGCGTGATGCAGGAGAAGCTCGCGCTCCTGGAGGGCGCGCGCGTGGCGGTCGTGGGCACGGACCCGGCAGCGCTCGCCGCCGAGGCACGGCGCCGCGTCCCGACCATCGTCGCCGGAGCGGATCCACCAGCGGACGTGCGGCCCGACGCGGCGGAGCTCGACGATGGCGGGCACGCACGGATCGTGTGGCGCGGGCACGCCGTCACCCTGCCGGTCGTCGGGTTTCATCACATCGAGAACGCGATGCTGGCGCTCGCGGTGGGGCGGGAGGGGGGTGCCGATCCCGCGCGGGCGGTCGCGGCGCTCGCCGGCGTGCGACTGCCTCCCGGCCGGGGGGCGGTGCTCGAGCTGGGCCGTCTCACGGTGATCGACGACACGTACAACGCGAACCCGGCGTCGCTCCGCTGGGCGGTGAAGTTCGCCGACTGGCTCGCCCGGCGGCGGGGCCGGCCGCTCGCCGTGGTCGTGGGCTCGATGTTGGAGCTGGGGGCCGAGAGTGACAAATTGCATGCGGCCGCCGCGGCCGAGATCGCCGCGCTCGGCCCGGCGCTCGTGGCCGCCGTGGGCGACTTTGCGCCGGCCTTCGAGCCGTACCGACAAGCGCTCGGCGACCGGCTGCTCACCGCGCCGGACGCCCCGGCCCTGGGCCCGAAGCTGCGGGCGGCGCTCCGGGGTGACGAGGTCGTGCTGCTCAAGGCGTCCCGCGGCGTCGCGCTGGAGCGGGTGCTGCGGCATCTCAACTGAGAGGGCGGGGGAGGACTGAGCCGACGTGCTCTACCATTTGCTGGCACCGCTCGCGAAGCAGCACATCCTCTTCAATCTCTTCAACTACATCACGTTCCGGGCCGCGGGCGCGACGGTGACCGCGCTGGTCGTGGCGTTCCTGTTCGCGCCCGGGATCATCCGCCGCCTGCGCGAGCGCCACGTGGGCCAGGTGATCCGGGCCGAGGGACCCGCGAGCCACCACACGAAGCGCGGCACGCCCACGATGGGCGGGCTCGTCATCATCCTCGCGACCGTCGTGCCGACGCTCCTGTGGGCGCGGCTCGACAGCCGCTACGTCGTCGTGGCCGTGGCGGCGATGCTGTGGACGGGGGCGATCGGCTTCGTCGACGACTACCTGAAGATCGTGCGCGGCAAGTCTCAGGGCCTGGTGGCGCGCTGGAAGCTCGTCGGGCAGGTCTCGTTCGGCGTAGCGCTGGGCGTCACGCTGATCTTGTGGCCCCTGGCGCCGGACCTGCCGCCTGCCTCCACCCAACTACCGGTGCTCAAGTACATCCTCGTGGTGCTGCCGCCGGCGCTGTACGTGTTGTTCGTCACCGTGGTCGTCACCGGCAGCTCGAATGCGGTGAACCTCACGGACGGGTTGGACGGTCTCGCGACCGGACTCACGGCGATCCTCGCCGGGACATTTGCGGTGTTCGCCTACGTGTTCGGCCGCGCCGACTGGACGCGCTACCTGCTCGTCTACTTTCTGCCTGGCTCCCAGGAGCTGACGATCTTCTGCGGCGCCCTCGCCGGCGCCGCGCTCGGCTTCCTGTGGTTCAACGCACACCCCGCGCAGCTGTTCATGGGGGACACGGGATCGCTGGCGATCGGTGGCGCGCTCGGGACCGTGGCCATCATGCTCAAGGCCGAGTTCCTCATGTTGATCGCGGGCGGAGTGTTCGTCGCCGAGGCGGTCTCCGTGCTACTCCAGACCGGCGTGTACCGCTGGCACAACCGCGTCTTCCGCATGGCGCCGCTGCACCACCACTTCGAAAAGCTGGGGTGGGCGGAGCCGCAGGTTGTGATGCGGTTCTACATCCTGGGCGTGCTGTGCGCCGCGATCGCGCTGGCGACGCTGAAGGTTCGATGATTCCCGAGAGCTGGCGTCAAGGCGTCGTGGCGGTGGTGGGGTTGGGGAAGAGCGGCGTTGCGGCGACGAAGCTCCTCGCCCAGGAGGGCGTGCGCGTGTACGCGAGCGACGCGGCGGAGCACCCCTACCCCGGTGACGTGCTGGCCGAGCTGCGGCGCCTAGCGGGGGTGGAGGTCGACGTGGGCCGCCACGACCTCGCGAAGATCAGCGCGGCGCGCGCGGTGGTCGTGTCGCCGGGGGTGCCGCCCGATGCGCCGCCGCTCGCGGCCGCGCGCGCGGGCGGGGTGCCGATCTTTTCGGAGGTCGATCTGGGGTTCCTGGCCCTCGCGGGAAGCGGGGGCGGGGGGAGCACCCGCACCGTCGCGATCACCGGGACGAACGGCAAGACGACGACGACGGCGCTGGTCGCGCACCTGCTGCGCG
>QHTX01000128.1:27697-28282 GCA_003220975.1 Gemmatimonadota bacterium | reverse complement strand
CTATCAGTGGCTCGCGATCGAAGTGTCGTCGTTCCAGCTGCACGACAGCCCTGACTTCGCCCCCGAGGTCGGGATCGTGACGAACCTGGCGCCGGATCACCTCGACCGCTATCCGTCGGTCGCGGCCTACTACGCTGACAAGCAGCTGCTCTTCCGCAATGCCGCGGCCGACCGGGTATGGGTGCTGAACGGCGACGATCCGGCGGTGCTCGAGCTGGCGCGCGGCGTCCCGGGGCGCCAGGCGCGGTTCTCGCTCCGGGGTCCCGCCGACGGTTGGTACGATGCCGCCGGGCGCCGCCTGCTGCTCGGCGGCCGGGCGCTGCTCGACCGGGACGCGTTGCCGCTGCTGGGCGATCACAACGTGGCGAACGCGCTCGCCGCGGCGCTCGCCGTGCACGAGGCCGGCGTGGCGCCCGGGGTGATCGGCGAAGGGCTGCGCTCGTTCCGCGCGCTGCCGCACCGCCTCGAGCCGGTGCGCGAGGTGAACGGCGTCCTGTGGATCAACGATTCCAAGGCGACCAACATCGCGTCCACCGTGGTGGCCGTCGAGGCCATGAGCCGCCCCTTGGTGCTGCTGCTCGGTGG
>QHTX01000128.1:0-27685 GCA_003220975.1 Gemmatimonadota bacterium | reverse complement strand
TCAAGCCGAAGTGCCGGCTCGTGATCGCTTACGGCGAGTCGGGGCCGCTCGTCGAGCAGGACTTGAAGGGCCAGGTGCCGCTCGAGCGGGGCACGACGTTCGACGACGTGGTCGCGCGGGCCCGGCGTGCCGCGCGTCCGGGTGACGCGGTGCTGCTCTCTCCCGCGTGCTCGAGCTACGACATGTTCAAGAACTACGAGGAGCGCGGGACGACGTTCAGGAAACTCGTGGAGCAGATGTGAGCGACACGCGCTGGGAAACCCGTCTGCTCGTGGTGCTCGCCGCGATCCTCGTCGTGTTCGGGCTCGCGGCGGTGTACGGGGCGTCGAGCCTGGTCATGATCTCGGGTGGACAGGTCGGCTCGGGCTTCGCGTTGCGGCAAGCGCTCGGCGCGGCGGTGGGCGGGATCGTCGCGACCATCCTCGCGCGCACGGACTACCGCAAGTGGCAGCGCGCCGCGTGGCCGGTGCTCGCGCTCGCCGCGGTGCTGCTCGTCATTCCGCTGCTGCCCTTCACGCACCGCATTACGCCGACCATCAACGGGGCCCGCCGCTGGGTGAACCTCGGGTTCGTGACCGTGCAGCCGTCCGAGCTCACCAAGTTCGCGGTCGTGGTCTGGACGGCGATGCTGGCGGCGAAGAAGGGGGAGCGCATCCGCACCTTCCAGTACGGCTTGCTGCCGTTCATCGTCGTGATCGCGCCGCTGGTCGCGCTCATCTTCCTGGAGCCCAACCTCTCGATGGCGCTGCTTGTGGCGCTGCTCGCCGGCGTCGTGCTGTTCACCGCCGGCGCGCGCATCGGGCACTTTCTCGCGATCGGGGTCGTCGCCACCCCGCTCTTGTTCGGGGCGGTGGCGAGCGCGCAGTACCGGCTGGCGCGCATCGTCACGTTTCTCAACCCCGGGAGCGCCCCGTCCGAGGCCACCTGGCAGGTGCACCAGTCGCTCGTCGGCATCGGGGCCGGCCGGTTCTTCGGGGTCGGGCTGGGACAGGGCCAGCAGAAGCTCGGCTACCTGCCCTACGCATACTCGGACTTCATCTTTTCGACCATCGGCGAGGAGTGGGGCTTCCTCGGCGTGCTCGCGATCCTCGTGCTGTTCGGCAGCTTCGTGTGGGTCGGCTTCCGCATCGCGCGATCCGCGGGCGACTCGTTCGGCCAGTTGCTCGCCGTGGGCCTCACTGCATTGATCGGCGTCACGGCCGCGCTCCACATGGCGGTGACCCTCGCGCTCCTGCCTGCCACCGGCATCACGCTCCCGTTCATCTCGTACGGCCGCTCGAGCCTGTTCGTGGCGCTGGTGGCCACGGGGGTCTTGGTCAGCATCGGACGAGGGCGGCGGATGTGAAGCAATTGCGGATTGTGGATTGCGGATTGCGGATTGGATCGGACGAGCGTCGATCCGCGCCTACGCCATCGCCGATCGAACTGTCCCCCTCAAATCCGCAATCCGCAATCCGCAGTCCGAAATTATCGCCACGATGAGAATCCTCCTGGCCGGAGGTGGCACCGGCGGCCATCTCATGCCCGCCCTCGCGCTCGCCCAGGCGCTCGCCGCGGCGCGGGCCGATGTCGAACCGGTCCTGGTGGGTGCCGAGCGCGGCATCGAGGCGCAGCTGCTGCCGCGCTACCCGTTTCGGTACGCGCTGCTGCCGATCGAGCCCATCTATCGGAGCCGCTGGTGGAAGAACCTCCGCTGGCCCTTGATCGCCGGACAGGTGTGGCGATCGGTGGGGCGCGTCCTCGATGCCGAACGACCCGCGCTCGTCATCGGGACGGGCGGCTACGCGGCGGGACCCGTGGTGTGGCGCGCCGCACGGCGCGGCATCCCCACGGTGCTGCAGGAGCAGAACGCATTTCCGGGCCTCACCACGCGCTGGCTCGCGCGGCGCGCCCGGCAGGTGCACCTCGGCTTTCCGGAAGCGCGCGAGCGGTTGCGCCCCGGCCGCGGCACCGAGGTATTCGCGCTCGGCAACCCGATTCGGCCGCCGGCGCCCGGCGATCGCGCCGCGGCGGCGCGCCAGCTCGGCCTCGTCGCGGAGCGGCCGACCCTGCTCGTGTTCGGCGGCAGCCAGGGGGCACGGGCCATCAACTATGCCATGGCGGGGGCGCTCGAGCGCCGCCTGCTCGGCGATGTCAACGTGCTGTGGGGCACGGGTGCCGCACAGGCAGCCGCGCTGGCGCGTTACGCCGTGCCAGGGCGCGTCGTGGTGCGCGGCTTCTTCGACCCCATGACCGAAGTGTACGGCGCGGCGGACCTCGTCGTGGCCCGCGCCGGCGCGATTACGGTGGCCGAGCTGTGCGCGTGGGGCAAGGCGGGCATTTTGGTGCCCCTGCCGACAGCGGCCGGCGACCACCAGTCATACAACGCGCGCGCGCTCGCCGAGGCCGGTGCGGCCGTCCACCTGCCAGAGCGAGACCTTTCCCCCTACACGCTCGCCGGCCACGTCACCGGCCTCCTTGCCGACCCGCCCCGGCTCGAGTCGCTCGCCGCTCGCGCGCGCGATCGAGGGCACCCAAACGCCGTCCGCGATATCGTGTCCAGGATCTTGACACTGCTCGTCTGAGGTCGTGCTCTCTTTCGCAAGTTTCGTAAATTCGCTATATTAGCCCCCCACTAATGATCTTGTTTGCAACGGTGGATCCCCGCCCGGTCCACTTCATGGGGATCGCCGGCGCGGGCATGAGCGGCCTGGCGCTCCTCGCTAGGCAGCAAGGCATAGCGATAACCGGATGTGATAGTGACCCCTCAGGAGCCGCCGATTTGGCAGCCCTGGGGGTGGAGATTTGGCGGGGTCACGACCCCGGGCACGTGGCTGGAGCCCGGGCAGTCGTGGTGACCGCAGCGGTACCGGGAGATCACCCGGAGCTGGACCGCGCCCGCGCCCTAGGGGTCCCGGTGGTACGGCGGGCTGACGCCCTGGGCCAGGCCGTGGCCGGCGGAACGGTGGTCGCCGTGTCGGGGACGCACGGCAAGACGACCACCACGGTGATGGTCACGGAGGCGCTGGCGGCCGCCGGGCGGGATCCTACGGGACTCGCCGGCGGCCGTGTCGCTCGGTGGGGCGGGAATGCGCGGTTGGGTGGGCGGGAGCTGTACGTGGTGGAAGCGGACGAATTCGACCGCGCGTTCCTGTCGCTCGCGCCGACAGTGGCGGTGGTGACCAACGTCGAGGCCGACCACCTCGAGTGCTACGGCGGCAGCGTGACGGCGCTCGAGCAGACATTCGTCGAGTTCGCGGGACGTGCGCGGCGGGTGATCGTCGGTGGGGACGACCCGGGCGCGGGACGTGTGGCGGCGGCGGTGCAGGTCCCGGTGTGGCGCGTGGGACTGGGCGCGGATGCCGACGTGCGGATCGTCGAGCCGCGGCTCGACGAGGGCGGCGCCTCGACGGCGGGCATCGCGCTGCCGGGCGGCCGCACGGTGACGCTGCGGCTGCGGGTGCCGGGACTGCACAACGTGCGCAACGCCGCGATGGCGCTCGCCGTGGCGCACGAGCTGGGCGCGGACGTGGAGCGCGGCGTCGCGGCGCTCGCGGAATTCGGCGGCGTGGGGCGGCGGTTCGAGCGGGTGGGCGAGGCGCGCGGGGTGACGGTGGTGGATGATTACGCGCATCACCCCACCGAGGTGCAGGCGACGCTCGCCGCGGCGCGGCAGACGTTCCCGCGCCGCCGGCTGGTGGCAGTGTTCCAGCCACACTTGTTCTCGCGCACCGCGCTGCACGGCGAGGCGCTGGGGCGGGCGCTCGCGGCGGCGGACGTGGTAGTGGTGGCGCCGATCTACGCGGCGCGCGAGCGGCCGGTGCCGGGCGTGACGGCGGACCTGGTAGCGCGCGGCGCCGCGCGCGCGGGCGCGACGACGGTGGCGGTGCGGGAGCGCGCGGCGCTCACCGCGCGCGTGGCCGAGACGGTGCGGGCCGGGGACGTGGTGTTCACGCTCGGGGCGGGTGACATCACCCGCGTAGGCCCGGACTTGCTGGCGCAGCTGGGAAAGAGGGCCGAGCAAGGGGGGAACGGGCGGTGACCGGATGGCCGCGGTGGCGGCGGCGGGCGCTGCTCGGCGTGATGAGCCTCGCGCTCCTGGCCCTCGGCTGGCTCGCCACCCCGCTCGTGCTGCGGCACGTAGCGTTCTTCCGGGTGCGACAGATCGAGCTCCTGGGCGTGCGCAATCTGTCGCCCGACGCGGTGATCGCGGCGCTGCGACTGCCGGACGAGGCGAGCGTGTTCTCCGACACGCGGATGCTCGCGGACCGTGTGCGCGGGCTTGCCGGGGTGGCGGACGCGCGGGTGGTACGGCGGTTGCCGGCGGCGCTGCGGGTGGAGCTCAAGGAGGTCGAGCCCGCGGCGCTCGTGGCGGGTCGGGGGCTCGTGGTCGTGGACGCCGCCGGCCGGCCGCTGCCGTTCGACCCGGCGCGGGCGGCCGGAGGGGGAGGGCTCGATCTGCCGATCGCGACGACGGCGGACTCCGGGGTGGTGGGGGTGCTGGCGCTGATCCGGTCGGTGGATGCGGCGCTGTTTCAGGCCATCAGCGGCGCGCGCGGATACGCGCGCGGCGACGTGCTCGTGGAAATCGGAGCCCGACGCGTGCTGCTCGGGCGCGACGCCGGGCCGGAGGTCATTCGAGGCGTGGTGCAGGTTGCGCAGGATCTGGCCGCGAAGGGGCGTCCCTACCGCGAGCTCGACGCGCGGTTCGCGGGCCAGGTGGTGGTTCGCCGCAAGCCGAGCGCCGGGGCGTGAGCCGGGACCGCCAGCTCGTTGCCGGGCTCGACCTCGGCAGCACCAAGACGTGCGCGGTGATCGCCGAGGTCGTCGGCGACGTGCCGCGCGTGCCGCTCGCCAAGGTGTTGGGGGTGGGGCTCGCGAAGAACGCGGGCGTGCGGCGCGGCATGGTTCGGGACATCGAGGAGACGACCCGGTCCATCGCCGCGGCGCTGCGCGACGCCGAGCGGATGGCGGGCGGGCGGGTGAGCGGCGTGACGTGCGGCATCGCGGGCGAGCACGTATCGGCGCGGACCTCGCCCGGCGTCGTGGCGGTGTCGCGGGAGGAGATCAGCGCCGAGGACGTGGCGCGCGTGAACGAGGTGGCCCGCGCCATCTCGCTGGGCCGGGATCAGGAGCTGCTGCACGACATCCCGCAGGAGTACGTGGTCGATCAGCAGCGTGGGATCTCGGACCCCGTGGGGATGACGGGGACGCGGCTCGAAGTGGAGATGTATCTCGTCACGGTCCAGGCCACGGCCGCGCAGAACCTGCGCAAGAGCGTGCAGCGCGCGGGCTACCGGCCGGTCGATCTCGTGCTCGAGCCGCTCGCCGCCTCGTACGCGGTGCTGACGGACGACGAAAAGGAGCTGGGCGTCGCGCTGGTGGAGGTGGGCGGGGGCTCGACGGGCGTGGCGATCTTTCACGAAGGGAAGATCCGCCATCTCGCGTCGATCAAGTTCGCCGGCGCGCACGTGACCAACGACCTGGTGCAGGGTCTGAGCGTGACGCAGGCGGACGCGGAGCGGCTGAAGGAGCGGCACGGCGTCGCGTACCAGCCGCTGGTGGACGCGGCGGAGATGATCAACCTGCCGTCCACGCCGAGCCAAGGGGCGCGGCAGGCGTCGCGCGAGCTGCTGTCGCACATCATCCACCAGCGCGTGGACGAGATCTTCCAGCTGGTGCAGCGCGAGTTCGAGCGCGCTGGGTATGGGGGCGGGCGGCTGCCGGCGGGGGTGGTGCTGACGGGCGGGACGGCGCATCTGCCGGGGATGGTGGAACTGGCGCGGGATGCCTTCGCCGTGCCCGTCCGGGCGGGGAGCCCCGAGCAGGGGATCTCCGGGCTGGTGGACAGCGTGCAGGCGCCGCGCTACGCGGTGCCGGTGGGGCTGGTGTTGTACGCGGCGCGCAAGCTGGCGCAGGGCGCCGCGGTCGGCGGGTCACTGGTGCGCACGCCCGGCGTGGATCGGCTGTTCGCGCCGCTGAAGCGTTGGCTGCAAGACTTCTTCTGATCGATCACCCGAGGGGGCGTGGGGCCATGATCTTCGAGCTCGAAGAAACCGTATCGCAGAACGCCCGGATGAAGGTCGTCGGGATCGGCGGTGGCGGCGGCAACGCGCTCAACCGCATGGTCGACGAGGGCCTGCAGGGCGTCGAGTTCATCTCCGTCAACACCGACTCGCAGGCCCTGCTCAACAACAAGGCCGACGTGAAGGTGCAGATCGGGAAGAAGCTGACCCGCGGGCTGGGCGCAGGCGCGCGCCCCGAGATCGGCCGCCAGGCGATCGAGGAGAACCGCGACGAGGTGTTGCACTCGCTGCACGGCGCGGACATGGTATTCGTCACCTGCGGCATGGGCGGCGGCACCGGCACAGGCGCGTCGCCCATCATCGCGCAGATGGCGCGCGATCTCGGCGCCCTCACGATCGGCATCGTCACCAAGCCGTTCCTGTTCGAGGGTCGCAAGCGGATGCGCCAGGCGGACATGGGCATCGCGGAGATGCGCAAGCACGTCGACACGATGGTCGTCGTGCCCAACGAGCGGCTGCTCGCGGTGGTCGGGAAGGGCATCCCGTTCCAGGACGCCCTCAAGCGGGCCGACGAAGTGCTGCTGCACGCCACGCAGGGCATCTCCTCCCTCATCACCGTCACCGGCATCGTGAACGTCGACTTCGCGGACGTGCGCACCGTGATGCAGAACGGCGGGGCGGCGATCATGGGCACGGGCACCGGGCGGGGCGAGAACCGCGCGATGGAGGCGGTGCAGCAGGCGATCTCGTCGCCGCTGCTCGACAACATCTCCATCACCGGCGCGACGGGCGTGCTGATCAACATCACCGGCGGCGAAGACCTGACGCTCGGTGAAGTGACCCAGATCTCGGACGTCGTGAAGGACGCGGCGGGCGAGGACGCCGAGATCATCTTCGGCACCGTGAACGATCCGGCGATGCACGGCGAGATCCGGGTGACGGTCATCGCGACGGGGTTCGACCGGCAGGCGGCGGAAACGCCGGTCCGCGCGGCGCCGGGCGTGCTGCCCTTCCGCGAGCGTGCGGCGCGGCCCACGCCGGTCCCGCCGCCCGGGTACGCCAGGACGGCCGAAGGGGGAGCACCGGCGCGGCGAGCCGCCCCGCTGCCGCCCGCCGAGCTCAACGAGCTCGAGATCCCCACGTTCATCCGGCGGCAAATGGACTGATGGCCTGGCGCGGCAGTCACTACGTCGTCGCGGGCGCGCTCGCGGCCGGCGGCCTGGCGTGGGCCACGCGCGAAGCGTGGCCGTGGCGCCAGCCGCTCACCGCGCGCGCGATCGTGGTCGACCGGGCCTACGTCGCCTTCGCCGAGACGCTGGGCGGCCGCGAGACGGTCTCCGACGTCGTGGCCCGCGCCGGCATCACCGGTCGGAATTACGCCGGCCTCCTCGCCGCCGCGCGCGCCCTCCCGGTGCGGCGCCTCCGGCCCGGGCTCGTGTTCCAGTTCCGGCGCCTGCAGACCGACAGCATCGCGGACCGCGTCACGGTGCGGCTCTCGCCGGTGCGGCGCCTCACGCTGGCGCGGATCGACGCCGGCTGGACGGAGGCGGTGGAGACGATCCCCTGGACGATCACGCGGCTCCGCGTGACCGGCGTCATCGAGTCGTCGCTGTACGACGCGCTCGACAGGGCCGTCGCGGACACGTTCCTGCCGCCGGTGGAGCGGCGCCAGCTCGCGTGGGCGATCGCCGACGTGTACGACTGGGAGGTGGACTTCACCCGTGACATCCGCCCGGGCGACCGCTTCACGGTGCTGCTCGAGCGGCTCGAATCGTCCGAGGGCGAGCGGCGCTTCGGCCGCATCCTCGCGGGCCGGGTGGACGTGGCGCGCACGCCGAGCTACGCCTTCTACTTCGAGGACAGCGCGGCCGCGGTCACCGGGTTCTACGACGAGCGCGGGCGGTCGCTGCGGCGCGCGTTCCTGCGGGCGCCGCTCCAGTTCCGTCGCGTCTCGAGCCGGTTCGGGGCCCGGTATCACCCCATCCTCCACAGTTGGCGGGCCCACGAGGGCGTGGACTTCTCCGCCGCGTACGGCACCCCGGTGCGCGCCACCGCCGACGGCGTCGTGACGCGCGTCGGGCGCGAGGATGACGGCTACGGCAACCTGATCGAGCTGCGCCACGCCAACGGTATCCGCACGCGCTACGGCCACCTGTCCGCGTTCGCGCGGGGCCTGCAGCCGGGCGAGCGCGTGGACCAGGGGGAGACGATCGGCTACGTCGGGTCGACGGGGCTCTCGACCGGGCCCCACCTGCACTACGAATTCCTGGTCAACGGCCGGCCCACGAACCCGCAACGCAAGGACATGGGCGCGGGGACGCCGATCCCGAAGGCGCTCGAGACCGCGACCCGCCGACTCCGGCCGTCGCCGCCGCGCGCGATTAGCTTCCTCCACATCCGTGGAGCTCTATCCCGCCGTTGATGTCCAGGGCGGGCGCGTGGTGCGTTTGCGCCAGGGCGACGCGCGCCGCGCCACCGCGTATGCCGACGACCCCGTCGCCGTGGCGCGGCAGTTCGCGCGCGCGGGCGCCCGCTGGGTGCACTTCGTCGATCTCGATCGCGCCTTCGGCCGGGGTGAGAACCGGGAGCTGGCGCGGCGGTTTCTCGCCGACGCCGGCGTGCACACCCAGGTGGGCGGCGGGCTCCGCACCGAGGAAGCGATCGACGAGATGCTCGCCTGGGGGGCGACGCGCGTCGTGATCGGCACCAAAGCGGCCACGGAGCCCGCGCTCGTCGAGCGGCTGCTCGCGCGCCACGGGGCGGATCGGCTCGCCGTGGGGATCGACGCCCGGGACGGCCGCGTGGCGGTGCGCGGCTGGACCGAGGTGTTCGATCTCACGGCGCTCGAGCTGGCCCGGCGTGTCCACGCGCAGGGCGCCCGCACCGTGATCTACACCGATGTGACGCGCGACGGCATGCTCGCCGGCCCCGACGTGGACGGTGCCCGCGCCCTCGCCGCGCTCGGGCTCGACGTGATCGCTTCGGGGGGTGTGGCCTCGCTCGACGATCTGCGGCGCGTGCGCGGCGCGGGCCTCGCGGGCGCCATCGTGGGGCGCGCGCTGTACGAGGGACGGTTCACGCTGGCCGAGGCCCTGGCGTGCGGCGCGGCGTGAGCCTCGGCCTCACGCTGCTCCGCCTCGCCGCGCTCGGGCTCGACGTGATCGCTTCGGGGGGTGTGGCCTCGCTCGACGATCTGCGGCGCGTGCGCGGCGCGGGCCTCGCGGGCGCCATCGTGGGGCGCGCGCTGTACGAGGGACGGTTCACGCTGGCCGAGGCCCTGGCGTGCGGCGCGGCGTGAGCCTCGGCCTCACGCTGCTCCGGGCGACCGCGCTCGGCACGCTCGTCCTGCTCCTGTGGAACCCGGCGGTATCGCGCGTCGAGTCAGGCGTCGCGACGCCCCTGGTGCTGCTCGACGCGTCGCTCTCGATGGCCGGACAGGGAGGAGGCTGGCGCGCCGCGCTCGACACGGCCCGGGCGCTGGCGCACGGCGGGGTCATCTGGCGCTTCGGCGCCCGCGTGACGGCGTTCGACACCTTGCCGCCGGCGGACGGCGCGAGCCGGCTCGGCCCTGCGCTCGCGGCCGCGGCGGCGCGCGGCGGTCCCGTCGTCGTCGTCACCGATGGCGCGATCACGGACGCCGCGGACCTGCCGCCCGACCTGGCGCGCGGCCCGCGCATCGTCGTGGTGCCGCGCGGGCCGTTCTTCGACGCCTTCGTCGCTTCGGTCGATGGTCCGCGCCACGTCAGCGCGGGGGACACGATCCGGCTCTCGGTGAGCTACGGGACGGCGGGGCCGAAAGAGGCCGGAAGAGGGAAGAGGGAAGGAACCTTGATTGTGAACCTCTCGGGACGCCGCATCGCGTCGCACAGAGTGGTGCTGCCCGACAGCGGTGTCGTCTCCACGGACATCTCTCTTCCCGCTTCCCTCTTCGCTCCTGGTGCGTCCGCACTGGAAGTGCGTCTTGAGGGCGCCTCCGACTCCGAGCCCCGCGACGACGCCCGCACGTTCGTGCTCGACGTGAGTCCCCAGCCGTCGGTCGTGCTGCTCGCGGCTCCGCCCGATTGGGAGACGCGATTCCTCGCGCGCACGCTCACGGATGTGGCCCGCGTGCCGCTCCGCGCGTTCGTGGCGGCGGAGCCGGGTGGTTCCACGCCCTGGCGCGACGGCGCGACCCTCGCCGCCGTGGCCGCACCCGAGGTGGCGCGGGCCGTGGCCGCCGCGCGGCTCGTGATTGAGGCGGGCGAGCCGGCGACGCTCGCGCGCTTCGTCCCCCCCCACAAAGGCGCGGTGCTGCTCTGGCCGGCGGCGCGGCGCCAAGAAGGGGGGGGCGACTGGTACGTCCAGCCTCCAGGACCCTCGCCGCTCGCCGCCGCACTGGCGGGCGCCGCATGGGACTCGCTCCCGCCCGTGACGGGGCTGGTGGAGCTCGCGCCCGACAGCGCGGCCGTCGTCGTGCTCACGGCGCGGCTGGGCCGGCGCGGCGCCCCGCGTCCACTGGTCGTGCTGTCGGAGCGCGACGGCAGGCGCCGCGCGGTCGTCGCGGGGGCGGGGCTGTACCGCTGGGCGTTCCGCGGCGGCGCGAGCGCCGAGGCGTATCGGGCGCTGATGGCGGGGCTGGTCGACTGGCTGCTGGCAGAGGGAGCAGGGAGCAGGGAGCGGTTCGTTCCGGTGACGTACGAGGTGCCCAACGGGCTGCCGCTGGTGTGGCGCTGGACTGGTGCCGGAGCCCCGCAGGACGCGGCGCTCAGCCTGTGGGAAGGTGGGCGCGAGCGGCGCGACACGCTGCGGTTCGACGCCGGGGGCCGGGCGGAGCTCAGGCTCGCTCCCGGTGTGTACCGCTATGCGGCCGCCGCCCCCCCGTCCGCCGGCGGGGGCGAACGGGGGCTCGTGGCGGTGGAGATGTACTCGGACGAGTGGCGGCCGGCGGGGCCCGCGCTCGCTCCGCAGGCCGGGCTTCCCGCCGTCCGCGTGGTGAGCGGGGGACTGCGCGACCGGTGGTGGCTGTTCGTGCTGGCGGTCGTGGCGCTCACCGCCGAGTGGGCGTGGCGACGCCGGCAGGGGCTTCCGTAAGAGGCCGGTGAAGGGCCGGGGAAGGGGGAAAGGGGAAGGGAGTGACGCTGCAGCTCGCCACTTCGGTGAAATACTTAAAGGGCGTCGGTCCCAAGCGCGCCGAGGCGCTGGCGCGGCTGGGGATCCGCACGGTCGGCGACCTGTTGTATCACGCGCCCCACCGTTATCTCGATGCGACCACGGTGACGCCGCTCGCCCGGGCGCACGTGGGGGAGGAGGTGACGTGCGTGGGCCGCGTCGTGAGCACGGGCGTGCTGCCGACGCGCAAGGGCCTGCGGGTGTTCCGCGCGGTGCTGCGGGATGCGAGCGGCCTGCTCGAGTGTGCCTGGCCCGGCCAGCCGTTCCTCGAGCGCCAGATCAAGAAGGGACAGCTGCTGCTCGCCACCGGGCCGGTGCGCTATTACCACGGCCGCCAGCTCGTGCCTCGGGAGTTCGTGATCCTCGCGGACGAAGGTGAGGAAGGGCCCGAGGGCGGGATGGTGCTTCCCGTGTATCCCGCGACGGAGGGGCTCACCCACCGCCAGATCCGCAGCCTGATCCAGCAACATCTCGACGCGCTGCTCGCGCTCGCCGACGACCCGCATCCGCAGGCGCTGAGCGACGCGGTGGGCGTGCCCGACCTGCGCAGCGCGCTCACGGCGGTGCACCGGCCGGCCACCGTCGCGGACGCCGAGCTGGGCCGACAGCGACTCGCCTTCGACGAGCTGTTCGACCAGCAGCTCGTGCAGGCGCGCGCCCGGGCGCTCGCGAAGCGAGCCCGTGCGGGAATCCGCTTCGAGCTCAGGAAGGAGTTCACCACCCGCCTCAAGCAGCACCTGCCGTTCGAGCTGACGGGCGACCAGCGCCGCGCGGTGCGCGATATCGCGGACGACATGACCGCGCCGCTCCGGATGCATCGCTTGCTGATGGGTGACGTGGGAACGGGGAAGACGGTGGTCGCGCTGTTCGCGATGCTGCTCGCGCTCGAGAACGACTACCAGGCGGCGATGATGGCGCCGACGGAGCTGCTCGCCGAGCAGCACGGCGCCACGCTGACGCGGCTGCTCGAGCCGCTCGCGCTCCGGCCGGAGCTGCTGATCGGCCGGCTCAGCGCGCCGGAGAAGGCCGCCGCGCGCGAGCGCATCGCGAGCGGCGCGTCACGGCTCGTGGTCGGGACGCACGCCCTGATTCAAGAGTCGGTCCGGTTTCGCCGCCTCGGCCTGGTCGTGATCGACGAGCAGCATCGGTTCGGGGTGGAGCAGCGCGCCGCTCTGGTCGAGAAGGGGGACGCCCCCGACGTGCTGCTGCTGACGGCGACGCCGATCCCCCGCTCGCTCGCGCTCACGTTATACGGCGACCTCGACGTGACCGAGCTGCGCGAGCGCCCGCCGGGGCGGGGGACGGTGAAGACCGCGCTCCGCACCGAGGGCGCGCGTGCCAAGATCTACGAATTCATCCGCTCCGAGTGCGCGGCAGGACGGCAGGCGTATGTGATCTATCCGGTGATCGACGAATCGGAGCGCGCCGATCTCAAGGCGGCGACGACGATGGCCGCGGCCCTCGCCCGCGCGTTCCCCGAGCTGCGGGTGGGCCTGGTGCACGGTCGCCAGAAGCCCGACGAGCGCGACGGCGCGATGCGCGCGTTCCGCGACGGCGCGATCCACATCCTGGTCGCGACGAGCGTGATCGAGGTGGGCATCGACGTCCCCAACGCGACCGTCATGCTGATCGAGCACGCGGAGCGGTTCGGGTTGGCGCAGCTGCACCAGCTGCGCGGCCGCGTGGGCCGCGGCGCCGCCGCGAGCCATTGCATCCTGCTGTGCGACGTCGCCGCGGCCACGCCGCGGCTCCGGGCCTTCACCGAGACGACCGACGGCTTCAGGATTGCCGAGCTCGATCTCCAGGAGCGCGGCATGGGCGAGCTCGCGGGCGCACGCCAGTCGGGCGGCGCCCTGCTGCGCTACGCGAACTTCGCCACCGACCTACCGCTGCTCGAGGCCGCGCGCCGGGCGGCGGGCCAGATCATCGCCCGGGATCCGACGCTCGCGGCGCCGGAGCACGCGGCCTATCGGGCGCGGATCGTGGCGAGATATGAACGCGGCTTCGAGCTGTTCAGGGTCGGCTGACCGAAGGGAGAACGCGGAAGTCGGAACGCGGAACGCGGAACAGCAATGAAAGGTCGCTCGCCGAATCGAAACGTGCGCGTCTGTTCCGCGTTCCGCCTTCCGCGTTCCGCGTTAGAACGCGACCCGCACTCCCACCCACGCCCCGCTTCCCGAGGGATCAGCGGAAAGCTCCAAAGGCGCGAACGGCACATTCCCCGGCCCGCCCGACTGGTGCCGCAGGTCCGCGATGAACAGTCCCGCGGCGACGAGCAGCACCGCCTGAGCCCCGAGCAGGCGGGCGCGCGCCCGGCGATCGAAGAAGAGCGACGACTGGTACAGCTGCTCCGCCGCCGGGTTCGCGTAGCGCCCGTCGGTGCCGAGGACGCAGTCGGCGTTGTTGGCGCGGCACACCGCGAGCAGCGCATTCCACTCGCGGTTCGAGCTCGCGTGCTCGTGCGCGCCCAGCGCGATGAGCGTCGCCACGCCCGCGGCGGCGACCCACTTCCCGTAGTGCACCAGCGCGGACCGGTGCCCTTCGCGCGCCGTGCCGTCGAGCCGTCGGCCGGCGCTGTCTTGCTGCGCCGGCAGCAGGGCCGGGACGAGCAGGACGAGGGCGACGAGCGGGCGGATCGAGCGCATCAGCGATACGCGTGAATATCGCCGCGCCCGGCGATGACGACCAGCTGGCGGTCGCGCACCAGCGGCGGCTGCTCGATCGGGCCGTCGAGCTGCACGCGCCACCGCGCGGCGCCGGTGGCGCGGTCCACGAGCACCACGTCCCCGCTCACGCTCGCGACCAGCACCCCGGAGGCGATCGGCATCGGCCCCGCCGTGGCGGTCAGATCGAGCGCGAACGAGCGCGCCCGCGCCGGACCGTCCACGGGCACGATCCACAGGGTGCCGTTGCGCGCCAGAGCGTACACCGTGTCCCGTGCCACCGCCGGGGCGCCGTACACGGCGTCGCCCGTCGTGAGGTCCCACGCGACGGTCAGGCCGGGGAGATCCACGGCGACCAGATGCCCGTCGGTGGTGCCGAGATAGAGCCGCCGGCCGTCGAAGGCGGGCGTGGCGAGCACCGCGCCGGGCGTGGGGAGCCGCGAGCGGATCTCGCCAGTGGCACGGTCGAGCAGGTACAGCGTGTCGGCCGTGGTCGCGACGACCAGCCCGCCAGCCGCCGGGACGGGGCCGGCGCGGGCGGCGCCTCCCCCCGGCAGCCGACGGCGCCACGTCACACGCCCCCCGGCGGTCTCGAGGCGCAGCACCTCGCCCGTCTCCGTCGCGGCGTAGAGCGTGTCGCCCTCGAGCGCCAGCGGTGCCACCACGCTCTCGGTGCGCGTGCTCCAGATCGGTTGCCCGTCGCGCAGGCGCAGCGCGTAGATCTTCGCGTCCGGCGAGGCTTCCGTGGCGACGTAGAGGCGATCCCCTTCGAGCAGGGGTCCGCCGCTGATCGTCCCGCTCAGGCGGGTGCGCCACAGCGCCTGACCCGTCGCAAGCTCCACGAGCGCCACCACGCGCTCCACGGTGCCGACGGCCAGCACCGTCTCGCCGAGTGCGGGACTGCCACGCACCGCGCGGCCCACGTCGACGGTCCAGAGCGGCCGCGGATCCGCGTTGAGCGACTCGGCGGCGGCGGCGTCGTGGCGCGGCGTGCCGAGGTAGGCGGGCCACGCGGTCTCCTGACGCGGGGGGCCGAGCTTCGCGGGCGGCACGTAGGTCGTGGCGCACGCCGTTGCGTTGACAGCCCCGAAGGCCGCCACTAGTATGCCGCGCCTATGCCCGAGTTTCATCGCATCGAAGAATTGCCGCAGCGCGTGGGGGGCGAGACCGTCGTGGTGCGCGGCTGGGTGATGACCACGCGCTCCTCCGGCAAGATCGCGTTCGTCGCGTTGCGGGACGGCACGGGCTATCTGCAAGCGGTCCTCTCCAAGAAGGACGTGTCCGCCGCGGCCTGGGACGCGTTCGGGAAGCTCACGCAAGAGACGTCAGTCGAAGTCACCGGTACGGTGCGCGCCGACGCGCGCGCCCCCGGCGGCGTCGAGCTCACCGCCTCCGACCTGGTGATTCTCGGGCCCAGCGTCGATTTCCCCATCACCCCGAAAGAGCACGGCACCGCGTTCCTGTTCGAACATCGCCACCTCTGGCTGCGGAGCCGGCGCCAGGTCGCGATCGCGCGGGTGCGCCACGAGGTGATCCAGGCGATCCGGGACTTCTTCTACGAGCGGCACTTCGTCCTGGTCGACACGCCGATCCTCACGGGTTCGATCGGTGAGGCGGCCGGGCATCTGTTCGCCGTCGAGTACTTCGACCTGGGCACCGCCTACCTCGCGCAGACGGGGCAGCTCTACGTCGAGGCCGCCGCCGCCGCCCTCGGGAAGGTCTACTGCTTCGGGCCCACGTTCCGGGCCGAGAAGTCGAAGACCCGTCGCCACCTCACCGAGTTCTGGATGGTCGAGCCCGAGGTGGCCTGGAACGACTCCGACGCCAATATGCGGCTCCAGGAGGAGTTCGTCTGCTATATCGTGGCGCGCTGCCTCGAGCGGCGAAACACCGAGCTCGCCGAGCTGGAGCGCGACACCGCCCCCCTCGAGCGCGTGCGGCCGCCGTTCCCGCGCATTTCGTACACCGATGCCGTGGCGAAGCTCACGGCCCTGGGGAGCGACATGGCGTGGGGGCGGGACCTGGGCGGCGACGAGGAGACCCTGCTCGCCCGGCAGTACGACCGGCCCGTGATGGTGTTCAACTATCCCCGGGCGGTCAAGGCCTTCTACATGAAGGAAAACCCCGCCGACCGGCGTACCGTGCTCAACAACGACATGCTGGCCCCCGAGGGGTACGGCGAGATCATCGGCGGCAGCCAGCGCGAGGACGACTACGACCGGCTGCTCGCCCGCATCCGCGAGGAGCAGCTCCCCGAAGAGGCCTACGGCTGGTATCTCGACCTGCGGAAGTACGGCACCTTCGTCCACTCGGGGTTCGGCTTGGGCGTGGAGCGCACGGTGGCGTGGATCTGCGGCATCCCGCACATCAGGGAGGCGATTGCGTTTCCGCGGACGCTCTACAAGCTATGGCCGTGAGGCCTTCACCTCGTCCCACATCTGGTCCAGCTCCTCCAGACTCGCCCGTCCCAGCTCCAGGCCCCGGGCCTCCGCCAGCTGCTCCACTGCCTCGAAGCGCCGTTGGAACTTGTCGTTGGCGCGCTCGAGGGCCGCGCGCGGGTCGATCGCGAGCTTGCGCGCGAGATTCACGATGGCGAACAACAGGTCGCCGACCTCATCCTCTAACCTTTCCCGCTTCCCGCTTCCTGTTTCCGCTTCGAGTTCTGCGAGCTCCTCCTTCACCTTCTGGAGCGGTCCCTTCGCATCCGGCCAATCGAACCCGACCCCCGCCGCGCGCTCCTGCAGCCGGTAGGCCATCAGGAGTGGCGGCAACGTGTCCGGCAACCCCCGGAGCGTCCTGCTCCCCGCTCCCCGCTCCCTCTTTTTCACCCGCTCCCACCCCTCGTGATCCGGCGTCTTTGAGTCAGCGAACAGGTGCGGATGGCGCCGCCACATCTTCTCCTCAAGCGCCCGCGTCACGGCCTCCGCGTCCAGCTCGTGCCGCTCCTCTCCGATCACGATCTGGAACGCGAGGTGGAGCAACAAATCGCCCAGCTCGTCGCGCAGCTCGGCCGGCTCGCCGCGGCGCAGGGCCTGATCGAGCTCGAGCGCTTCCTCGACCAGATAAGGGCGAAGGGTGTCGCGGGTCTGGGCATGGTCCCACGGGCAGCGGGCTCTCAGGTCGCGCACCAGCGCGAGCGCGCGGCCGAGGGCGGGGTCGCCCGGAGTGGACGGTGAAGACGGTTTCCTGGCCATGCCTCAACGATAATCCGCGCCCTGAGAGGGCGCGCTCGGCCTCCGGTGCGTCCTTACAGGACGCACTCAGCGCCGAGCCCGGGCTCTCAGCCCGGGTCATCGCACCAGACTGCGCCCGTCCAACCCCTTTTTCGTGTTGCCTTTAGCCCGCCCGCGGGATATCATACGCGCGCCTGTGAGCGTGTCAGTGCGCGGGCGCGATCAGCGCGCTTGGGTCGAGGTGGACCTCGCCGCCGTCATCGAGAACGCCCGCACGGTGGCACGGGTCGCCGGCACACGGCTCCTCCCGGTGGTGAAGGCCGACGCCTACGGGGTGGGAGCCGTCGCCGTGTCTAAGGCCCTCGAGGCGCTCGATCCCTGGGGGTACGGGGTCGCGACGGTCGAAGAGGGCGCCGAGCTCCGCGCCGCCGGGATCGCCCGGCCCGTCGTCGTATTCATGCCCGGGCAGCCCGCGCTGTTCCCCGAGGTCGAGCAGTTCCGCCTCACGCCGGTGCTGGGCGACGCGGCGGCGATCCGCGAGTGGGCGGCGCGCGGCGAGCGCGCGTTTCACCTGGAGATCGACACCGGGATGGGGCGCTCAGGCGTGCGCTGGGACGAGATCGACCAGGTCCGCGCCGCCGCCGACACGCCGCAGCTGGAGGGCTGCTACACGCAGTTCCACTCGGCCGATCGGCGCGACGGCACGGCCGAGCAGCAGCTCGAGCGATTCGAGCGGGCAGTCGCCCAGCTCGTGCGCCGGCCGGCGCTGCTGCACGTGGCGAACAGCGCGGCCGCGCTGTCGGGCCGTCAGTTCGCGTTCGACCTGGTGCGGCCCGGCGTGTTCCTGTACGGCGGCTCGCCGGGGGCGGGGTTCCCGGAGCCGCGGCCGGTCGTGAGCGTGCGTGCCCGCGTGCTCGCGGTGCGGCGCGTCGCGGCGGGGGAGAGCGTGAGCTACAACGCCGCATGGCGTGCGGCCGGGCCCACCACGGTCGCGACCCTTGGCATCGGCTACGCGGACGGGCTGCGCCGCTCGCTCGGCCTCTCGGGGCGGGGGTCGGTGCTGCTGCGCGGCCGGCGCCACCCCATCATCGGCGCGGTCACGATGGACATGACGATGGTCGAGACGGGCGAGCATCCGGTCCAGGTCGGGGACGTGGCGACGCTGATCGGCGCGGCGGGCGGGGACCGCATCACGCTGGAGGAATTCGCCGGCTGGAGCGACGAGCTGCAGCGCGCGGTGTTGACGTCGCTCGGGCCGCGGCTGCCGCGGATCTACGATTGAAGCGGGCCGCCATCATCGTACTCGACGGCGTGGGGATCGGCCCGGCGCCGGACACCGCCGCCTACGGCGACGCGGGGAGTGACACGCTCGGCAACGTGGCGCGCGCGGTCGGGGGACTGCGGCTCCCCAACCTCGAGCGGCTGGGGCTGGGGTGGTGCAGGCCCATCGCCGGGCTGGCGCCCGGCGTCAGTCGTTCCGACCCCGGGCGCGAGCCCGGGGCCGGGCCGGCGGCGGCCTACGGCATCGCGTTCCCCCAGTCGCAGGGGAAGGACTCGACCACCGGGCATTGGGAGATCTGCGGGGTGCTGCTCGAGCGCCCGTTTCGCACGTACCCGAACGGCTTCCCGACGTCGCTCCTGGACGAGTTCGCGCGACGCACCGGCCGTGGCTGGTTGGGCAACAAGGCCGCCTCGGGGACGGCGATCATCGCGGAGCTCGGCGAGGCGCACCAGCGGACCGGCAAGTGGATCGTCTACACGTCGGCGGACTCGGTCTTCCAGGTGGCCGCGCACGAGGAGACCGTGCCGCTGGCGGAGCTGTACCGGGCGTGCGGCATCGCGCGCGACATGCTGGTGGGCGAGCACGCGGTGAGCCGGGTGATCGCGCGGCCGTTCACCGGGACGCCGGGGGCGTACCGGCGCACGGCGCAGCGCAAGGACTTCTCGCTCGAGCCCGTGGGGACCACGCTGCTGGACCGGCTGGCGGCGGCGGGGGTGCCGCGGGTGGGGATCGGGAAGGTCGACGACCTGTTCGCCGGCCGGAACATCGCGAGCGAGCACACGCCGACCAACGGGGACGCGTACCGGCTGATCGAGCGGGCGCTCGCCGACACCGGGACGGGGTTCATCTTCGTGAACGTGATCGAGTTCGACCAGACGTGGGGGCACCGGAACGACGTCCCGGGGTTTCATGAGGGATTGAAAGAGCTGGACGCCTGGATTCCGCGGCTCGAGGCCCGCGTGCGGGGAGACGACCTCATCATCATCACGGCCGACCACGGCAACGACCCGACCACCCCCTCCACGGACCACTCGCGGGAGGCGGTGCCGATCCTCGCGCTGGGCCCCCGCGTGCGACCGCGGGCGTTGGGGGAGCGGCGCAGCTTCGCCGACATGGGCGCCACCGTGGCCGAGTACTTCGGCGTGGCGCCGCTCGCCGCGGGGACGTCCTTCCTGGGGGAGATCCGGGCGTGAGCGCGGAGCTGGTGCGCCGGGCGCGCGAGGTGCAGCGACACGCGTACTGTCCCTACTCGAAGTTCCGGGTCGGGGCGGCGCTCGAGGCGGCGGACGGGCGCGTGTTCGTGGGAACGAACGTGGAGAGCGCGTCGTACGGGCTGACGATCTGCGCCGAGCGGATGGCGCTCGGCGCTGCCGTGGCGGCGGGCGCGCGCCAGTTCACGCGCATCGTGGTCGCGACCGACGTCGACCCGCCGGCGTCGCCGTGCGGGGCCTGCCGCCAGCTGCTCGCCGAGTTCGGCCTCGCCCTTGAGGTCATCGCCGCGGGGCCGACGAGCGAGCGGCGCTGGACGCTCCGCGACCTCCTTCCCGACGCCTTCGCCCGCGCGGCGCTCGAGCAGTGAAAGCCGCCCGGACCGCGGTGCTCGGCGCGGTGCTCGCGGCCGCGGCGGCCGCGGCGTGCGTGGAGCGGATGACCGCGCCCGGCAACTGCCCCGACTACTGTCCCGGCGGCCAGGTCACCCTCATCGACTCGCTGCTCGCCACGAGTATCTCGCGCGACTCGGCCTTCCGGGGCTACGTGCTGCCGAACCAGGGCGCCGTCATGCTCGCCGCGGATCTGCCGGGCATCGTGGACGGCCGGGCGATCTTCCGGTTCTCCGCCGTCGGCCAGCGGTTCCCGATCAAGAACAACGACACGACCACGGGGGCGATCCTCGCGGGGGATTCAGCCCGGCTGACGTTCTTCATCACGCGTCGCGACACCGCCGCCCACGATCTCACGGTCCGGCTGTACCGCCTGCCGATCGCGATCGACACGACCACCACGTTCGCGGACCTGAGCCAGGCGTTCACCGACTCCCTGCTCCGCACGGTGAACCTCGACACGCTGATCGCGAAGCCGGGGCGCGTGGACTCCACGACGGGCGACAGCATCGTGGTGGACACGACCAATAAGCGCCTGTTCGTATCGCTCAAGCTCGACTCGTCGCAGGCGCGCTATGTCTTCGCGGACAGCGGCAAGGTGGCGTACGGGCTGCGCATCTCGGCCGACTCGCTCGCGAGCGTCGCGATCGGCAAGGGCGATCTGGGCCCGCTGCTGCGGTGGCACATCGTGGTGGACTCGCTGGGCACGCAGGTGAAACGACCGGATTCGACGATGGCGGGCCCCTCGGCGCGGGGCACGCCGCTCGCGACCTTCGTGTTCGCCCCGCCGGCCGCCCCGCTCGACTCGACGCTCGCGGTGGGCGGGGTGCCGTCGGCGCGGAGCATCCTGCGGGTCGCGTTCCCGCGCGGTATCCGCGACTCGGGGCAGATCATCCGCGGCACCCTGATCCTCGTCCCCGCCGCGGCCGCCCGCGGCGTGCCGGCGGACTCGTTCGTGATCGAGGCCCACACGGTGTTCGCGGACTTCGGCGCCAAGTCGCCGATCGTGCTCGACGTCACCCGGACCGACACCACGGTCATTCAGGTCGATTCGACCGACACCATCCAGATCGAGATCACGAACCTGCTCAAGTTCTGGCAGACGGACACGACGCTGGCGACGACCCTGGTGCTCAAGGCCAAGTACGAGGCGCAGGCCTTTCCGGAGATCCGGTTCTATCCCTCCGCGGCCGCCGCGTATCGACCGGCGGTGCGGATCACGTACGTGCCGCGGTTCCCGTTTGGAAAGCCATGAAGGCGGATAGAGTCGCGCTGCTCGCTGTCCTGCTATCCGGCTATCCGCCTATCCGCCCAGGACTCCCAGTACGGCATCCGCGGGCTCGGCACGCCGGGGCGGTGGGAGTCGGTGCGCGCGCGCTCCACGGGCGGCGCGTTCGGGCCGTTCGATCCGCTGTCGCCGCTCATGGAGGCGCAGCTCGCCGACGTCGGCCACCTCACCGGCGGGGCGATGACGGCCGCGTCGTACCGCGACGCGGAGACCGGCGGGTCGACGACGGCGCTGCGCGAGACCCGCTTCCCGCTGCTGCAGCTCGCCGGGCCGATCGGGACGCGCTTCGCGCTCGGCGGCGGGTTCACGACGTATCTCGACCGCTCGTGGGACGTGACGCTCCGTGATTCGATCGTGCTGCGGGGCGTGCCTCAGCCCTATACCGACGAGCTGACGAGCAACGGCAGCGTGGCGGACCTGCGGCTCGCCGCCGCGAGCCGGCTGTCGCCCCACCTTGCGCTCGGCGCCGCCGTGCACGTGCTCTCGGGCTCCACGCGCGAGACCGCGGAGCGCCGCTTCGACGATACGACCTACAGCCTGACACGGCAGACCGCCGAGGTGCGCTACGACGGGCTCGGGGTGTCGGCGAGCGCGCTGCTGGGGCTCGCGCCGGGGTTGAGCCTCGCGGCGTGGGCGCGGAGCGACAGCCGGCTGCGCGCCAAGGTCGGCGAAGCGACGACCGCCGAGACCGATCTCCCACGGATGGCGGGTGGCGGCCTGCGGTTTGCGCCCAGCCCGAGCGTGCGGCTCGCCGCTGCGGTGGCGTGGCGCTCCTGGTCCGACGCGGGGGCCGGCGCGTTCGACACGTGGAGCTGGTCGGCGGGCGCCGAGGTCGGCTCCCGGGCGCCGATCCGGTTCGGCGTGCGCGGCGGCCAGATGCCCTTCGGCTCCGGGACCACCGCCCCGACCGAGTTTGCGGTCGCAGTGGGGACGGGGCGGGCCTTCTCGGAGGGGCGCGCGCTGCTCGACCTGGGACTGGAGCGGCTCGAGCGGAGCGGCGCGGGGCTCAAGGAGCACGTGTGGACCGTGCTCGTCGGCATGACGATCCGGCCGTGAACGTCTACTTCCACACCTTCGGCTGCAAGGCGAACCAGTACGACACGGAGGTGGTGCGCCAGGCGTTCGCCGACCAGGGCGCCGTCCTGGTGGACGATCCCGCCGCGGCGGACCTCGCCGTCGTGAACTCCTGCACCGTGACGCACGAGAGCGAGACGAAGCTGCGTCGCCTGGTGCGCCGGCTCGGGCGCCAGGAGCGGCGGCTCGAGACCGTGGTGATGGGCTGCGCCGCGGCGCTCGACGACGGCACGATCGCCGCGCTGCCGGCGGTGCGTGCCGTCGTGGGCGGCGCCGACCCTGCGCGCGTGCTGCGGGCGGCCGGCTTCGGGGCGCCCCGCGTCGATCCCGTGCTGCGTCGTTTCCACGCCAGCGCCCGCGGCTGGCTCAAGATCCAGGACGGCTGCGACGAGCACTGCACCTTCTGCGCGACCACTATCGCGAGGGGCCGCAATCGGTCACGCGCCATTCCCGAGCTGGTCGCTGAGGCCAAGGCGCTGGCGGGGCATCATGCCGAGATAGTGCTCACTGGGGTGCATATTGGGACCTACGGTCGGGATCGCGCGACGGACCCCGGGCGCGAGCCCGGGGTCGATCCCGAGCCCCCGGGTTTGGTTGATCCCCGGGCTGGCGCCCGGGGTCAGTCGAGTCTCGGTGAGCTCCTCGAAGCCCTGATCGCCGCCGTCCCCCAGGTGCGTTTCCGGCTCTCGTCGATCGAGGCGACTGAGGTGGACGACACGATCGCGCGACTGCTGATCGCCGCCCCCCGCAACCTCGCCGCGCACCTGCACGCGCCGCTGCAATCGGGCTCGAACCGGGTCCTGAAGCGCATGGGCCGGCACTGGTACACGGCGGAGTCGTACCGCGCGCGCCTCGAGTGGCTCGCCGAGCGGCTGGCGGCGCTGGGCCTCGGCGCTGACATCATCGCCGGATTTCCGGGCGAGACCGCGGCGGATCATCATGCCACGGTGGCGCTCGTCGCAGCGCTGCCGTTCACCTACCTCCACGTATTCCCGTTCAGCGTGCGGCCGGACGCCGCCGCGGCGCGGCTTGGCGAGCAGCTCGCGCCCGGGGTCGTGCGCGATCGGGCGCGCGATCTGCGGGCGCTGGGCGACGCAAAAGCGCGCGCCCACCGGGGCCGCCGCTGCGGACAGCGCGCCGACGGCGTGGTGAGCGGGCGCGGGGCGGGACGGCTCGAGGTCCTCACGGAGGACTACCTTTCCGTCTATCTTCCTGTCGCGGACTGGGACGGGCGCCCCCGCTTCGACATCACGGTCAGCTAAAGATGCCGCGCATCTATATCGAGACCTACGGCTGCCAGATGAACGTCGCGGATGCCGAGCTGATGCTCGGCGTCCTCGAGCGAGAGGGCTACGTCCGCACGACCGACCCGGGCGAGGCGGACGTGACGCTCGTGAACACCTGCGCGGTGCGCGACCACGCGGAGCAAAAGGTGCTCTCGCGCCTGGGCGAGCTGAAGGGGTACAAGCGGCCGGGTGCCGTGCTCGGCGTCGTGGGATGCATGGCCCAGCGGCTCGGGGCCCGGCTGCTCGAGCGCGTGCCGCAGGTGGACCTGGTGATCGGCCCCGACGGCTACCGTGGGCTCCCCGAACTGATCGCGCGCGCCCGGGGGGAGGGCGGGGAGCGCGCCGCGGACGTCGAGTTCCGGGACTGGGAGCACTACGAGGACGTGCCACCCGTGCGGGAAACGGGCGCGTCGGCGTTCGTGACGGTGCAGCGTGGCTGCGATTATCGGTGCACCTTCTGCATCGTTCCGATGACGCGCGGGCCCGAGCGGAGCCGCAAGTTGAGCGACGTGGTGCGCGAGGTGCAGGACCTCGCGGCAGGGGGAACCACGGAGGTCACGCTCCTTGGGCAGACGGTCAACAGCTATCACGACGGGACGCACGACTTCGCCGACCTGCTGCGCGCGGTGGGACGGGTGGCGGGAATCCGGCGCGTGCGCTTCACCTCGCCCTATCCCACGGATTTCTCGGACCGCGTGGTCGCGGCCCTGGCGGAGACGCCCGCCGTGTGCGAGCACGTGCACCTGCCGGTCCAAAGCGGTAGCTCACGCGTGCTCAAGCGGATGCTGCGGCGCTACGACCGGGCGCGCTATCTCGCCGTGGTGGCGGCGCTGCGCCGGGCGGTACCCGGGATCGCGCTCACGACCGACATCATCGTCGGGTTCCCCGGCGAGACCGAAGAGGACTTCCAGGAGACCCTGTCGCTCGTCGAGGAAGTCGGCTTCGACGACGCCTACACGTTCAAGTATTCGCCGCGGGAGGGGACGCCCGCGACCCGCCTCAAGGACGCCGTGGCGGACGACACCGCCGGCGAGCGGTTGCAGCGCCTGGTGGCGCTGGTGCGCCGCCTGGCCCGGCAGAAGAACGTCGCGCTCATCGGCACGAGCCACGAAGTACTGGTCGAGGGGAGGGCCAAGCGGGGCGACCTGCTGCAGGGCCGCACCCGGACCAACAAGGTGGCGCTGCTCGCCGGACCCGACCGGTGGATCGGGACCTACCAGTCGGTCCGCCTCACCGGCACGACGGGGTCGACCTTCAGCGCGCGGCCGGTCGAGTCGCCGC
Organism: Gemmatimonadota bacterium; assembly: GCA_003220975.1. Classification (GTDB taxonomy): domain Bacteria; phylum Gemmatimonadota; class Gemmatimonadetes; order Gemmatimonadales; family GWC2-71-9; genus AG41. The sequence goes on along the minus strand of QHTX01000128.1, from coordinate 2,884 downwards.
AGGAGTTGGCCGTCGTGGGGTAACGAACGTCACCTGGGAAGTGGCACAACGGGAGTACGACAAGCTGCGGCTCCAGCTGCCCCGGTTCTGCGGCTGCGACACCTGTCGCGGCGATGTGCTGGTGTACACGGTGAACCGGCTGTCACCACACTACGTCTCCACGTCACAGGGCGAGGTGCTCACCGAGCTGCGGCTGGGGAGCGACCAGGAGAAGGCCAAGCTCGACGTGGTGCTGCTCGAAGGATTCCGCAAGGTCGGCCTCGCGCCGCGCTGCGGCGCCAAGCCGGTGCAGCTCGTGTAGTCCGCTAGGCGGCCCACGCCGATGCGGCCGCCGATTGTCTGGATCAGCGTGGCGTTCGGGGCCGGCCTGTGGACCGGCCTCGATGCGTTTCAGGTGCGTGGTGCGTGGTACGTGGTTGCGCCGGTGCTGGTGGGAGCCGCGGCGCTCCATCGTCGGGCGCCGCTCGGCGCGGCACTCGGAATCATGGCAGCGGCGGGCGTCCTGTGGGGTGGGGCGGCGGTGCGGGAGCGGGACGACACCTGCGCCGGGAGATGGAGCAGGGAGCGGGGAGCAGGGAGCAGTAAGGCGGCGATCGTGCAGCTGGGTGATCCCGCGCCGGCGAGCGGCGGACTCGTCGAGGCGGACGTGATCCGGGGCGCGTGCGGCGGCGCGCTGCGGCTCAGGTGGCCCGAGGGATACCGGGCCGCGGGCGGGACGACGTGGGTCGTGGCGGGCCGCTGGACGGGGTTCGGTGAGCGGGGCGTGCTGGTCGTGCGGCGGGCGCACCAGCTCGACCCGACGCCGCGCGGCCGCGGGGCGTTGCGTGGCCGGCTGGCGGAGCGCGCCGCGGCGCTGTTCGGCGCGCGCGCGCCGCTCGTCGACGCGCTGGTGTTCGCGCCCAACGCCACCCTCGATGCCGATATTCGCGAGCGGTACGCGCGCGCCGGGCTGGCGCATATCCTGTCCATCTCGGGGCTGCACGTCGGCTTCCTCGCGGCCTGGCTGGTGCTCGTGCTGCGGCGGCTTGGGCTCAGCGCTCGCGCTCGCGCCGGGGCCGCGGCGCTGCTGCTCTTCGGGTATCTCTGGCTGCTCGCCTTTCCCGCCCCGGCCACGCGGGCGGTCGTGATGCTCGTGACGAGCGAGGTGGCCCGCCTGCGCCAGCGCGTCGTGGCGCCGCGCGGTGTCATCGCGCTCTCAGGCGTGGTGCTGCTGCTCGCGGATCCGTGGGCGTTGCATTCCGTGGGCGCCTGGCTCTCGGTCACGGCGATCGGCGCCGTGATCTGGGCCGACCGGGCCACGACGCGTGCCCCCCGCGCGCTGCGGCTCGTGGCGCCCGCGCTGGCGGCGACGCTCGTCACCGCGCCCATCACCGCGCTCGCCTTCGGCACCGTGGCGCCGATCGGCGTGGTCGCGAACCTCGTGGCGATCCCGCTCGCCGCCGTCGCCGTCCCGGGACTCGTGCTGGCGCTCGTGCTGTCGTGGGCGTTCGCCGGCCTCGCGCAGTTACTCGCCGCGGGTGCGGGGCTGGCCCTGGCGCTGCTCGATCTCATCGCCACGGGCGCCGCTCAGGTACCCGGCGGGCACGTCGTGATGACCGCGGGCTGGCAGGCGGCGGCGCTCTGGACCGGGGTCGCGCTCGCGGCATGGTGGCTCTGGAACTCGCCTCGCCGGCCCTGGCTGATTGCTGCGCGCGCTGCTTTCGCCTTCACGATTCTCCTCTGGACGTCTGTCCTTGACGTCGTTCCTCTCGACGCTTGTCGGTGTTTGACGGTACATTTTCTCGATGTCGGCCAGGGCGATGCTGCGGTCCTGCGCACGCCGAACGGCCGCTGGATCGTGATCGACGGCGGCCCCCGCACTCCCGAGAGCGATGCGGGACGGCGGGTGGTGGTGCCCTTCTTGCGCCGCCAGGGAGCGGGACGGCTGGCGGTGGTGGTGGCGACCCACGGCGACGCCGACCATCTGGGCGGGTTGCCGGCGGTCGTGGACGCGCTCGACCCCGAGCTGGTGCTCGAGCCCGGCGAGCCGCTCGGCCGGCCGCTGTATCTCGAGTTCCTGGCGGCGGTCGAGGCGTCGGACGCCCGCTGGCACGCGGCGCGCGCCGGCGACCGGGTCGAGGTGGACGGCGTAACGCTGGAGGTGTTGAGCCCCGACTCGTTGTGGCTGGCGCTGCCGCTCGACGTGAACGAGCACGGCGTGGTGCTGCAGGTGACGTTCGGCGCGGTGCGGCTGTTGTTCCAGGCCGACGCGGGGCTCCCAGTCGAGGGGCGGCTCGCGGGGACGGTGGGGCCGGTGGAGCTGCTCAAGGTGGGCCATCACGGCTCGCGGAGCGCGACGTCGGACGCGTGGCTCGCCGAGCTGCGGCCGCACGAGGCGGTGATCAGCGTGGGGCGCCGCAATCATTACGGCCATCCAGCGCCCGAGGTGCTGGGGCGGCTGGCGCGGCACGGCATCACGATTCTGCGGACCGATGAGCGCGGCACGATCACTTTCGCCACGGACGGCCATGGTGCACGGGTCGGAAGTCATCACGATTGAGCGGTTCATCATGGAGCAGGAGCGGCTCCACCCGGAGGCCACGGGGGAGCTGTCCAACCTGCTGTACGACATCTGCCTCGCCGCGAAGATCATCTCCCGTCACGTGCGGCGCGCGGGTTTGGCGGACATCCTGGGCGCGGCCGGCGCGGTCAACGTCTCGGGCGACCTGCAGCAGAAGCTCGACCTGTTCGCGAACGAGACGGTGCGGCAGAGCGTCCACTACACCGGCCGCGTGTGCGTGACCGCGTCCGAGGAAGACGACAAGCCAGTCCCCGTTCCCTCAGGCAAGCCCGCCGGCAAGTACGTTGTGTTGTACGACCCGCTCGACGGCTCGACCAACATCGA
>QHTX01000051.1:5254-5675 GCA_003220975.1 Gemmatimonadota bacterium | reverse complement strand
TCCTTCAGGATCTGCACCAGCTGCGCGATGATGTCGAGGTTCATAAGCTAGAGAATCTACACGAGTTCCAGCAGTTCCGTACGGCCGTCCGAGAGCAGCACGGGCCCCTCAGGGGCCAGGTGCACGTCGTCTTCGATGCGTACGCCGCCGTCGCCCGCCACGTACACGCCCGGCTCGATGGTGACGACGGCGCCCGCGGGGAGCGGCTCCGCGTTCGTCTTCGAGAGCCGGGGGGCCTCGTGCACTTCCAGCCCCAGACCGTGGCCGAGCGAGTGGCCGAAGGCATCACCCAGGCCGCGCGCCGCGATCAGCTCGCGCGCCAGCGCGTCGGCGTCCCGCCCGCTCATCCCCGCACGCACGCCGGCGCGGGCCCGCTGCTGCGCGTCGTACACCAGCCCGTACAACGTCCGCTGCCGCTCGT
>QHTX01000051.1:0-5135 GCA_003220975.1 Gemmatimonadota bacterium | reverse complement strand
CTCGAGCGTGCGTGCGGCAGCGCGGTCCGCGGGCCCGAGGCCACGATCGTCGAGAACGGGTGCCCCTCGCTGCCAAGCCGCCGCAGCGCGCCCTCGAGCAGACCCGCGATCTCGAGCTCCGTCATCCCCGGGCGCACGAGCGTGAGCGTCTGACGCAGCGCCTCGCCGGCGAGCGTCGCCGCGGTCCGAATCGCCGCCACTTCCCCGGCGTCCTTCGCCGCGCGCAACCGCTCCACCAGCTCGGTGGTCGCCTGCCACCGCCACGCCTTCCCCGCGCCGCCCGCCCCCCCGAGCCGCTCAGCGTCGTGGACCGTGAGCGCGTGCGCCTCGTACCCGAGCGACGTGAGCGGCCCGAGCGTGGCCAGCTCCTTGAAGAACCGGTCCCACACGCTCGTACTCTCCACCTCGACGCGCGCCACCGCGCCGGCTTCCGCGCGCGCCTGCTCGTCGTAGCGGAAGTCCGTCACCAGCAGCACGTCGGCGCGCGTCACCATCACCAGCGCGGCCGATCCGCTGAAGCCCGTCAGGTAGCGGATGTTGGCGCGCGAGGTGACGAGCAGCCCGTCCAGCTCCTCGGTCGCGAGCGCGCGCACGAGCGCCTCCTGGCGCGCGCGCCGCCGATCAGCGCCCATGGCGGGACTGGAGATAGCCCACGAGGCCCTCGAGTCCCAGCCGATAGCTCTCGGCGCCGAACCCCGCCACCACGCCCACCGCCACGTCCGCGAGCAGCGAACGGCGCCGCTCCGGCTCGCGCCCGAAGATGTTCGAGAGATGCACCTCGACGAACGGCACGCGCACGGCGAGCAGCGCGTCCCGCACCGCGAGGCTGGTATGCGTGAACGCGGCGGCGTTGATCACCGCGCCGTCCGCCTTCCCGGAGAGCTGCTGGATCGCCTCCACCAGCTCGCCCTCGTGGTTCGTCTGGCACCACTCGAGCTCCACGCCGAGCGTACGCGCCCGCTCGCGGGTGCGGGCTTCGACCTCCGCCAAGGTCGCCCGCCCGTACACCTCGGGCTCGCGCTCCCCCAGCAAGTTCAGGTTGGGGCCGTTCAGCACCGCGATGTGGGGGGGCACTAGGACTTGAGGCCCCGCAGCCAGGCCTGGAACTGATCGAGGTCGCCCTCATCTTCCCCGGGCGCGGCCGGCCTGGGACCAGACGTGCGGCCCGACGGCCGCGGTGGCGGCGCGGGGGGCGCAACAGGAGCCGGGGCCGGCGGCGCGGGGGGCGCGGCAGCCGCGCTGAAGAACTGATCGAACGAGAACCCACCCGTCTGTGATGGGGACGGGGGGGGCTGGAGCGGCGACGACGGCGCTGGAGGCGGCGCTGTCGCGTCGACGGACGGCGCCGCGGGCGGGGGGGGCGCCGCCTCGCCGAACACCGCATCGAGCGAGATGCTGTCCGCCGCCGGCCGCGTCGCTTCGCCCGGCGCGGTGAATTCAGGCTCCGCCTCGAGCCCGAGCGACGCGAACGCGCCCGCGAGCGGCGAGCCACCGCCCACCTCGGGCGTCGGATCGGACGGCGGAAGGGGAGGCAGAGTGGGAGCCGGAGCGATCGGATCCGGCGCGGCCGCAGGCAGCCGGCCGGCCAGAATCCGCTTCAAGAAGCTGGGTAGCGACTCACCCGTTCTCCCTCTCCCCATGCCGCCGGGGGAAAGCGCTTGGACCCGCGCTCGCAGGCGCGCGTCGCCCGGTCGCTGCGTCAGCAGCGCCTGGTACACCCGGAGCGCGTCTTCCTGGTGCCCCTGCCTCAGATAGAGCTCGGCCATCGTCTCGGTCAGCACCGGCTCGGCGCGCGACAGCGTGGCCGTGTCCGCGGCGCCGTCGTCGTCCGCGAGCCGGACCGCCGGCGGCGGAGCCGCCGCGGGGGCTGCTGCGACGGGAGGTGGGGGCGGCTCGACCAAGTCATCGGGCATGATCAGCGGCAAGTCGATCGTCGGCAGATCCTCCTGCGGCTCCGCCGCCTGGGGTGGCGGCGCGAACATGCCGCTCTCGTACTGCGTATGCGCCAGCCCCTCGACTTCCATCGCGCGCGGCTCGAGCACCACCTCTTCCTGCACCTCGATCCCATCGGCCCTGGCCGCGCCATGCGCTGCCGCATCGATGTCGATGGTACCGTCGAACGTCTCGATGTCCTGCGGCGTACCCGCGGCGGCGATGTCCGGGGCGGACGGTCGCTCCGACACGTGCTCGACCAGCAAGTCGGGCTTCGCCATCGGGGCGGTCTTCTCCTCGGGCACGAGCCGCACAACGGGCTCAGGCGTTGCTCGTGGCGGCGCGGGGGGCGCGGGGCGCGAGGGCGGAGGGGGCGCGGGGCGCGCCGAGGGTGCAGGGGTCGCCCTGGGGGCCGGGCGCGCGGCAGCCGCGGGGGGCGCGGGGGGCGCGGGGGGCGCGGGGCGCGGGGGGCGCGCGGGGGGCGCCGCCGACACCGCCCGCACCGGTGCCGTGGGCTGCGTCGCCACGGCCTGCACCGCCTGCCCCGCCAGTGCCGCCTTGCCCTTGGCGCGCGCCAGCGCTTCGGCCGCGTCGCCGTTCATGGGATCGGCAGACAGCAACCGGCTGAGCCACTCCACCGCCTCATCGTAGCGCTTGCCGCGCTCGGCGATGTCGGCGAGCATCTTGAGGCCGAGTACGTTCTCGGGGTCGAGCGTCAGCACCTTGCGAAACACGTCGGACGCGGCGGCCTCGTTCTTCTGGTCGATCATGCACCGGCCGAACACGATGTGGGCGCTGACGTAATCGGGGTGCCGCTCGAGCCCGGCCTTACAGAGCTCGATGGCCCTATCTAGTTCTCCCGCTTTGCGATAGGCATCCGCCAGGGGCGCGAAATTGCGTCCCTTGGGGTTTTCAGCCCAGCGCTTTTCGAGCTTTTCAATTTCGCTGGTGTAGGCCACGGCTAAGTGGTTGGGAGAATTGAAGGAAGATAGTGTTTGCTCGGGCGGGCTGTCAATTGGAAACGCCGCCGTTCGCTTGAGTTTTCGCGTTGTGGTTTTTAGACTTATGCCCCTTCTCACCCGCTCTGCGCCGGAGTCTGGTCCGCTATGATGCGCGCGATGCGCGAAATCACCAAGCCGGTGTTCTGGGTCGTCGCAATCAGTTTCATCGGCTGGCTCGCCTACGGTCAGGTCACGGACTTCATCGCCGGCGGGCGCGATGTGGTGCTCAAGGTGGACGGCGAAATCGTGCGGTCGCAGCCGTTCCAGCTGCAATACCAGGCGGCACTGGAGCAGTATCGCCGCCAGCAGGGCGGCGCCCGGCTCAGCCGGGAGGAAGAGCAGCAGGTTCAGAACCAGGTCGCCGACCAGTTCATTCAGAAGATTCTCTTGGACCACGCGTTTCGTGGTCTCGGCATCACGGTGTCGGACGACGAGATCATCGAGGCGGCCCGGAGCTCACCGCCGCCGCAGATCGTGCAGCAGGTGATCCGGGATGCCACGTTCCAGACCAACGGGCAATTCGACATCAGCAAGTGGCAGCGCTACCTCGCGAGCGCCGGTCCGGAGTTCACCTCGCAGATCGAGGCGTTGTACCGCGACTATCTCCCCCAACAGAAGCTGCAAGAGTACCTGACGGCCGATATCTACGTCTCGGACGCGAAGCTGTGGCGCATCTGGCGCGACCAGCACGAGACCGCGACGGTCGCGGCGCTGATGCTGGGGGCGAGCGATATCCCGGATTCGCTCGCGCCGCTCTCGGATGCGGAGCTGCAGCGCTACTACGAGGCGCACCAGAAGGATTTCAAGCGGCCGGCGACTGCCTGGCTGAGCTTCGTGGCGCAGCCGCGCGTCCCGGACGCGGCCGACACCGCGGCGGCGCTCGCCACGGTGCGGCGGCTGCACGCCGAGCTTGCGGCCGGGCACGCGAAGTTCGAGGACGTCGCCAAGAAAGAATCGGCGGACTCGGGCTCCGGCCCTCAGGGCGGCGATCTCGGCTGGGTGAAGCGCGTGGGGTCGGGTTTCGACCCGCAGTTCGTCACGGCCATGCTGCGCCTCAAGCCGGGCGAGCTGAGCCAACCGGTGCTGACCCAGTTCGGATATCACCTGATCCGCGTGGACGCCGCGAAGGGTGACTCCGTGCACGCGCGTCACATTCTCGTCGCCGTCGCGCTCCAGGGGAAGCATCTCGACGCGGTGGACGCCCGCACCGACACGCTCGACCGCCTCGCCGCCGAGCAGCCCGACGGACGGCGCCTGGACAGCGCGGCACAGGTGCTCCACCTGCCGCTCGCGCACGCGCCCAGGCTCCTCCAGGGCGAGCGGCTCACGCTCGGGAAGTACGTCGTGCCCGACGTGGGCGTGTGGGCCTTCGAGGCGACTCCGGGCGAGACCAGTCCCGTGATCGAGGGGGAGCGGGCGGCCTACGTGTTCCGGCTCGATTCGCTGTTTGCTGAAGGCGTGCCACCGCTCGCGCAGTTCCGGCGGCGCGTGGAGGACGCCGCGCGCTACGAGAAGAAGAAGCTGGTGGCGCGCGAGCGGGCGCAGCAGACGGTCGCGGCGTTGGGCGACGCCCCCGACCTGCTGGCCGCCGGCCGGGCGCGAGGCGTCCGGGTGGAGAAGCTGGGGCCGTTCACGCGGGTGAACGCGTCCCCCGAGTTCGCGCGCGATCCCGTCGTGCTGGGCGCCGCCTTCGGCCTACGACCGGGCCAGAGGACGGGGCTGCTCGCGGGAGAGGGAGGAGAGTTCTTCCTGCTGCAGGGTATCGCCCGGACGGCGGCGGACTCGGTGGCGTGGCTCAAGCAGCGCGATCAGCAGCGGGAAGCGCTGCTCCGCCCGGTGGCGCAGGCGCGCATCCAGCAGTACCTCGCCGCGCTGCGCGCACAGGCGAAGGTCGTGGACCGGCGCAAGGAGCTGTTCCGCCCGACGACGCCGAGCGGCGCCTAGTCGCTCAAGCGCTTCGGATCGCCGCCCGAAGAGAGGGGGGAGGAGGACGCCGGGGGCTGCATGGCGCGCGGCGGCGACGCCGGCGGGGGTTGATCGTTGCCGCTCGCGGCGTCCTTGAGGCTGCGCTGGAACTCTTTGATCCCCTTCCCCAGCGACGAGCCGATCTCCGGAATCCGCTTCGCGCCGAACACCAGCACGAGCACGAGCAGCAGGATCAGGATGTGGCTGAACGACAGGTCCCCGAACATACGCGCCTCG
>QHTX01000050.1:5878-7418 GCA_003220975.1 Gemmatimonadota bacterium | reverse complement strand
CACGGCATGCCGTGCCCCTACTTGTCGGCCAGATCGTGCACGGTCTCCAAGTCCACGACCTTGAGCCGCCGCTGGCCCACGGGCAATGAGATCGCCACCGTCTGCCCCACCTTGGCGCCAAGCAACGCCTTACCGAGGGGCGAGGCCATCGAGACCGACATCTCATCGCCGTCATCGTCTCCCTCGACGAACTCGCCCAGCGTCAGCGCATAGGTCTCCTTCCGTTTGGTCTCGGCGTCCTGCACGGTGACGCGAGAGCCGAATCCCACCCGGTCGCGAGGGATGTCGGACTCGTGGACGCTCGACAGCTTGGAGAGCCGCAGCCGCAGGTGGCTCAGGCGGGACGTGACGAACTGCTGGCGCTCGAGCGCTGCCTTGTACTCCGAGTTCTCGCGCAGATCCCCGTGCGCGCGCGCCTTCTCGATCTCCTTCGGCAGTACGAAGTTGATCTCGTGATTCAGGCGCTCGACCTCGGCCTGCTTCAGCTCTTCGAGCATAAGGGCACAAATCTAGCCGGATTGGCGGATAGGCGGATAGGTACCGATTGACGTGGCCTCTATCCGCCTATCCGTCTATCCGCCTGTCCGCCTATCTTTGCTCCGTGCCCCTCAACTTCCGCACCTACCACGAGCTGACCGACCCCGATCGCTCGGGACTCCCCGAGCAGATCGGCGCCCAACGGCGCCGCGTCGCGGAGCGGGTCGCCGGAGTGCGGCAGGTGGTGGCCGTGCTCTCCGGCAAAGGTGGGGTCGGGAAGAGCTACGTGACCGCCGGGCTGTCTCGGGCGGTCGCCCGGCGGGGCCGGCCCGTCGGCGTGCTCGACGCCGATCTGAACGGCCCCACGGCCCCCCGGCTGCTCCACCTCCCCGTGGCACGCTGCACGTTGCGCGGCGATGCGATCGAGCCTGTCGTGAACGCCGAGGGCGTGAAGTGCTTTTCGATGGGGCTGCTCGTCGAGGACGGCCGGCCGCTCGCCTTCCGGGGACCGGAGGCGGAAAGTCACGTGTGGCGGGGCGCGCTCGAGGCCGCCGCGCTGCGCGAGTTCCTCGCCGACGTGGCCTGGGGCCCCCTCGACCTGCTGCTGGTGGACCTGCCGCCCGGGATCCAGCGCTTCCAGGAGCTCGCCGATCTCTTGCCCGCGCCGCCGGCGGTGCTCGTGGTGACCATCCCGACCCCGGAGTCCGCGGACGCGGTGCGACGCGCGCTCCGGGCGGTCCACGATCGCGGCGCGCCCTGCCTCGGCGTAATCGAGAACATGACGGGCGGACCGTTTGCGGGCGACGCGGGCGACAGCCTGGCACGCGAATTCGACACTCCCCTGCTCGCCCGTCTCCCGTTCCATCCGGGCGTGCACGCCTGGGATGCGCTGGCACAGCGCCTCGGGAGCGCGTCATGAATTCCGCGTTATGAAGTTTCTCTGCGTCGAGTGCGATCGGCAGATGGCGTTCGAGGAGCGGCGGCTGCCGGGCGACGGGACGCTCGCGGCGGCGTTCAAGTGCCCCGGGTGCGGCCGTGTGGTCGCGCTGCTCACGAACCCGAT
>QHTX01000050.1:5216-5816 GCA_003220975.1 Gemmatimonadota bacterium | reverse complement strand
GGAGACGGTTCGCGGGATGGTGACGACGGGACGGGACGACGCCTTTACGGACGACGGACAACGGACGACGGAAGGCGCTCCCGCCTGGTCCGCGGCGGCGCAGGAGCGGCTCGGCCGCGTCCCGGGGTTCGTGCGCGGGATGGTAAAGAAGATCTACGCCGATTACGCCCGCGAGCGTGGCATCGCGGAGATCACGCCGGCGGTGATGGACACGGCGCGCGCCGAGCTGGGGCTCGAGGGCATGTGAGCCGGCTCGATGAGCGAGTCGTGGCCGGACTGCGGATCGTGATCGATCGCGACCAGTGCGTGGGCTTCGGGGACTGCGTGAAGGAAGCCCCCGAGGGTTTCAAGTTGGACGACGACACGGTGGCGGTCTTCGTCCGGCCGGAGGCCGTGGAGCGCGAGCGCCTGCTGCGCGCCTGCGACGCCTGTCCCGTGGACGCCATCACCGTCTGGGATTCAGACGGCAGGCAATTGGTGCCAGGACAGTTTCCCATTCCCTAAGTTACTTGACAGCCCATTCGGTGGCTCACATACTCGCCCCGCCCTAAAGGGGGAGGTGCCGGTGTATCGCGAGATCTTCGTCCCCGTCGACAACTC
>QHTX01000050.1:0-5208 GCA_003220975.1 Gemmatimonadota bacterium | reverse complement strand
CTCCGACTGGGCCGTCGACCGGGCGATCGAGCTGTGCCGCCAGGCCGACGGTCGCGTCACCGGCAACCACGTCTACGCCGCCCGACTCCACGACGTCCGCTTCCGCCAGCTCGAGACCGGTCTCCCCGCGCGCTTCCAGACCCCCGAGGAGATCAAGAAGCAGCGCAAGATCCATGACAAGTTGATCGAGAAGGGGCTGCAGCTCATCGCCGACAGCTTCCTCGATCAGCTGGGCAAGCGGTGCGACGCGGCCGGTGTGCGACTCACGCGCCAGCTGCTCGAAGGCATCAATTACGAAGAGATCGCGAACGAGGTGAACCGCGGCGCCGGGCGGCTGCCGGGGCTCATCGGCTTCGATCCCAATCGCGCCGCCGGCTACGACGGCGGCGACAAGGTCCGCTCCGACGTGCGGGTGGGCGAGAACGGGCGGCTGGTGGCCGAAGACGAGGATCGGGCGGCGCGGCTCGTCGGGTCCTCGGGCCGGGCGTACGACCTGCTCGCGATCGGAGCGCACGGGCTCGGCCGGCAGCCCTACTCGCAGCTGGGCGGCGTGGTCGCGCGGGTGCTGCGGGGGGTCGAGAAGGACGTGCTGGTGGTGCGCGACGATCGCCCGTTCGCGGCAGGCCGATTGCTCGTCTGCGTGGACGGCTCGTCGTACGGCTACAGGGCGATGCGCGTCGCGCTCGAGCTGGCGCAGGCGTTCGGCGGATCGCTCTACGTGTGCAGCGCCTTCGACGTGGAGTACCACCACGTCGTGTTCCACAACATCAAGGACGTGCTGTCGTACCAGGCCTCGAAGGTCTTCAAGTTCGAGGAACAGGAGGAACTGCACAACAACATCATCGACAAGGGACTCCTCAAGCTGTGCCAGGCGAACTTGAAGCGCGCCGAAGTGATGGCGCGCGAGTTCCCCGCGGTCCCGCTCAAGACGCAAATCCTCATCGGCAAGCCGTTCCAGGTGATCATGCAGTGGGCCGAGGAGATCAAACCGTCGCTGGTCGTGCTCGCCCGCCACGGCGCGCACCGCATCGAGGGGACCCAATTGGGGTCCCAGGCCGAAAACCTCGTGCGACTTGCAACGTGCAACGTGCTTGTTGCGGGGACAGTAGGCATCCGTCCCGAGGACATCCCCTGGATCGAGGAGGACGGCGTCGCGGGACTGCCCTGGGCCCCGGAGGCCGAGGTGCGGATCCTGCGCGTGCCGCCGTTCGCGCAGGGGATCGCGCGCCGGGCGGTGGAGGAGTACGTGCTGGAGCAGACGCACGGCGAGCCCGCGACGGTGACGAACCGGTGGCTCGACGAGGCGATCAAGAAGCTCCTGCCCACGCACATGCAGCTCATCATGGGGATCGGCACGGCGGAGGAGCTCGCCCTCGCGGAGGTGAAGGCGCAGGAGCAGCTGAAGGCCACGAAGGTTCAGGGACACGATGCCGATCCCGAGCCCGCGACCATGGAAGTCGAGGTCAAGTGCCCGGTCACCGGTGCGGTGAGCCGGCGGGCGCGCACTGCCGCCGACGCGATCGTGTGGACCGAGGAGTCGTGGCAGCGGCTCGGGCTGGTGCCGCTCATCGCGCGGCCGCTCGCCCGCAACACCGTCGAGCGCTTCTCCCGGAGCCACGGCATCTGGCGCGTGACGACGCGCGTGATGGACGACAACAAGCAGGCCATGATCGCCGCCGACGAGTTCGACGTCGACACCATGATGGTGATGTTCACCGAGCTGCGGGCCAAGCAGATCCGCGGCGAGGGCAATTCGCTGCAGGCGTTCATCGAAGAAGCAAAGGCGCAGGGGATCACGCGCTGTCCCATCCGCGACATCGAAGAGAAGATGGGCAAGTGCCCGGTGGACTTTAAAGGCCTCACGCCGGAAGAAGCGAAGGCGGCGGTGGAGAAGCTGCTGCCGTGAACTTCGTCCCGCACGTGATTGCCTGGAACCTGACGCGGCGCTGCAACCTCGAATGCGCCCACTGCTACATCGCCGCCGGGCCAGGCCAGTCCGCCGCCGGGGAGCTCGACACGGCGGAGTGCCGGCGCATCCTCGAGGGCATCCTCGAGGTGAACCCGTCGCCGATGATCATCCTGTCGGGCGGCGAGCCGCTGCTGCGCGAGGATCTCACCGCGATCGCGCGCGCCGCGTCCGACGGGGGCGCCACGGTGGTCGTGGGGACGAACGGGACCCACCTCACGGACGGGCGCATTGCGGCGCTGGTGGCCGCCGGCGTGCGGGGGGTGGCGGTGAGCGTGGATTCGCTGCGTCCCTCCTACCACGACAACTTCCGGCACGGGAAGGGCTCGCTCGCCGACACGCTAGCCGCGCTCGCGCGGCTGCGCGCGCACCGGCTCGATTTCATCGTGCAGACGACCGTGACAAAGGGCAACCGCGCGGAGCTCGCGCGCCTGGTCGCGTGGGCGGCGGACGAGGGGGCGGTGTCGTTCAACTGCTATTTCTTGGTCGCGACGGGGCGCGGCGCGTCGCTCACGGACCTGTCGCCGGCGGACTACGAGGCCGTGCTCGCCGATCTCACGCGCTGGCAGCGCGAGTACCGCGGCCGCATGCTGGTGCGGGCGAAATGCGCGCCGCACTTCATGCGTCACGTGCACCAGGCCGACCCCGACTCCCCCATCCTCAACTACGAGACCCGCTGTCCCTGCGGCACGCAGTACTGCCGCATCACCCCGGACGGGAAGCTCACGCCGTGCCCGTACATGCCCGAGGTCGCGGGCGACCTGCGCACGCAGAGCTTCGCCGAGCTGTGGCGCGCCGCACCGCTGTTCCGCCGGCTCCGCGAGGGCGAGCTGGGCGGCAAGTGCGGCCGGTGCGAATACCGCCGGTTGTGCGGTGGGTGCCGCGCACGCGCCCTCGCGCTCGAGGGGGACGTGCTCGCCGCCGATCCGTCGTGTGCCTATCAACCGACGGGCGGCACGCCCCCCCTCGAGCGCGCGCGCGACATCGCCTACGGCGACGACTTCACGCCGGCACTCGTGTGGGCCGACGCGGCCCGCGCGCGCATGGACCGCATTCCCTCCTTCGTACGCGGCGTCGTCATGCAGCGGGTGGAGGACTACGCCCGCCGCCAGGGCCGCCGGGAAGTGACGGTCGAGCTGCTCGCGGAAGTGCGCAGCGCCATGCCGATCGACTTCTCGAAGAAGCGACCCTTCTTCATCGAGACTGATAGCTGATGACTGACGGCTTCGTGCTGCTCCAAGCCGCCGCCGACACCACGCGCGCCTACGGCGAGTTTCCGCTGATCGGCGCGCGGGCCGCGGTGTGGATCGCGGCCGAGGTGCACCTCATGTTCGCCGCCTTCGTGCTGGGCGTGCCGATGTTCGCCGTGGTGGCGGAGGCGATCGGGATCTTCGGTGGGGACGCCCGCTACGACCGGCTGGCGAAGGAGTTCACGCGCCTGCTGCTCGTGGCCTACAGTGCGACCGCGATCTGGGGCGCGGTGCTCGTGTTCTTCCTCGCCACGTTGTACCCCCGATTCTGGGCCTACCTCACGGCGGTGTTCGGCCCCTCGATGTGGGCGTACGCGGCGCTGTTCTTCCTCGAGTCGTTCACGCTGTACTTGTATTACTACGGCTGGGACCGCTGGAAGCATGCCCGGGCCAAGTGGGCGCACTGGGGGCTGGGGCTGCTGCTGAACGTGTGGGGCACGATCGTGATGTTCATTGCGAACTCGTGGCTCACCTACATGATGACCCCGCCACGCGACATCACACCAGCCACCGATCCCGCCACGATCAAGCTGTGGCACGCGATCGCCAACGCCACCTGGATGCCGATCAACGTGCACCGGCTGATCGCGAACGTGGTGTTCGGCGGCGCGATCGTGGCGGCGTACGCGAGCTACCGCTTCCTCGCCTCCCGGACGGACGAGGAGCGGGCCCACTACGACTGGATGGGCTACGTCGGCAACTTCATCGCCATCTCGGCGCTCATCGTGCTGCCGTTCGCGGGCTACTGGCTGGGTCGCGAGATCTACCAGTACGACCAGTCGATGGGGATCACCATGATGGGCGGCTTCATGAGCTGGTTGTGGGTGATCCAGGCGTTCCTCATCGCCGTGCTGTTCCTGACGGGCAACTACTACCTCTGGGTCGGGATGGAGCGCATCCCCGGCGCCGAGCGCTTCCGGCCCTACACCAAGTACCTGCTGCTCGTGCTTGTGCTTGGCGCCATCGTGTGGGGCACGCCGCACACGATGATCGCGGACTCGAAAGAGCTCGCGGCGATGGGAGGCTCGCACCACCCGTTCCTCGGCGCCCTCGGCGTCATGAGCGCCAAGAATACCGCCGTGAATCTGATGATCCTCACCACGTTCCTGTCGTTCCTGCTGTACCGTCGCGCCAACACGCGGCCGGTGGTGCCGTGGGCCAAGACCGGCACGCAGATCCAGGCGGCGATGTTCGCGATCGCGGCCACGATCGTGCTGTTCTACGGGATCCGCGGCTATTTCGTGGACGCGATCGTCCGCATCGGCTTCAGTGTGTACCAGGTGCTGGCAGTACTCTCGTGCATCGTGTTCGTGACGGTGATCGACATCCTGCTGGGCCGCGGTGCCCGGTCGCTGGGCGCGATCCAGTGGGGCAGGATGCCGGCGCGCTCCCAGTACGCGCTGTTCGTGCTCGCCGTCACCTTCACCTGGTTGATGGGGTTGATGGGGTTCGCGCGCTCCGGGGTTCGCCAGTACTGGCACGTGTGGCAGGTGGTGCAGGACACGAGCAAGTACGCCGCGACGCCGGCGCTCGGCTACGCCTCGAAGATGATCAGCCTGTGCGTCCTGATCTTCCTGTCGCTCGTCGCGTTCGTGTTCTGGCTCGGCGGCCTCGCGGAAAAGTCGACGTTCGTCGCGCCGGGCGGCCGGGAGGGGGTGGGGGGGGCCAAGCGTGTGGGTCACTAACGCGAAGGTCGTCGCGATCGTGCTCGGGACGCTGGCGCTCTATACCCTGATCGCCAACAAGATCCCGCAGGTCCAGTCGGAGGTCCCGCAGACCCTCACCCTCGGCGCCAACGTGACGTCCGAGCAGCTGGTGGCGGCCGGAGAGAAGGTGTTCAACGGGATCGGCGGCTGCACGACCTGCCACGGGCTCGGCACGCGCGCTCCGAACCTCCTCACCGACGAGCAGGGCACCGGGCCGATCGGCGCGCGCTGTGGCAAGCGCGAAGCCGGCAAGAGCTGCAAACAGTATCTGTATGAGTCGCTCGAC
>QHTX01000049.1:14922-15431 GCA_003220975.1 Gemmatimonadota bacterium | reverse complement strand
ATCAGGATCGCGTTCTTCGCGGCGAGGCCAACTACGACAATGAGGCCGATCTGCACATACACGTCGTTCGGCATGCCGCGCAGCCAGACGCCGAGCAGCGCGCCAAGCGTGCCGAACGGCACGCCCAGCAGCACCGCGAACGGGATCGACCAGCTCTCGTACTGCGCCGCCAGCACCAGGAACACCATCACGAGGCCGAGCCCGAACACCAGCCCGCCCTGGCCGCCCGAGGCCCGCTCCTGATAGGACTGGCCACTGAAGGCGTAGCCCACGCCTTGACCGGCGTACTTGCTCTGCGCCAGCCGCTCGACGGCGTCGAGCATCTGGCCGGAGCTCTTGCCGGGGGCGGGGGCGCCGATGACGAGCGCGGACGTGAATCCGTTGAAGCGCGTGAGCACGCTCGGCCCGGACTGGAACTCCGTGCGCGTGAGCGCGGAGACGGGAACCATCGGCTGATTCGCGCCGGCCCCCCCGCCCGCCCCCCCCCCCCCCCCCCCCCCCCCCCCCCC
>QHTX01000049.1:5141-14906 GCA_003220975.1 Gemmatimonadota bacterium | reverse complement strand
TCTGGCGGTACTTGGGCTGCGCCTCCGCCGGCACCCGGTACGTCTTGCCGTACAGGTTGAAGTCGTTGATGTAGAGCGTGGACAGGAACGCCTGCAGCGTCTGGAACAGGTCCGTGAGGGAGACCCCCAGTGCCTTGGCCTTCTCCCGGTCCACGTGGACGTAGAGCTGTGGCGTGTTCACCCGAATGGTCGAGTACACGCCCCGCAGGTCCGGACTGCCGTTCGCATCTCGTGTGAAATCATTGACGAGCGCGGCGAACCGCTTCACGTCGTTCACCCCGCGATCCTGCAGGTTCATCTCGAGGCCGGCGTTCGTGCCCAGCCCGATGATCTCCGGCAGATTGAACGCGAACCCGCGCGCGTTTCGCATGCCGAACAGGTAGCCGTTGACCGCGCCGAGCACCGCGTCGATCTGATCCCTCCGGGACGTGCGTTCGTCCCACGGCTTCATGTTGACGAAGATGATCGCGGCGTTCGTCTGGTTCGCGTTCTGGATGAAGTTGAGCCCCACGAGCGAGACGACGTGATTGATGGCCGGCTGCTGCTTCAGGAATCCTTCGATCCCGCTCACGACCCCCTCGGTGCGCTGGCGCGAGGCGTCGTCCGGCAGCTCCACGAGCATCGCGAAGTAGCCTTTGTCCTCGCTGGGGATGAACCCGCTGGGCACGACGCGCATCAGCACGAAGAGCAGCGCGAGGACCACCCCGAACGCGGCGAAGAAGGTGCGTGGACGGTCGATCACGCGGCCCGCGGCGCCGAGGTAGCGCTCGGTCGCCGCGCGGAAGCCCTGGTTGAATCGCGCGAAGAACCGGCCCAGCCGGGACCGCGTGGCGGACCGCTCCGCGGCGGGTCGCAACAGCACCGCGCACAGCGCCGGGGTCAGGGTCAGCGCCACGATCCCCGACAGGACCACCGCGACCGCGATCGTCATGGCGAATTGCCGGTACATCAGGCCGGTGATGCCCCCCAGGAAGGCCACGGGGACGAACACGGAGCACAGGACGAGCACGATGGCGATCAGGGCCCGGCTGACCTGGCGCATCGCCCGGTCCGCGGCCACCGCGGGCGACACGCCCTCGCTCGCCATGATGCGCTCCACGTTTTCGATCACCACGATGGCGTCGTCCACCACGATCCCGATCGCCAGGACCAGCCCGAACAGCGTCAGCAGGTTGATCGAGAAGCCGAGCACCCGCATGCCGAAGAAGGCGCCGATGACCGAGACGGGCACGGCGAGCACGGGGATGAGTGTCGCCCGCCAGCTCTGCAGGAAGACGAACACCACGAGCGTCACGAGCAGCATGGCCTCGAACAGCGTCTTCACGACCTCGTGGATCGAGGCGGTGATGTACGGGGTCGTGTCGAACGGGACCGACCAGTGGACGCCGGCGGGGAAGCTCCGGGCGAGCTCACCCATGCGCTGCAGCACCGCCTGCTTGACCTGGAGCGCGTTCGCTCCGGGCCGCAGGAAGACGAGAAAGAGGGCCGTGGGCTTGCCGTCGAGCCGCCCCACGACGTCGTAGTTGCGGGCCCCCAACCGGACCTCACCGATGTCGTTGACGCGCACCAGCGAGCCGTCCGGCCGCCCCCGCACGATGATCCGCCCGAATTCGGCCGGATCTTTGAGCCGGCCCGCCGTGACCACGGGGATCGTGAGCTCGGTGCCGGGCGGCGAGGGCTCGCGCCCGATGCGCCCGGCGGGGTTCGTGGCGTTCTGCTCCTGTACGGCGGCGGCGACGTCCCCGACGGTGAGCCCGAGCTGCGCCATGCGGTCGGGGTCGAGGCTCAAGAGCATCGAGAACTCGAGCTGGCCCACGGTCTGCGCGTCGCCCACGCCCGGGATCCGCTTCAGCTCGTCCTCGAGGTAGATCTTCGAGTAGTTGCTCAGGTACTCGGCGTCGAACCGCGGGTCGTCGGCGGTGAGCGCGCCCACCACGAGGATCGCGGTCTGGCGCTTCCGCACCGTGATCCCGTTGCGCACGACCTCCTGCGGCAGCTGCGGTTCCGCGAGCGCGATCTGGTTCTGCACGTCCACGGCCGCGAGGTCCGGGTCGCGCGACACGTCGAAGTAGACCGACAGGTTCATGATGCCGTCGCTCGAGTTCGACGACTTGAAGTAGAGCAGCCCCTCGAGCCCCGACAGCTGCTGTTCGATCGGCGCGGCGACGGCCGCGGCGACGTCCTGCGCCGTCGCGCCGGGGTACACGGCCTGCACCTGGATCTCGGGAGGCGTGAGCGCCGGGTAGCTGTTCACGGGCAGCGTGCCGAGCGAGAACAGCCCCAGCAGCACGATCACGATCGAGATCACGCCCGAGAAGATCGGGCGCCGGATGAAGACGTTGCGAATCTGCGGCGTGTCGCTCACGGGGTGCTCCGAGCGGCGGCGCCGTCGGCGGCCGGCTGGTACGCGACGGCGCGGACGGGTGACCCGGGCGCGACCTGCTGGACGCCGTCAACGACGACGCGGTCGCCCGCCGCGAGCCCCTGCTCGATCAGCCACGACCCGCCGTCCCACGACGTCGCGGTCACATTGCGCGTTGCCACCTTGTCGCCTGCGTCCAACACGTAGACGAACGCCCCTCCGAGGCCCTGCAGCACGGCCCGCTGCGGCACCAGAATCGCGCCGGGCTGTTTCAGGCCCAGGAGTCGCACCCGCACGAACTGCCCGGGGAGCAGCAGGTGCTGGGGGTTCCTCAGCTCGGCGCGGAGTTGCTGCGTGCCCGTGACCGGCTGCAGCGCGAGGTCGGTGAAGTTGAGCGTGCCGGTCCGCGGATAGACCGTCCCGTCGGCGAGGGTCACCTGCACGGTCAGCGCCCCCCGCGGCATGACGAGCCGGCCATCCGCGGCGTCGCGGCGCCAGCGCAGCACGTCCTGGTCGGACGGGCTGAAGTTCACGTAGATGGGGTCCACCTGCTCCACGGTCGTCAGCAGGTCGCCGGGGCCGGTGACCCGCCCACCGAGCTCCAGGAGCGCGCGACCGGCGCGGCCCGCGATCTCGGCGCGGACGAACGTGTCGTCGTAGTCTTTCTTCGCCTGGTCGAACGCCGCCTGCGCCTGATCCACGTCCGTCTGGGCGTCGTCGACGTCCTTCTGCGCGACGGCGCGCGCGGCCAGGAGCGGCTTGAGCCGCGCCAGCGTGCGCTGCGCGTTGGCGAGGCGGGCCTGCGCGCTGCGATACGCCGCCTCGTAGGTCGTGGGGTCGATCCGGAAGAGCAGGGCGCCCTGCGCGACGTCGGTGCCCTCGGTGTAGGGCCGCGCGACGATCACCCCGGTGACCTGCGAGCGGACCTCCACCCGGCGCGACGCCTCCGCCTGCCCCACGTACTCGTACTGGGCCGCGACCGTCTGGGGGGCCACCGTGATAACCGTGACTTCCGGCGGCGGCGGAGCTCCAGGCGCGGCAGGGGTGCGCGACCGGGCCGCCACGGCGCCCGCGAGCAACAGCACCCCGGCCACGGCCCCGAGCCAGCTCACCGGTTTGATCAGTCGCTTCATGACAGCACCCTCCTCGCGATCGTGTCGCTGTTCACGGTTGATAGTGCAGGAATGAACTTTCGGGCCGAATGGTTCCCGCCTTTGCCGGAGTGGCTCAGCTCCACCCACCCGCTCGGGTGAGAGGGCCATCCCAACGGGTGGGGGCGCGACGCCGGCCGGCACCGTGCTGGCGCCGGCCGGCGAAGGGGGGGCCTGTTTCAGAACGACAGTGTGATGCCGCCCTGCCAGGCGATGTCGTGCTGCGTCTTGTCGAAGCCGTAGCGGTCGAACGTGTACACGTAGTCACGCCCTTCCGCCCGGACACCCCAGCGCCCGAAGCGGTACTCGACTCCCGCGCCGAAGTTGCCGGCGAACTTGCTCCAGGTGCTGTCCGACTCGAGCTGATGGACGCTGATCGCGCCGACGCCGCCGAGCACGTACGGGCTGAACGTCCCCGCGCCGCTCTGGATCGGGTAGCGGAGCACGACGTCCGCGTCGTAGGTGAACTTGTTGAACTTGCCGCGGCCACTGAGGCTCGCGCCGTTGAGGCTGTCCTGCGCCCAGCTGCCGCTCGCACGGACGCCCACGTACTGCTGCAGCCACTTGGTGACGTCGACGGACGCCGCCCAGCCGAGCCGCCAGTCGGCGGTGCCGGCCGCGTCCAGGTTGGCGGCGCCGGAGAGGCCGCCGAAGGCGCCGCCCACGGTCACGTTGTCGAATCGGCCCGTACTCTGGGCGCGGAGCGTCACGGGCGCGAGCGCTACCACGAGCGCCGCGGCGACGAAGGAGATCGAACGCTTCAGCATAGCATCCTCCAATGAGTGTTGATGGTTCACAGCGCGAATCCGATCCCGAGGCCCAGGGATGACACCGGATCGCGGTAGAACTCGCCGTAAGGCGAGGGCCCCGTGTACGCCTTGAGCAGCACGCGCCAGCGCCAGCCGGAGCTTGCCGCGGCCGCGGGGTCGGCCAGCTCGAGCCCCGTTACGAGGCTCCACCCCACCTGCCACTGACGGTCCTGCACCGACCGGGCGTCGAGCCCCGCCACCAGGCGCCCGGTCCGCCTCCGGTTGGCGGTACTCCAGCCCGCCGTGCAGCACGCCGGGCGCGAGATCCGCCGGCGAGTGGGCGAACAGGTACTCCCCGCCGCCGTACACCCGCCACTGCGCGATCTCCTTCGAGACCAGGAGCTCCGCGGCCTCGAACGTCAGGTCGACGCGCTGCGCGTTGGTGTGCAGGAGGTACTCGTCGCCTAGGTGCGAGCTCTGGTGGTACAGGCGGAATCGCGTCGCCCAGGATCCGTGACGGTAGGTGAGGGGGAGGCCGACCAGGTAGTCGGTGTTGATCAGGTCGTTGGTGGCCGACTGCATGTTGAACTGCGAGAACACTCCGGCGGCGATCGCGAGCTCCCAGTCCGACTCGCGGACGAGGCTGATGGTCTGGCCGAAGCCGACGCTCGCGAGGCGCGAGCCAAGTCGTGGGGAGCGGTCCCACAGATACGTGGCGAAGAACTGCGGCTGCTTGGGATCGGCGAGCAGCGGCTGGAATGCGCCGTCCCCGCGCCCCTGGGCGGACCCCTCCGCGAACCCCAGCACGACGACCGCTGCGACCAGCAGCCCAACGTTTCTCGCCTCCATAGGCAATTCATGAATGAACTATGTCCTTCCAAAAGTTCCCGGATGGCTGCAGATTGAGCGGCGTGCGCCGCTCGGTTGCCCTGTGCGCGCTGTTGTCCATGCCGGGAGTGGCCCGCGGCCAGTCGCCGCGCGCGGCCAACCCGGAACGCCCTACCTTCGCGACCCACGCGTACACCGTGGCGCCCGGCTACATCGAGCTCGAGCAGGGGGTGCGCGTCCAGGGCGCGGACGATCTGAGCGACGCCACGGCGTGGGACTACAACCTCAAGATCGGGCTCGCCCGCGGTGTCCAGCTGGCCTTCTTCGGGACGGGTTTCATGCGGACCGCGGCGGGCACCGGGCCGGGCGATGTGGGCACGACGCTGAAGCTCTCGACCGCCGTCTCAACCCGAACCACCGTGGCGCTCGCGCCGAGCGTGACCTTCGCGACGGGGGACGCGTCCGCCGGTCGCGGGGCAGGTCGCGCGCAGGGCGCCCTCCTCGCCGTGGCGAGCGTGGACGCGCCGTGGAAGATCCACGTCGACCTGAACCTCGGCCCGGTCGCGCTCGGCACGGGTGGGTCGCCGCTACGGTGGTTTCACTCCGTCGGCGCCGCGATCGGCGGCGGGCGCTACGGTTTCACCGGCGAGGCATATGGGTATTCAGCCGGGGCCGGTGAGCCGGCGCAGTGGGGCGCCCTGGGGGCCGTGACGGTCCGGCCGGCCCAGTGGGTGGTGGTGGACGCGGGCGGGAGCGTGGGGTTGTGGCGCGACACGCCCGACCTCGTCTTCGTGGGTCTTACGACGAATCTCGGTAGGGTCTTCTAGGCGTCACGGAGCGGGGATCCGCTTCCGCGTCTCGGCGTCGAAGAAGTGCAGCGCGTCGGGATCGAACGACAGGGTGATTTCCTGGCCGGGCTCGACCTGGGAGCCGGGCGCCAGCCGGGCGGTCACCTCCTGCGCCCCCCCCTCGGAATGGGCGCTGACCAGGAGCTCTTGCCCTACGGGCTCGACCAGATCGAGCCGCAGTCGCACGCCGGCCATGCCCCCGCCCCCTGCTGCGCCGACGGTGGGCCGCACGTCTTCAGGGCGGACGCCCAGGATCACCGGCCGCCCCTCGCGGGGCGCGAGCGTGCGCTCCCACACCGGCGGGATGTCGACCGCAAAGGCGTCGCCGTCCGCGCGGAACCGCAGGCCGCCGTGGCGCACCAATACGCCCGGCAGCAGGTTCATCGCCGGGCTGCCGATGAAGCCCGCCACGAAGGTGTTGCGCGGCCGGCGGTAGGTCTCGAGCGGCGTGTCGATCTGCTGGACCTGGCCCCCGTTGAGCACGACGATGCGGTCGCCCAGGGTCATCGCCTCGGCCTGATCGTGTGTGACGTACAGCATCGTGGCGCGGAGCTCGCGGTGCAGGCGCGCGATCTCGCGCCGCATCTGCACGCGCAGCTTGGCGTCGAGGTTCGAGAGCGGCTCGTCGAAGAGAAACACGTCGGGTTTGCGGACGAGGGCCCGACCCAGCGCCACGCGCTGCTGCTCGCCGCCCGAGAGATGACGCGGCCGCCGCTCGAGTAGCGGCGTGATGCCGAGCAGCGCCGCGGCCTCCCGCACCCGCGGGTCGATCTCCCGCGCCGGGAGCCCGCGCAGTTTCAACCCGAACGCCATGTTCTCCAACACCGTCATGTGCGGGTACAGCGCGTAATTCTGGAACACCATGGCGATGTTGCGGTCCTTCGCGGCGACGTCGTTCATCACCCGCTCGCCGATCCGCACCGTGCCCGCCGAGATGGACTCGAGCCCCGCGATCATGCGCAGCGTGGTGCTCTTGCCACACCCCGACGGCCCGACGAGCACCACGAACTCGCCGTCAAGGACGGCGAGGTCGACCCCGTCCACGGCCACGCGGGCGCGGGGGCCCTCCTGATATATTTTGCGCACACCGACGAGGGTCACGCTGGCCATGCGGCATCACGACGCGAATGAGTGAGACGATCCGGTTTCCCGGCGACTTCCTCTGGGGGGCGGCCACGTCCGCCTATCAGGTCGAGGGCTCGCCGCTCGCCGACGGCGCGGGCCCGAGCATCTGGCACCGCTTTTCCCACACCCCCGGCCGTACCCTGCGGGGCGAGACGGGCGACGTCGCCTGCGACCAGTACCACCGCTTCGCCGACGATGTCGCGCTGATGCGCGAGCTCGGGCTCAACGCCTACCGCTTCAGCATCTCCTGGAGCCGCATTCTGCCGGCCGGGAAGGGCACGGTCAACCCTCGCGGCCTGGACTTCTACGACCGCCTGATCGACGCGTTGCTCGCGCACGGGCTCGCCCCCGTGGTGACGCTGTACCACTGGGATCTCCCCGCCGCCCTGGACGATCTCGGCGGCTGGCTCAACCGGGACGTCGCGCACTGGTTCGCCGAGTACGCGCGCGTCGTCGTGCGCGCCTTCGACGACCGCGTCCGGCTGTGGGCGACCGTCAACGAGCCGTGGGTCGTGGCGGACGGCGGGTACCTGACCGGCGGGCTCGCCCCCGGGCATCGCAACCTGTTCGAGGCTCCGCGCGTGAGCCACAACCTGTTGCGCGCGCACGGGGCCGCCGTGCAGGCGTATCGCGCTGAGGGAAAACGGCAAATCGGGCTGGTGCTGAACCTCGAGCCCAAGCACCCCGCCTCCGACTCCCCCGAGGACCTCGCCGCCACGCGCCGGGCCGACGCCTACATGAACCGCCACTACCTCGAGCCGGTCGTGCGCGGCGCCTACCCCGCCGAGCTCGCCGAGATCTTCGGAGAAGCGTGGCCCGACGTCACCGATGCGGACCTCCGGCTGATTCGCCAGCCGATCGATTTCCTCGGCATCAACTACTACACGCGCGGCGTGACGCGCGCCGACCCGCAGACCCTGCCGCTGCGCGCCAGCTCCGTGCGGCAGCCGCACCCCTGGTACACGGAGACCGACTGGGAAGTGTATCCCGCGGGTCTCACGGAGACGCTCGTGTGGGTGCGCGAGCGGTGCGGCGATCTGCCGCTCTACGTGACGGAGAACGGCGCCGCGTTCGCCGACGAGCCGCCCGTGAACGGCCGGGTGGACGATCCGCGGCGGGTCGAGTACTACCGCGGCCATCTCGCCGCCGCGCTCGATGCGCTGCGCCGGGGGGTGAACCTGCGCGGCTACTTCGCCTGGTCGCTGCTCGACAACTACGAGTGGAGTCACGGCTACTCGAAGCGGTTCGGGATCGTGCACGTGGACTTCGCGACGCAACGGCGCACCCCCAAGGCGAGCGCCCGCTTCTATGCCTCCGTGGTGCGCAGCCGCGGCGCCGCCCTGTTCAGCGCGCCATCAGCTGCGCCAGCCTGATCAGCTCGCGGTCGGGCGGCGGCTTGGGCGTGAGCACCTGCTGGAGCGGCAGCGGCGTGACGGCGCCGCGCGCCAGCGCCATGTACGTGCCGGATTCGCCGTCCGCCAGGCGCTCGACGGCGGCGGCGCCGAGCCGTGTCGCCAGCAGCCGGTCGAACGCCCCGGGCGCGCCGCCGCGCTGCACGTGGCCGAGCGTCGTCACCCGCAGCTCGAACCCGATCCGCTCACGGTGCTTCTCGAAGTGCCGCGCCAGCGCGAGCGCGTCCCAGCGGGCGCCCTCGGCTACGACCACGATCGCGTGGCGTTTGCCGCGCGTGTAGGCCGCTTGCAGCTCGTCCGCCATTGCATCGGGGCTCATCTCGACTTCGGGGATCACGACCACCTCGGCGCCCCCCGCGACGCCGGCTGCCAGGGCGAGGTAGCCGCAGTTCCGCCCCATCACTTCGACCAGGAAGGCGCGCTGGTGCGAGGACGCCGTGGTCTTGAGGCGGTCGATCGCTTCGAGGGCGATGTTGAGCGCGGTGTCCACGCCGATCGTGATGTCGGCGCCGTTTACGTCGTTGTCGATCGTCGAGGCGACGCCTACGACGGGAAAGCCGGTGCCCGCGAGCGCCTGTGCCCCGGCGAGAGAGCCGTTGCCGCCGATCACGACGACGCCGTCCACGCGATGCTGGCCGAGCCCCCGGAGGGCGCGGTCTCGGCCCTCCGGCGTCTGGAACTCGGGGGCGCGCGCGCTCCCGAGCATGGTGCCGCCGAGTTGCAGGATGCCCGCGACGTCGCGCGTGCCGAGCGGCTGGAGCTGGCCGTCGATCAGGCCCGAGTACCCCTGCCGCACGCCCACGACCTCGAGCCCGCGGGCCACCCCGGTCCGCACCACGGCCCGGATCGCCGCGTTCATCCCGGGCGCGTCGCCGCCGCTCGTCAACACCGCCACCCGCTTGAGCGTCATCCCTTGGTGCTCCCCGCCATGATGCCCTCGATGTAGTAGCGCTGCAGCAGCACGAACAATAACAACACCGGCAGCACCGTGAGCACCGAGCCTGCCATCATGAGCTCGGTGTCCTGCACGTGCTCGCCGGCGAGGTTGGCGAGCGCGACGGGGAGCGTGTACTTGGCGTCGTCCGAGAGCACCACCAGCGGCCAGAGGAAGTCGTTCCACGTCGAGAGGAACGTGAAGATCGCGAGCGTCGCGAGCACGGGGCGCAGCGACGGGACCACGACCGACCAGTAGATGCGGAACTCCCCCGCACCGTCGAGACGCGCGGCGTCGAGCAGGTCGTCGGGGATCGACAGCGCGTACTGGCGGATCAGGAAGATCCCGAAGATCGT
>QHTX01000049.1:1399-5106 GCA_003220975.1 Gemmatimonadota bacterium | reverse complement strand
AGGAGGAAGAGCGGCAGCATCGTCACCTGCGCGGGAATGACGAGCCCCGCGACGAGCAGCCGGAACAGGCCGTCCCGCCCCCGGAAGCGGAGCTTCGCGAGCGCGTACCCCGCCATCGAATTGAACAGCAGCGACAGCAGGGTCGCCGCCAGAGCGACGATGGAGCTGTTCAGGACGTAGCGCCCCAGGGAGAGGCGCGTGAACAGCTCGGCGTAGTGCTCGAAGGTCACCGCTCGCGGGAAGAAGCGGGGCGGATACGTCGTCGCCTGGCCGGTGGGCATGAGCGACGCGGACACCATCCACACGAGCGGCACCAGCGTGACCGCGGCCCCGACCACGAGGGCGCCGTACAGCGATACCTGTTGTAGCCGGCGCGTCATCGCGCCTCGCGCTGCAGGCGCAGCTGGACGAGCGTGAAGCCCAGGATGATGAAGAACAGCACGAAGGCGATGGCCGCGGCGGAGCCGAGCCGCCACCAGCGGAACCCCTTGAGCGTGCTCTTGAGCGGTCCGCCCCCGGTCATGACGTACGGCTCGGCGAACAGCTGGAAGTAGCCGATGGCCGTGATCACGCCCACGAACACGAACGTGGGCGCGAGCTGGGGCAGAGTGATGTAGCGGAACCGCGCCCAGGCGCCGGCGCCGTCCAGTTCCGCCGCCTCGTACAGCTGCGCCGGAATGCGCTGCAGCCCGGCGACGAAGATCAGCATGTTGTAGCCGAAGTTGCGCCACACGGCGAGCAGGATGATGGCCGGCATCGCCCATCGCGGGTCGCCGAGCCAGTCGACCGGCCCGATCCCGACAGCGCCAAGGGCCGCGTTGAGCAGGCCGTAGCGCGGATGGTACAGGTAGCGCCACACGATCGCGACCGCGACGAGCGTCGTGACGAACGGTGCGAAGTAGGCGGTGCGGAAGAATCCCTTGAAGCGCACCAGCTTCGCGTTGACGAGCAGCGCCGCCCCCAGCGCGACCAGCACCGAGAGCGGCGCGCCCACGAACGCGAAGTAGAGCGTGTTCTTGAGGGCGGTCCAGAAGAGGGGGGTGGCGGCCAGCTGCCCGTAGTTCGCGAGGCCGACGAAACGGGCGTTGTGCGAGTCGGCGATCGCGTAGATGTCGAAGTCCGTGAAGCTCAGCGCGAGCGACGCGACGACCGGGAGAAAAAAGAACACCCCGATGACGGCGAGGGCGGGCGCCAGGAACCACCAGGCGGCGCGGGCAGTGCCGCGCTCGACCGTGGTCACGGCCGGCCGCGCCGCGCCAGCAGCCAGCGGCGTCGCTCGAGGATGCGGTTCACCTCGGCGTCGAGGCGGGCCAGCACCGTGTCGGCGGGCGCGCCGCCCCGGATCGCCTGCTCGCCGTAGTCGAAGATGCGGGTCGCGATCAGCTCCCACTCCGGGACTTGGGGCGTCGGCACGACGCGCTGCAGCTGCTCCCAGAACGCCCGCGTGGCCTGGTCCGCCGCGAGCGCCGGGTCGCGCCACGCCTCGAGGCGCGCCGGCAGGTCGCCCGACAGCCGGTAGACGCGCAGTTGCTGCTCCGGGCGTGACAGGAACTCGACCAGCTTCCACGCCGCGGCCTGGTGGCGCGACGCGCGGAACACCACCAGGCTCGAGCCACCGGCGAGCGAGATGCCCGAGGCCGCGCCGTCCGGGCCGGGCATCGGCGCGGTCCCCCATTTGTCCTGGAAGTCGGCCGGCAGGCGGCGGCGAAACTCGCCGACGTTCCACGGGCCGGTGATCCACATGGCGACCGTCCCGCGAGCGAACTCCTGATAGATGTTCCCGATCTCGTTGATCCCGAGCCGCGGCGCGAGCCCCGTGCGGTACAGGCTCAGGTAGAAGTCGAACGCGCCGCGGAACGGGGGCTCCGTGAAGGCGCCGTAGCGGGCGCCGTCACGCAGGATCGGCGAGCCGGCCTGGAGCCCGAGGATGGTGGGCGGGGGCCACTCGTTCGTCGGGATGAAGATCGGGTAGCGGTCGGGACCAGCCTGCGCCTTCATCGCCCGCATAGCGGCGAGCCACTCGCGCCACGACGTCGGCGGATTCGGGAATCCGGCGCGCGCGAGCAGGTCCTTGCGGTAGAACAGCAGACGGGTGTCCACGTACCACGGCACGCCGTACACGCCGCCGTCCAGCACGTTGGTGCTCCAGATGCCTGAGAAGTAATCGGCCGGATGGACGGTGGCGGACGCCGCCACGAGGGAGTCGAGCCGGACGAGCCCGTCCAGCGCGACGAATTCCGGGACCCACGTGTTGCCAAGCTGGGCCACGTCGGGCGTGGCGTTGCCGACGTACGCGGTGAGCAGCTTCTCGTGCGCCGCGGTCCAGGGAATCTGCTGCACCCGCACGCGGATGCCCGGGTTCTCGCGCTCGAACGCCGGCATCAGCTCCGCCACCACCTCGCCTTCCCGCCCGAGCCCCCAGAAGTCGAGCGTCACGCCGCCGGCGACGGGGCGGCAACCTGCGAGGGCAGCGATGAAGACCGCCGCCACCTCGCGACTCTTCACGGGCACCGACCCGTGAGCCATCCGCCCGAGAACCCCGCCCGGCACAGCCCGCGCACGACGTATGGGTTGGCGCGCAGCAGCTGCCACACGAGCCCCGTGCGGTAGTTCTCGGCCATCGCGAGCATCGGTCCTTCATCGATGCCGAGGTAGTCGGTGTCGAACCAGCCGAGCTGCGGATCCACCCGCCCTTGGGTTGCCTGTCCCACCGCCGTGAACGTCGGGTTGAATGCGTCGAGGAACCCGTACGTCGAGAACACGTTCGCGCCGTACTTGTCGCGCATCGCCCAGAGCGCGGGGAGGGCGATCTCCGGGGCGAACGGGATGGACCCGCCCGCGGCGGTGGGCGCGATCGTGCCGTCGTCTTCCAGGTCCGTGAACGACGCGCCACGCGCCCAGTAGGTGTGAAACCCGCGCCTTCGCCCGCTCAGGAACAGGGTGTCGTTGGCAGGGCCGTCCGAGGCGGTGAGGCCCCACGTCCGATCGCCGTAGCCTACCCACGCGCCCGGGTTGGCGATGGCGTAGAAGCGCTGCGCGTACGTCGCGCGGCGCGAGTTCTCGAAGTAATCGATCCCGTGCGCGGCCATGTAGGCATCCTGGATGCCCCGGAAGTCGATCCACACGTGCGAGTACTGGTGCCCGAACAGCGGCCCGAAACCGAGGTAGGTCTGTCCCTGGAACGTGCCCCACTGGTAGGTGGAGGTCCACGCCGCCCAGCCGGTGGAATCGGCGGGGTGCGTCGGCGAGCCGAAGGCCAGGATGTACACGAGCATCGCCTCGTTGTAGCCACGCCAGTCGTACGGCATGAACCCGTTCTCCGGAGTCCAGCCGAGCGTGATCGCGGGTGCGTGGTTCGCCGCCCACTGCCAGTCGGCGCGGCGGTAGATCGAGTCCGCGAGCGTGCGAATCGCGGTCTCGACGGAGTCCGAGAGGTTCGTGAAGTACGACTGGCAGGTGAGCACGCCGGCGAGCAGCAGCGCGGTGTCGATCGTGGACAGCTCGACCGTGCCGAAGCGCTGCCCGGTGCTCATGTCGAGGAAATGGTAAAAGAACCCCTTGTATCCCGTGACGCCCGTGGCCGCGGAGCTCTGGGGAGCGCTCCAGAAGAACTGCAGCGTGGTGAGGGCGCGCTGTGCCGCTGCGGCGCGCGTGACGTAGCCGCGCTCCACACCGATCGGGTAGGCGGTGAGCGCGAACCCGACGGC
>QHTX01000049.1:0-1320 GCA_003220975.1 Gemmatimonadota bacterium | reverse complement strand
TGGAACGTCCGCTGCTCGAGCGTGTCCAGAAAGCCCACCGCTTGCGCCGAGTCTGGGGGCGGCGGGCCGGTGGGGTGGTTCGAGGCACAGGCGGCGAGGAGGGCCGCGGCGAGCGCGGCGGCGCTATAGGTCATGCTGGGACGATATCGCGACCCTGTCGCGCGGGCCACCGGTGCTGGCGCACCGGTGGCCCGCGGTGGTGAAAGGTCAGAAGCTATAACCCGCGCCCAGCTGCAGCCGCCTGGAGCCGTATGCGATGCAGAACGGAGTGTTGCCACCCCAGCAGCCAAGGTTCTGGTAGTTGAACACGTTGAACACCTCGAGCGTCAGGTCCGCTCCCTGCGTCCCCCACGTGGGCAGTTGCTTCCGGAGCCGCACGTCTACGTCCCTGAACGCAAACGCGTGTCCAAGAATGAGGTTCTGCTTCGGGGGAAAGGCTCTGTTCTCCGGACCTCCTATCTGATATGGCACTCCCGAGCCGAGCGTGAGCAGCCCGCTGAACTGGACGCCGAACGGCACGTCCACGATCCAGTTCCCCACCACGGTGTTGCGCTGCACGTTTGGGGAAGAGTAGCGGGGGTAATCGGTCGGGAACCGGAAGTCGAAGCTGAACAAGTCGCCGCCGATCTGGGTGCCCTTGGCCCAGGTATACGCGACTCCCGCGCCCCAGTGAGACGCCGCTGAGTAGGGTCGTTGTGCCTGCAGGTAGACGGCGTCGTACCAGGTTCGCACCTGGTCGCTCGATAGGAAGACGTTGCCGATCAAGCCCGGCGCTGGGGACGCAAAGCATTGGGTCGGTTGCGTGGGCACACTGGTGCGATAGGCGTTGTGGCACATGTAGGTGAAGCCGTGGTAGCTCCGCACCCCGGTGTAGGTGGCCGACACTGCGTAGGGGCCCAGCAGCCGCCGCACGCCAACGCTCCACTGATGAGAGCTGGGCGGTTTGGTGTCGTTGGCGACGAGCTCGACCTCCGGCTTGCCGGCCTGGCCGCTGGCGAGGAGGGCCAGGAGTGCCTGCTTGCTCAGGTATGAGTTATTCCACCGAACTTTGCCCGCCGCGGAATCGGCAGGGTTTGTAAAGAAGAAGAAGTTGTAGTTTGGGTGCTGCTCATTGTATTGCTCAATGATCGCGACGTTGTCGTACAGGTCCCGGTCGAAGTACACACCGAAGCCGCCGAACACGGTCGTCCGTCCGTCTTCATCCAGAGTGTACGACATGCCGACACGTGGTTGAAACGCCCCTTTGAACCGAGGCCGCTGCGTGCCGTCCGTGAAGTACTCGGCAGGCACGACGGTATCCACAGCGGCCCGCACTGCGGC
>QHTX01000048.1:562-8168 GCA_003220975.1 Gemmatimonadota bacterium | reverse complement strand
CTGCGTGCCGGGGTCCCAGAAGAGATCGAGGTACGACACGTCATGCGTCATCGCGAAGCGGTCCTGGAGGACGAGTGCTTCCAGCGACTGCCCGTCGGCCCATTCCTTCAGGGCCCCGAGGCGAACATCCACGTCGTGCCCGAACTGCTTGAGGTGCACGCTGCCGGGGTAGAGGAGGTCCACGCCGTCGAGCGCGTTGAGCCGCGCCCAGTGCAGACTACCCCCGACGGACAGCCCGTTCACGAGTCGCCTCCCCACGAGCCCGAACACGTACTGGTTGCCGTAGGATCGGGGGTCGGGCCCCGCGTCGACCACCGTCGGCGCGGCGTTCAATCGGGCCAGGGGCACGGGTCCCGAGAAGGAGGGCGTCCGGCTCGCGTCGATCTGCTGCAGAGCGAGGGCCAGCCCGGCGTACCAGGGTCCCGCGGTCGCGATGGTCCCGAGCGGAAGCGTCCGCCCCCCGCCCGCGTCGCGTGACAGACCGTAGACGGTGGGGGCGCTGAAGAACCGCCCGCCCGCAAGTCGCGCCGCCTTGGCCGGGTTCGTGAAGGGGTCGAGCAGCGTGTCGGGGACCGTGATGGACACGCCGCCCATCCCCAGGTTGTTGGACGGGAAGATCGAGAACTGGTCGCCCTGCGCGAAGGGCACGGTCCGGATCTGGATGAGTTGGGCTGCGCCGGGCGGCGCCAGCGTCGCGAGCGATACACCGAGGAGGGAAACATGGACTGCGCGGACCAAGCCAGAGGTCGTCATGCGGTACCTCCTGGGACAGAGACCCTGTACTGTTGATACCACGAGATTCCCCCCGCCCGTCACAACAGGCTCACCTGATGAACGTGCCGTCGCGCAGCTCGGCGTAGGCGCGGCGCAGCTCCGCCTCGGTGTTCATCACGATCGGCCCGTACCACGCCACGGGCTCCTCGATCGGTCGGCCCGAGACGAGCAAGAACCGGATCCCGGCAGCGCCGGCCTGCACGCTGATCTCGTCGCCCGAGTCGAACAGCACGAGCGACCGATTGCCGGCCTCGTCCGGTGCCGCATCCCCCCCGCCGCTCCCGCCGCGCGCAGTCCCGACCCACTCCGTTTGGACGCCGCGGGGCGCCGAGGCGTCGCGGAACCGGCCGCCCCCCTCGAACACATAGGCGAAGGCGTGCCGCGATGATTCGACCGGCAGCGTCCGCAGCCGGCCGGGCGGCACCCAGACATCGAGGTAGCGGGGATCGGCGGCCACGCCTTCCACCGGGCCGGTCTTGCCCCAGAAGCTGCCGCAAATCACCCGGACGCGAGTACCGTCGTCGTCGGTCACTTCCGGGATCGCGCCCGCCCCGATGTCCTGGTAGCGGGGCGCGGTCATCTTGAGGGACGCCGGGAGGTTCGCCCACAACTGGAAGCCGTGCATCCGGCCTTGGGGATCACCCTGCGGCATCTCCTGGTGGAGAATGCCGCTCCCCGCGGTCATCCATTGCACCTCGCCGGCGCCGAGCGAGCCGCGGTTGCCCAGGCTGTCGCCGTGCTGCACCGACCCGCGGAGGACGTAAGTGATGGTCTCGATCCCCCGATGGGGGTGCCACGGGAATCCGGCGAGGTAGTCCTGCGGGTTCTCGTTGCGAAAGTCGTCCAAGAGGAGGAAGGGATCGAAGTCGCCGGTGCTCCCGAACCCGAAGGCCCGGCGCAACTTCACGCCCGCGCCTTCGATGGTGGGCTGGGCCTGGCTGATGCGCTTGATGGGTCGGATGGACATGGCCGCTCCTCGAACGTCACGCTCCCTGCTGGTGCGCCTCCACAAACCAGAGCCACTTGTCCACGCCGCGAGAGATCTCGGTGAGGATATCGGCGCTGCCGGCGTCCTGGAGGTCGTTCATCTCCTCGATGCCGAGTCGCGCCGTGCGGGCGAACATGGCGAGCGCGTCCGACAGGGCGGCCACGTGCTCGGCACCTGACGAGAGCGCCAGGGGATAGTCGACGAGTGTGGAGCGCTCCGCGACGACTCCCGCGGTTCCCTCGGCGATGCCCCCGAGCTGCACGACCCGCTCGGCGAGCAGGTCCACGTATTCCTCCACCGCCTCGTTGACCTCGTCGAACAGCTTATGAAGCGCGATGAAGGTGGGCCCCTTCACGTTCCAGTGGGCCTGCTTGCATTGCGTCTGCAGGTCGATGCAGTCGGCGAGGCGCTGGTTGAGGAGCCCGATCGCCTCGCGCCGGGCGGCCTCCGGCAGATCGTTCTTCGTGGGATAGAGCCGCCCGTCGTGAGCCGCGACGGCCGGTTCCCGGCCCGTGGTGGTGCGTGTCATCGTAGTCTCCTGGTCAGAGGGATCCCGTTCTGCTCCAATTCAGTATTCCGCAAAGCCGTCGTCCGGATAGCAGTACAGCCAGCGCTCGCCCGGCTCCGACGAGGCGACCACGGGATGGCCGGTGGCGCGTGCATGTTTCGAGGCGTGTTGGTTGGGTGAGCTGTCGCAGCACAGCGTCGCCCCGCACTGCTGGCAGGTCCGCAGATGCACCCACTGGGCTCCCATCTTCACGCACTCCGCGCACTCCCGCTGCTTCGCTTGCCTCACGCTCGTGATGGCGGCGAGGTGCGCGCAGGGACTCTCGGACATTCATCGTCCTCCTGTTACTCGTGCAATGACTGGTGGACAGCGGCGATCGCGATCGATCCCGCGTGTCCGGACTCCCGCGGGGCGCACGCGGCCTCGACGAACGCCGCCTCGGGATCGCTCATCGCTTCGCCGGTGCCAGCGGCCCCAGGGACCGCGCCGGCCCGATGCGGCGGGCCTCGATCTGCAGCCAGTTCGTGGTCCACGTCTTGCCGCCGTCCGTGGAGCGGTCGCCGGTCCAGGAGAAGCGATCCGGCCGGATGTCGTAGTACCGGATCCGCCAGAGGGAGGGGTTCGGGCTTATCACGCCGAACTTCTGCTCGATGTGCATTTCCGCCCCGACGCGGTGTGCCGTGCCGACATTCTGCAGGCCGGTGCCCGACTCCGCCGAGACGAGCTCCCACTGATCGAGCACGGCGTTGTACGCCCGCAGCGTCGAAGACGCGTAATAGGTCTCTCCACTGTCGCCGACGACCCGGTACTCATCGAGGATCTGTGCCCCCTCGGCGAGGCGCACCGCGCTCCAGTATCCGTGGCCCTTCCCGAACTCGCGACTCACCGAGGTGAACTCCCAATCGCCGAGCAGGTAGTCGAAGTCACCTTGATGCGCGTCATAGGACGCCTTGATCTGCTCCCGGCTGCGCTGTCCAAGGGCCTGCGCGGACAGGGGTGGCGCCAACGTCACGATCGAGGCGAGGAGCGCACCGGCAAATGCCAGGAGAGCGGGGTGGCGCATGGTGACCTCAGGGCTCCTAGGGGAGCGAGTCGTAGGCATAGGTTCAGCGACAAGCTGCACGAAAAAGCCTCGCTGGGGAAGTCACAGCGAGGCTTGGTCGTCGAATCAGCTGGCCGCGTTACGGGGCGGCACAGCTGCCTGTGGTGACCACTCCCGCCGGTGCCTGCAGCCGGTAGGTGAAGTAGGGTACGCCGACACGAAATGATACCGGGTCGTCGGGGTTGTCAGTGCCCGTGCGCCGCAGGGACAGCGGACTCACGACGTGGTCATCGGCGAAGGCGATGTTGGCGCGGTGCTGCGGATCGAGCGCCACCTGGAAGAAATCGGCCAGGTTGCGGTCGGCGCCTCCGCCCAACCCTCCGGTCGAAATCGTGCCGCGGTGGATCACATGATCGCTGGCGGTGAACTGGTTGAAGGTCGGGGTTGCGGCATGGCCGTTGACCGTCTCCAGCACGTAGACGTTCCACTGTGCCCACTTGGTCATGCAGGTGGAGGTTCCGTCGGTGCAGGGACCGTTGTCCTCCGGCGTGTGGCCCGGCTCCATCACCGCCCGGTCGTTCGAATTACCGGCCTTGTCGGCTCCCAGCCACGCCACCACCACGTGGCCATTGGCGTCGGCCGCCACCCAGGGGAAGACGTTGGCCCTGCCCTTGGTCGCGCCCTTATTGACGACCCGAGCCGGCGTCCACGTCCTGCCGAGGTTGCTCGACGAGGTGAAAAAGACGTTGCTGTTGTCCGACCAGACGGCGTAGAGAAAGCCGAATTGATCTACCGCCAGCGCCGGGAATATGTTGCCATTCGTCGCTCCCACGGGGCCGGTGTAGATCTTGTAATCGGTGAACGTGAACGTCGGCAGGCCCAGCTTTGCGTCGAGGGAAACGCCCACGTAGGCGGAACGCATCGGCTGGCCGCCGGTGTTTTCCGAGACGTTGTCCGGCTCGACGAACAGTTGGTACAAGTTGCTGCGGCTGGCGCAATTGCTGAGGTCCACTTTGATCTGCGCCGCGAGGTTGGCGGTCGAGGTCGGCGTTACGTCACCCGCTGCCGGGAAGGTCGCCGCATCAATCGCCTCGCCGAGCGCTGCGCCGTACGTCACGCCCCCATCCGTCGAGCGCTGCACGTCGATGTTGAAGGTGGCGACGTCGTGATAGATGAGGTAGACCGTCTTTGGGTCGATGGCATCGTTCCACTGACGGTCGTCCCCGGGAATCAGCGCCTCCGCGACGTTCGGTGCAGTGAAGTTGTCCCCGCGATCGGTGGAATGCGTGCCCGTCACTCCGGGTGCCAATGTCAGGCTGGTGAGCGCAACGTTGGGAATGGAGGAGTTGGCGGGATCCGTTGCATTGACCGCGATGTCGGCATCGCCGCCGCCGGGCGCGACGCCGAGATTCTCAGGCGTGCCGACATTGTTGGCGCACCCACCGTTCGTGAAGCTGAAGATGCCGCAATTATCGGGCTGGCCTTCGTACTTGAACGGCAGCGTGCGGTTGCTGTTGGGCGGCCCGTCCAGCGTCTTGGACCAGCGCCACAGGTCTACGCCTCCAGGGACACCGCGGATCGAGACGACGTAAGCGGTCCCTTGAGCGTCGACGCGGGCGCCGGGTTCCACTCCCTGGACGATGAACGCCAGCGGGCTCAGCCCGGTCGGCGTCGGCGCCAGCTGCGGCAGGCACAGGCTCTGGTTCGGGCTGAACGGAGCCTTGCCGGACCCGACGAACGGCGGTATGGCCTCGGCTATGCCGCGACTACTCGGACAGTTGCGTTCGTTGGCCGTGGCCTGAGCGAGAAGGGTGGGGGCAGCAAACGAACAGGTGGTGGCAGGGTTTTTCTCCTCTGCGTCGGTTGTTTTCCAGGCTGCGGTTGGATTCCCTCCCGGCACTGCCCCTGCGACGATCCTCCTTGCCGGCGCTCGGCGATGCGCCCGGTAAGGAATTCGCATCTCACGTGCCAGGGAGTCGCCAGAGCAACTCGGCGCAACCTCGTGCCGCTGCGCGTTGCGTCGGCGCCACACCCGCCTGGACTGACGGCGGGATAGCTGGCAGTTTATGACAAGGAGGAAGCCGACGCGGCCGCCGAATCTCAGGGACCCACTGGGGAATAGTGAGGAGTGATATGAGCATCGAGACCAGCGACTTTCAGAGTCGCCTCCGCGTCCTCCTGGGCCTGCAGGGCGCGGTGCTTACGGACGAGGAGCTGTCCCACATGGCCGACTCCTACCCACGGTGTCCGGGGAAGGAGCAGTGGGACGTGCGGCAGTACGTCCGGCCGCACACCGGGGTCGGCGCGCGTGAATACCGGGTGGTGCGGGGCAGCAGCGTCCAAGACGTGTTCCGCAGCACTGAGCGAGAGCGCGCGGCGGCCGTCGGGACGGCGCTGAACGAACTCGAGTCTCAGGAAAAGTCGGCGGACGAGCGCCATCGCCTCCCCCTTTGACTTAACCCTGACATCCGACTAGCCTTCCGGGCACGCGCGGCACGCCCCTGCGTGCCGGCACCAGCAAGAGTCAAGGCGGGACTTGGCCGATGCGCCGGTCCCGCCTTTGTCTTGGCGAAGTCCTTCACGGACGGAGTACCGATGGCCAAGGAAGAAGCGATAGAGATCGACGGTATCGTGGAGGACGTGCTGCCCAATACCACGTTTCGCGTCCACTTGTCGAACGGTCACTACGTGCTCGCCACCATTGCGGGCAAGATGCGGCGCTTCCGCATCCGCGTGCTCGCCGGCGACCGGGTCACTCTCGCCGTGTCCCCGTACGACCTCACTCGCGGGCGCATCACCTTCCGGCACAAGTGAACCGGTCGCGGCTGAGACTGGGACGCGCCGGCATGGTGACGGACGGCGGTGCGCCCCGCTGTCGGGAATGCCACCAATCCCTCCAGTTCGGCAGCGACCGCCAGGGCCGGACGACGGAATCCTGTGCCTGCGGATACGAAGGGTACGTGGAGACCCGGCCCGGACAGGTGGAGTGGCGACCGGACGCGCCTCGCTCAGCGGCCGCACGGCGATAGGTCGCAAGCCTTCCCGCTCTTGCGCTCCTGCTGGCGCTGGGGGGATATAGGGGCCGTTCGTTCCGCCTGTCCACGGGAGGATCGCCATGGCCGCGGTGTCTGCTCGTCGCATGCTCCTGCCGCTCTCTCTGGTCATCGCGGTCCACACGGCGGCCGGCGCTCAGGGCGCTGCGCCCACCCAGACCACCCCTTCCGGCGCGACCGCAGCGTGGACGCTGAGGATGAAGGGGGACATCCGCTGGCAGCAGGTCACGCCGGCGGGCGCGCTCCTCGTGTCGACCGACGCCGCGCTCTCAGGCGTCGATATCGAGCGCGGCCAGGTCACGTGGGAGAAGCCCGAGCTGGGCGGGTTGCCGCCCGACAGCGTCCGCATGGTCGAGGGGTCGCTGCTCATGGAGGCGGCGCGCCCGGGGTTGCTGTTGATCTTTGACCCGGTGACCGGCTCGGTCGTGTTCGACTCCCGGCGCCTGAACCTGGCGCAAATCGTCACCCGCCGCGTGCTGCCGCAGAGCGGCACCCTGCTCGTCCACGGGCGGCGCGCGCCTGGAGGGGGGCCGCCGGTCGTGGCGCTATATGATCTCGCGACAGGCGCCCAGCGGTGGGCGAACGAGGCGCTGTTCGAGCAGACCGAGCCTCAGAAGAAGGGGCTGGGTGGCCTGATGCAGCGCTTGGTGACCGCTGCTTCCGAGGCCACCGCGCTGGAGGTCCTGCAGGCTGGGCCCGACATGATCGTCGTCCACACGCTGACGGGTCTACGGGCACTGGACGCGCGGACCGGCGCGATGCGGTGGTCCGCGACCCTGCCCACCGCCCGCGCGGGCAACCCCGCGCGCCACGTGCGGCTCTACCCGTCGCTCGACAAGACCGACCGCGTCTATGTGAGCTTCGACGACCGGCTCATGGCCTACCGCCTCGCCGACGGTCAGGCGTTGTGGACCAAGCCGCCGACGATCGAGGGCTGGGTGCACGGCATCGTGCAACACCCCAGCGGGATCATCATCCTCCCGGAATCACCGCCCGCCAATCAGGCGACGGGCAACGTGCGCATCATCAACGGCGTCGTGCAGACAGGGCTGAACGTGGCGCGCTACGAAGATGGAACGACCATCGCCGACAAGCCGCTGCGCATGCGTGGCACCGTGACGGACGCGATGATCGCCGGCGGCTCCGCCGTGCTGGCGGTGGACGCCGAGTCGCGCACCTTCGTGAACGTGCTGGACGTGGCTACGGCGACGCTGCGCCTCAAGAAGGACGTGAAGATCAAG
>QHTX01000048.1:0-520 GCA_003220975.1 Gemmatimonadota bacterium | reverse complement strand
CGCCGAGCTCACGCCGGCGGGCCTGCTTTACATCTCGCGCCCCGACCCGGCGACGAACGCCGAGGTGAACGTCATCGATCTCGCCTCGGGTGAGCCCAAGTTCAAGGACGCGATCGAGAGCGGCAAGCCGTGGGGGGGGAATCCGGACGACTACAATGCCGCGCGGTACTCCCTGCACCATGCCGTCGAGGGGACGATGCTCTATGTCTTCGCGAGCCACGACCACCGGCTGTACGCGGTGGATCGCAACGCCGGCACCTTCCGCGCGCTGGGCGGCGAGATCAAGCTTCAGGGCGACGAGGATCCGGTCGACATGGAGATCCGGCCCGCAGGGCTCGTCCTCATCGCGCCGCAAAACCTCGTCGTGGTAGCGCGGGATGGGCAGGTGAAGCAGCAGGTCTATTACCCGGCGCCCCAGCTTCCGGGGCTGCTGCGCGCGCTCCATGCGCTCAACGCGGTGCGCGCCGGCCTGTACGGCGCCGCGGCTTCGGCATACGGCGATGCCTTCGCCCAAGCGTCG